>JAKAFC010000020.1 GCA_021818065.1 Pseudomonadota bacterium
CGACGTCGGCCAGACCGTGGCCAAGCTCGGCCTCACCGGGCTGGTGGGCGGGGCGCTGTCGTTCATGTGGTACGTCGCCACCCTGCCGCCCAATGCCCTGGTCATCCTCAAAGACCGCCTGCCGCACTGGTTCGGCTATGTGGACTTCCGCGTCACCACCTTCATCCCGCTGGCTGTCACCTCGCTGCTGATCGGCGCCTATCTGCTGTGGGTGTACCTCAAGCCGCAGGCGGTACGCGTGCCCTTGGCCGCGGCCATGGTCGTCATCCTGCTGATTGCGGGCATCTGGCCTGAGGAGCGCACGCGGGAGAGCCTGCGCAAGCCCTGGGTGGCCGGGCAGTACATGTACTCGAACCAGATCATCGGCCGCGACGTGCCGGGCCTGGGCATTCAAGATGAGGTGCCCGTCATCGCCAAGGAGGGGCTGCTCAAGGCCGCGGCCTTCGTCCCCGCCGATCTGCGCGTGATCACGCCGCAGAACCAGATGCAGGCCGGGCGCCTGCTGGCGGTGATGGCCTGCTCGAACTGCCACTCCATCAATCGCGATGGCCCGCTGCGCCCCTTGCCGCAACTGCTGCACGGCACCACCGACGTGGCCATGATCCAGGGCTTTCTCAACGGGCCGCTGGCGCATGGTTCCGTGCCTTACATGCCCAAGATCGATCTGCCCGCCGATGAGCAACGAGCGCTGGCCACCTTCCTGGCCGCGGTCAACGCCGGCACGGTGGATGCCGAAGGCCATCTGATCGCCCGCGCCGCGCCCGCCGCCGCGCCGCTGCACACCGCCGTGGCGCAGGCCGCCGCGCAACCCGTCAAAGCAAAGGACTGAGTCATGGACAACGCATCCGTCACCGCCATGCTGCACGCCCTGCAAGACCCCGCTGGTCTGCCGGCACCCGCATGGATTTTTCAGTATCTCAACGTCCTCACCTGGTCGTTCCACATCGCGTTCGTCAACCTGGCGCTGGGCTCGGGCCTGCTGGCCATCATCGCCTTCATGCGGCGCCAGCAATCGGCCTGGGCGCGGCTGTCGGTGGCCATGACCGGGGTGTCCAAGGTGGCCGTGTCCATGGCCATCGTGCTCGGTGTGGCGCCGCTGCTGTTCACGCAGACCATCTACGACCCGTCCTGGTACACCAGCAACGTGCTGTCGGCGTTCTGGGTGATCTTTTTCATCTTCAGCTTGGGGTTGGGCTACACCCTGTGGTTCGTGTTCTATTTCAAGAACCACGACGTGGCGCACGCGGCCAAGGCCCCGGACACCACGGTGTGGTGGGCCACGGCAGCGCTGAGCATCCTGGTGTTCGACGGCTTCATCATGCATGTGCTGTCGTACCAGGGGCTGTTTCCGCAGAAGTGGCTGCAGTGGTATGCCCCGCAGGGCGTGCCGGTGATGAACGGCATGGGCATCCATGCCTTCGAGTTGCCGCGCTTCGCTTTTTTCATGGTGATGTCGCTGACCATGACCGGGGTATTCCTGCTGGGTTACGCCCGCTACTTCCGGGCGCGCGCTGACTTTCCGTCCGACTATCTCGATCTGGCGCATCGCCTTGGGGTGAAGACGGCGTACTGGGGTGTGGCGCTGCAACTCGTCACCGGCCTGCTGTGGGCCTACGGCCTGCCGTCGCAGATGCAGGTGTTCAGCCAGCCGCTGTTCTGGCTCACCCTGCTGCTGATCGTGGGGGTGGCGCTGTATGCGCGCCAGGTGCCCGTGGGCGGCTCGGCGCTGCAGGCGTATTCGGCCATGGCGCTCTACGCCTTGATGGCGCTGATCGTCTCGGTGGACCGGGAGGCGCTGCGCGTGGCTTACCTCGCGCCGTTCCACTACGACCTCAATTCCAAGCCGCATGTCGAGTGGGGCGCAGTGGTCTGGTTCTTCGCCACCTTCGTGGCGGTGGGCGGCTCGCTGGTGGCGTTTTACTCCACCATGCTGTGGAAGGCTGGCAAGGTCAAGGGCCTGTACACGGCAGACCGCACCGTATCCCGTCTGGGCGACACCGCCGTGTGGATCAACCTGACCTGGGTGGCCGTGTTCTTCGCTATCGGCGTGTGGGCCTACGTGCGCAACATCGCCGCCTGAGCCCGGCGGCGGCGCGCACCGCCGCCGCCACGGTCCCCATTATCGTTCAATCTTGAATCGTCTTTGCATCATGTCCAAATCCAAAACCCTCTCCCTGTTGATTGCGGGTGTCTGGCTGGCCGCCACGGCCGCGCTGGCCCAGGCCGCGCCCACCGCTGCGCTCAACGCCAAATTCGGCGTCTGCTTTTCCTGTCATGGCGTCGATGGCCACGCCATTCTGCCCACCTATCCCAATCTGGCGGGGCAGAACAAAGACTATCTGGTGCAGACCCTCAAGGAGTTTCGCGATGGCACCCGCCCCAATCCCATCATGGGGCCCATGGCCAAGCCGCTGAGCAACACCGACATCGACCAGATCGCGATGTACTTTGCCGACCTCAAGCCGGGGAAGAAGTAAGCGCACAGCACGCCGCGGGGGGCAGACGATTTCCGGGCCATCCTTTCTATCGTGCGCCCCCCGCGGCGGGATCAAACACTCCCGGTTTCCATCGGGCTGTTGATGATGGCGTCGAACTCGGCCTGGCTGATGTATTGCGGCGTGTAGCTCGCGCCCTGCCGTGTCAGTTGCGAGATGAAGGCGCGCAGGTGGTTGCGTGAGCCTTTCATGAGTTCACTGAACACCAGCGCGATGTCGGCGTTGTCGGTCGCGGCGATGCGTTGCTGCAGATCGACAATGTCCAGGTCTTCGATGGTCGCCCCCACCGTGAGCGCGCCAATCAGCGAAGTCTGCCCCTGCGCCATCAGGCTGTTGAACAGCTGCTGCAGCGCCGGGTCGGTGAACACGCCGACCGCCGTGCTGGCCGCGGGGTCGGGCAGGTTGTAGCGCGCGAGCAGCAGGGCCACGGCGTCCATGTGCTGTTGTTCGCTGGCGGCGATGTTGCTGAACACCTTCTGCCCCCATTGCGCCCCCAGCAGTTGGTACACGTCGCGGGCGAGTTTTTCTTCCTCGCGCATGAACACCAGCGCCTGCGCTTCGCTGGGTGACAGCTCGCTGGGCGGGATGCTGGCGAGTTGGGTGCTGAGTGTGGATGAAGCGGCCGTGGCCGTGGCTGCGTCTGAGCTCGTAGGGGCTGCGGCGACGGCGCTGTCTCCGCCGCCGCAGCCTCCCAGGGTCAACAGCGCAGCGCCGAGGGCGGAACCCAGAAAGAGTCGGCGTTGCATGTCAGGTCATCCTCCAGCTCAGTTGGTCGGGGCGGCCGGGGCCGTCGGCGTGGTGGCGTGCAGGGCTGGGTCCTGCAGCCGATCGCGCTGCTGCAGCTTCTGGCCTTGCGCCGCGCCCTGGCTCGCGCCTTGCCCCGCACCCTGTCCGCCGTTCTGGTGCATGTTGCGGTTCTGGTACTGGTTCTGATTCTGGTGTTGGTATTGATATTGATGCTGCTGCATCTGCCCGGCTCCCGTACCGGCACTGGCAGGCATACCGCCGCCCATGCCTCCGCCCATCCCACCACCCATGCCACCCCCGCCCATGCCGGCGGCGAAGACGGAACCTGCCGCGCTCATGGCGGCGATGGCAATAAGGCTTTGAAGAGACTTGATGTGTTTCATGATGCACTCCTTGAAGTTGAACGATCAGCGTCGACCACGCCCACTGCCTTGTCCGCCCGCTTGCGCGCCGGCAGCGGCACCAGCGCCACCGGCTGCTGCCCCCGCGGCTGCCGGGCGTGCCGGTGTGCCGTCGGCCAGCCCAGCGGCCGCGGCGGCGCGCTCCATACGCCGCTCGTAGCCCGTGCCGAACGGCGAGTCCTGCGCGTCGCGATTCGGTCCGCCGGCTTGCAGCTCCCGCAGCACCGGGGCCATGCCCGAAGGCGCCACGGACGGTGCCTGGCGCAAGGGCGGCGCCACGCTGCCCTCGACTTGCCGCGCTTGATCCGCAGCCACTTGCCGGGATGCCTGAAACAGCGCACCCTTGCCCAACTGCGGCTGCTGTGCGCTCGCCACCCCCATGCTCCCGAGGAGCGAGAGCAGGCTGAGCGCGGCAGCAAAGCGGTTGAAGGGAACCAGGCGGGATGACATGGCGAAGCGGACAAGGCAGTGGTCGTGGTCGATGCCGCCATGGTTCGCCCGGCGGATTGCGGCGCGATGTCGCCGTGGCTGCAGTGGGTTGCGCTGTGTGACGTTGTGTTTCAGCGCATGTCCAGATGCATGCAATTGGCCGTGGCGGCCCTAGACTTCCGCCCATGAGCACCCCGCCCGTTCCGCAAAGCCCGCGCATCCTCGTGGTGGACGACGACCCCGAGCTGCGGGCCATGCTGCGCGACTATCTGGCGGGCAACGGCTTTGTCGTCGATCTGGCGGCGCACGGCGAGGCCATGCGCGCCAGTCTGGCGCAGGCCAGGCCGCAGGCGGTGATCCTCGACATCATGCTGCCCGGGGAAGACGGTCTGGCGCTGGCGCGCGAGTTGCGGCGAGACGGCGACCTGCCCATCCTGATGCTGTCGGCGCGTGGCGACGAGATCGACCGCGTCATCGGCCTGGAGGTTGGTGCCGACGACTATCTGCCCAAGCCCTTCAGTCCGCGCGAGCTGCTCGCCCGGCTGCGCGCCCTGCTGCGTCGGGCGCAGCCGGGTGGCTCTGCCGAGATGCCGCCCAAGGCCCAACCCGAGGCCACGCCAGGCGTCAGGCAGTTCGGCCCCTATGTGCTCGACGCCCCGGCGTTTCGTCTGCTGCGCGACGGCAAGGACGTGGGCCTGAGCGTGGCCGAGTTCACCCTGCTGCAGGTCATGGCCGCGCATCCCAACCGGGTGCTCAGTCGCGACCAGCTCATCGACTGGCTCAAGGGCTACGAGCGCGACGCCTTCGACCGCAGCATCGACGTGCGCGTCACCCGGCTGCGCCGCAAGATCGAACCCGACGCCGCGCATCCCGTGTACATCCGCACCATCCGCGGCCAGGGCTATCTGTTCAACCCCGCGGGTGACGCGGTCTGACCCACCCGCGCGCCGCAATGCCCCGCGATGCCCGCCTGATCGACACGCTGTTACGCACCCCCAGCCTGCGGCTGCAGACGGTGCGCGCCATGCTGGTGCTGGTGCTGCTGCTGGAGCTGGCGTTCGCTGCGGTGGCGCTGTTGTTCGTGTTGCAACCCATGGCACAGCGCTCGGCGCACGATCTGGCCGGGCTGATGGTGCTGTCGGCGCGCACCTGGGCCGAACTGCCGCCGCAGACCCGCCCGGCTTTCGAGCGCGAGCTGCAGCAGAACTACCGCCTGAGCCTGCAGCCGGGCATGCCTGCCCCGGCCGACAGCGGGCTGCTGCACGGCCTGTACATCGGCTATGTCGAGCAGGCGCTGCAGCAGCGCGTGGGCCACCCGCTGTATTTCGACAAGCGCACCGACGCCCAGGGCCACGTCTGGCTGTGGACCAGCATTCCGGCTGGCGGGCACGACATCGGCGTGGGCGTGGACAACAGCCGCATTCAGACGCAGCCGCTGCGGGCACTGCTGTTCGGTCTGCTGCTGACCCTGCCGCTGGCCATCGGTCTGGCGCTGTGGTGGGCGCGGCGCATCACCCGTCCGGTGGAAGCCATGGAACAGACCGCAGCCCGGCTGGCGCGCGGCGACACCCCGCAGCGTCTGCCGCAGAGCGGCACGCGCGAGCTGGCGCGGCTTGCGGCGCATTTCAACCAGATGGCGCAGCGCATCGACGCCTTGCTGCAGGCGCGCACCACGCTGCTGGCCGGGGTGTCGCACGACTTGCGCACGCCGCTGGCGCGCATCCGCCTGGCGCTGGAACTGCAGCGCATGCAGCCCGATGACGCCCGGCTCGACCAGATCGAGCGCGATGTGCTGGCGATGGACCGCCTGATCGGCGAAGTGCTGCAACTGGCGCGCGGCCTGCAGGCGCAGGCGCCACAAGATCTGGCACTGCTGCCCTGGCTGCAGGCGCGGCAGCACGAGCATGCCGAGTGGGCGGGGTCGCAGGGCGCCGAGCTCGACGTGCAGTGTCCGGCGTCGCTGCACGCCTGGGCCGACGCCGCCGCACTGCAGCGCGCGGTTGACAACCTGCTGGGCAATGCGGTGCGCCACGCCCCGGGCCAGATCACGTTGCTGGCCGAGCCATCGCCGACGCCCGGCTGGGTGCGCATCGCCGTGGCTGACCGTGGCCCGGGCATTCCCGCCGAGCATCGCGCGTCGGTGTTCGAGCCTTTCGTCCGCCTCGATGCGGCGCGCACGCCCGGCGCCGGCTCGGGGCTGGGTCTGGCCATCGTGCGCCAGCTGGCGCAGCAGCATGGCTGGGCTGTGGGGTTGCAGCCGCGCGACGGCGGCGGGCTGCTGGCCTGGGTGGATATGCCCGCCCAGCCCTCAGTCTGAGCCGCGGTTGGCTGCTGCGCGTCGCTGCGCACCGGCGCGTTTACGCTGGCGAGCGCGCCACAGCGTCCAGAGGACGATGGCGATGGCGATGCCGCCATAGATGTACAGCAGAAGATCGACGTGGGCGGCAAACCAGTTGGCGTTCATGCGGGGGTCCTGTCTGCAGAGGGCGTGGTGCAGCGCGTGCGGCCTATCATGCCGTGATCCTGCAACGATGCTGCACCGGATGGATTGTCCGTCCGGTCGCAAGGTTCCCATTCTCCCTCCACAGTCTGTTGCCATGACGTCGCGCGCGATCAACCTACCAACGCTGCTCACCTGGGCGCGCGTTGCCGCCATTCCGCTGGTGGTGGGCGTGTACTTCCTGCCGACGGCGTGGATGAGCCTGCCCGAGCGCAACCTCACGGCCACGGTGCTGTTCGTCCTCAGCGGCATCACCGACTGGCTCGACGGCTACCTGGCGCGCAAGTGGAACCAGACCTCGGCCTTCGGCGCCTTCCTCGACCCGGTGGCCGACAAGCTCATGGTCAGCGCCGCGTTGCTCATCCTGCTGCAACTCGGCCGTGTGGATGCTCTGGTCACGCTCATCATCATCGGCCGGGAAATCGCCATCTCCGCCCTGCGCGAATGGATGGCGCAGATCGGCCAGTCGCGCCGCGTCGCGGTGAGCTACGTCGGCAAGGTCAAGACCGCGGTGCAGATGACCGCCATTCCGTTCCTGCTCTACGGCGGCACGTTGTTCGGCGTGATCGATACGGTGCAGGTCGGGCAGTGGCTGATCTGGCTCGCCGCCATCCTCACCCTGTGGTCCATGCTGTACTACTTTCGCATTGCCCTGGCCGGCATGAAGCTGACGTGAGCACGGCGCCGTGGCTGCGGCGCGGGATGCCCTGGGTGTTCGTGCTGATCTGGAGTACCGGCTTCATCGTGGCGCGCTACGGCATGCCCTACGCCCCGCCGCTCAAGTTTCTCTGCCTGCGCTACGCCTTCTCGCTGGCCTTGTTGTTGCCCCTGGCGCGCTGGCTGCGCGCCCCGTGGCCGCAGGGCTGGCGGCAGCGGGTGCATCTGGCGGTGGTCGGGGTGCTGATGCAGGCCGGCTACCTGGGGGGCGTGTGGGCGGCGGTGAAACACGGCATCCCGGCGGGCACGGTGGCCCTCATCGTCGGGCTGCAACCCCTGCTCACCGCCGTGCTGGTGTCGGCAGGCGGGCAGCGCATCCACGCGCGGCAGTGGCTCGGCCTGCTGCTGGGGTTCGGTGGCCTGTCGCTGGTGGTATGGCACAAGCTCGAAGGCGGGCAGCTCAGCGTGCACAACCTGCTGCTGGCCCTGCTGGCGCTGGGCAGCATCACGGCGGGCACGTTGTGGCAGAAGCGGTTCGTCGCGCCCACCTCGGTCTGGGGGGCGCTGGCGGTGCAACTGCTGGCGGCGCTGGCGCTGAGCGCGCCGTTTGCGCTGCTGGAGACCGAGCCGGTGATCTGGAACGGCCAACTCATCGGCGCATTGGCCTGGTCGGTGCTGGCGCTGACCGTGGGGGCGGGGGCCTTGCTCTACCTGCTCATCCAGCGAGGCGCCGCGGTGCAGGTCACCAGCCTGATCTACTGGGTGCCGCCGGTCACGGCGCTCATGGGCTGGGCGCTGTTCGCCGAAACCCTAGGCGTGGCAACCTGGCTGGGCATGGCTCTGGTGGCCACCGGCGTGGTGGCTGTGACCCGCAATCCGGCGCGGCCTGCGGCCGTGGTCCAACGTTCAGGAGACGCTTCATGACATCCGCACCCTTGCGCTTGGCCGTGATCGCCGGCGACGGCATCGGCCAGGAGGTGATGCCCGAGGGGCTGCGCGTGCTCGACGCCGCGGCGCGGCGCTTCGGTTTCGAGCTGCAGCTCGAAACCTTCGACTTCGCCTCGTGCCGCTATTACGCACGCCACGGCACCATGCTGCCCAATGACTGGAAGGCGCAGATCGGCCAGCACGACGCCATCTTTTTCGGCGCCGTGGGCGATCCGCGCGTGGTGCCCGATCATGTGTCGCTGTGGGGGTCGCTGTTGCAATTCCGGCGCGAATTCGACCAATACGTCAACCTGCGTCCGGCACGGCTGATGCCAGGCGTGCGCTCACCCTTGGTCAAGCGCGACGGCAGCGCCTATGCGCCGGGCGAGATCGACATGCTCATCGTGCGCGAGAACACCGAGGGCGAATACTCCAGCATCGGCGGCCGGATGTTTGCGGGCACCGGGCGCGAAGTGGTCATCCAGGAGACGGTGATGAGCCGCGTCGGCGTCGATCGCGTGCTGCGCTATGCCTTCGAGTTGGCGCAACGCCGCCCGCGCCGGACGCTGACTTCGGCCACCAAATCCAACGGCATCTCCATCACCATGCCCTACTGGGACGAACGGGTGCGGGCCATGGCGGCGCACTACCCCGAGGTGCGCTGGGACCAGTTTCACATCGACATCCTGGCGGCGCATTTCGTGCAGCGGCCACAGCATTTCGACGTGGTGGTGGCGAGCAATCTGTTCGGCGACATCCTCTCCGACCTGGGCCCGGCGTGCTGCGGCGCCATCGGCATCGCGCCCTCGGCCAACCTCAACCCCGAGCGTCGTTTCCCCTCGCTGTTCGAGCCGGTGCACGGTTCGGCGCCCGACATCGCGGGGCAGGGCATCGCCAATCCCATCGCGCAGATCTGGAGCGCGGCGCTGATGCTCGATTTCCTCGGCCAGCGCGCGGCGCACGACGCCGTGCTGCACGCCATCGAGACCGTGCTCGACCCGGCCAGCGGCGCCCCGCGCACGCCCGACCTGGGTGGCCGGGCCAGCACGGTCGACGTCGGCCGCGCCATCGCCGCGTGCATCTGACGCCCTGGCGATGGCGCTGCGCCCCGTTGCGCAGCGCACGCCGGGTCTGCTGCGCCTTGCCTTAGAATGCGCCGTCTTTCGCGCCGGGGCGTCATGCAGGCAAGCCGCATTGACAGGGGTATTTTGCCCCGGCTCTAATCAAACGATCACCGTCGCGCCCCGTGCTGGGCGCATCTTTTTGGCGCAAGCCCCACATTGCGCTGTCATCAAGACCAAAGAGGGACACAAGTGAACAAGGCTGAACTGATTGAACACATCGCCAACAACGCCGATCTGAACAAGGCCCAGGCCGGCCGCGCGCTCGACGCGCTGGTGGACGCGGTGCGCCGCACCCTGAAAAAGGGCGACAGCGTGTCGCTGATCGGCTTCGGCACCTTCGCCGTGACCAAGCGCGCCGCCCGCACCGGCCGCAACCCCCGCACCGGCGCCGCCATCAAGATCAAAGCCGCCAAGATTCCGAAATTCCGTCCCGGCAAAGGCCTGAAAGACGCCATCAAGTAAGCAAGCCTGCCGCAGCGCCGCCCGTCGGCGCGGCGCCTCACGGCTGCAACCGGGTGCTTAGCTCAGTTGGTAGAGCGGCGCCCTTACAAGGCGTAGGTCGGGGGTTCGAACCCCTCAGCACCCACCATCGGTTGTCCGCCAGCTTTCGCTTCACAGTCCCCGTTGTTTCGGTCACCGCAAGGCTCGCGCTGCCGTCGCAAGCCGCTGCGATCACCCTGTCCCCCAATGCGCGCGTCCCCGCGCATTGCACCCCGCCTGAGTCCGCACCGCCATGCTCGAATCCATACGCAAACACAGCAAGCTGATGCAGATCGTGCTGTTCGTGCTGATCTTCCCGTCCTTCGTGCTGTTTGGCATTCAGGGGTACAGCAGCTTTGAGCGCGGTCAGGACGTGGCGGCCAAGGTGGGCGGGCAGGTCATCACCATACAGCAGCTCGACGCCGCCAATCGCGAGGAAATCGCGCGGCTGCAAAGCATGCTGGGCAGCGCCGTGGACATCAAGCAGCTCGACACCCCGGAGCAGAAGCTGCGTACCCTGGACGGCCTGGTGCGCCAGCAACTGCTGCAGCTCCAGGCGCGGCGCGAACACCTCGCTGTGACCGACGCCCAGGTGCAGCAGGCCATTCTGCAAATCCCGCAGATCGCGGCGCTGCGCAAACCCGACGGCAGCTTCGACGTGCAGGCCTACCGCAGCCTGATTGCGGCGCAGGGCATGAACACCGCCCAATTTGAGGCCCAGGTGCGCGAACAGCTCATCTTGCAGCAGGTGCTGGGCGGCATCGCCGGATCGGTCATCGACAGCCAGGCCCTGGCCCAGGCCGCCGCCAAAGCCGCGGCGCAACAACGCCAGGTCCGGCTGGCGCTGTTCAAGCCCGGCGACTACGCCGCGCAGGTGCAGCCGACACCGGCCGAGTTGGAGGCTTTCTACAAAGCCAACACCGCCCGGTTTCAAAAGCCCGAGGAAGCCAACATCCAGTATGTGGTGCTCAGCGCCGATGCCCTGGCTGCCAACATCACCATCAGCGCTGAGCAGGCGCGCGCTTACTACGACGCCAATCTGGCCAAGTTCTCCAGCCCCGCAGAGCGGCGTGCCAGCCATATCCTGATCGCCGTGCCCAGCGATGCCACCGCCGCGCAGCAGCAAGAGGCGCAGGCCAAGGCCGAGGCCATCGCCCGTCAGGTCAAGGCCAATCCAGCGGAATTCGCCGCGCTGGCGCGCAAGGACTCGCAAGACCCGGGCTCGGCCGACAAGGGCGGCGATCTGGGCTACTTCACCGCCAGTGCCATGGTCAAGCCCTTTGCCGATGCCGTCTTCGGCATGGCCAAGGTCGGCGATATCGTCGGTCCCATCAAGACGCAGTTCGGTTACCACATCATCGAACTCACCGGCATCAAGCCCGGCAGCCAGCAACCTTTCGACGCCGTCAAGGCCGATATCGAGCAGCAGCTGCAGCGCGAGGCGGCACAAAAGCGCATGGCGGCCGATGTCGAAACTTTCACCAACGGTGTCTTCGAGCATCCCGACAGTTTTCAGACGGTGGAAGACAAACTCCATCTGAAGGTGCAAACCGCCGAACACGTCACCCGCACGCCACAGCCCGCCACGCCCGGCAGCGCCAACCCCTTGAGCAGCAAGGCCTTCCTCGACGCCGTCTTCGCCGAGAACAGCCTGCGCAACAAGCACAACATCCAGGCTGTGCAGATTGCCCCCAACGTCTGGGCTTCGGCCCGCGTGCTGGCGTATGCGCCAGCGCAGACCTTGCCCTTCGACCAGGCGCAGGCGCAGGCCCGCCAGATGCTGATCGAGCAGAAGGCCGCCGAGCTGGCGCGTGCGGCTGGAGAAAAGGCGCTTCAGTCTCCCGCAACCCTGGCCTTCGGCGCCCCCATCACGCTGAACCAGACCCAGCCCACCCCAGACGTGTCCTCGGCCATCGTTGCCAAGGCCTTCGGTCTGAACGCGCAGAAGTTGCCAGCGACCGCTGGCGTCGATCTGGGCGCCCAGGGGTATGCCATCGTGCAGCTTGACAAGGTGATCGAAGATCCCGCCCCGGCCGAACTGGTGCGTGCCGCAGCGGGTGCCGAAAACCAGGCGTTGACCCAGGGCATCATCAGTGCCTACGTCGAGGCGCTGAAGAAGCGTTTCGGCGTGGAAATCCTCTACAAGCCCAAGACCGAGGCCGCTGCTGCAAGCTGATGTTGGGGGCGCGAAAGTTCACGACAGGCGCGTGAGGAACTTGGTATAGAATGCTCGTTTTTCTGCGGTGGCTGTAGCTCAGTTGGTAGAGTCCAGGATTGTGATTCCTGTCGTCGTGGGTTCGAGTCCCATCAGCCACCCCACCGTTTTCGATGGCCCGCCGCCATGAGCTGCTAGGCCTTAGTTGTACGCGTTGAGACGTAAAAAAAACCCGCCTAGGCGGGTTTTTTTACGTCAGTCGTCTTCCGGCCGATCAACCGAAGTTCTTCTCGGCAAAGTCCCAGTTCACCAGCTTGTCGAGGAAGGTGGTGACAAAGTCCGGACGACGGTTGCGGAAGTCGATGTAGTAGGCGTGTTCCCAGACGTCGATGGTCAGCAGGGCCTTGTCGGCGGTGGTCAGCGGCGTTTGGCCGTTGGAGGTGTTGACGATGTCCACGCTGCCGTCGGGCTTTTTCACCAACCAGGTCCAGCCAGAGCCGAAGTTGCCCACGGATGACTTGTGAAACGCTTCCTTGAACGCGGCGTAGCTGCCCCACTTGGCATTGATGGCAGTGGCCAGCGCGCCTTTGGGCTCGCCGCCGCCGTTGGGCTTGAGGCAATGCCAGAAGAAGGAATGGTTCCACACCTGGGCACTGTTGTTGAACAGGCCGCCGCTGGATTTTTTGACGATGTCTTCGAGCGACATCGACTCGAATTCGGTACCTTTGATCAGGTTATTGGTGTTGTTGACGTAAGCCTGATGGTGTTTGCCGTGGTGGTATTCCAGGGTCTCGCGCGACATGTACGGGGCGAGGGCGTCCGGGGCGAAGGGCAGGGGGGGCAGTTCATGTTGCATGGGCTTCTCCTTGGGTGAGTGGCGACACGGTGTTCAGACGCTATTCATTCTAGGAAGTGCGGGCGTCTTGCGCTGGCGTGGTGGAGTCGTCTGCGGGCAGAGGATAGGGCAGCGGGCGGGTGCCATCGATGGCCAGTTGCACGGTGTGAAGGGCGTCGCTGAGTTGCAGGGTCTGGCCAGGCTGCAGGCGGGAGACGTCGCGCAGCACGCGGCCATTGGCGTCTTGGCCGAGCAGGTAACCGCGCGCCAGCGTGGCGCGGGGGCTGAGCAGTTGCAGATGCCGGGCGGCACGCTCCAGCCGCAGGACGGCGGCCTGGAGTTGGCGGTCTCTGGCCTGCGGCAGTTGGCTGGCGAGGCGCTGCAAGCGTTCGCGTTCCTGCGGAAGCCGCCGTTGCAGTGCGGCATGCAGTCGGTCATGCCACTGCTGCAAGCGCACCCGGCGCTGCGGTACCAAACTGTCGCGTGCCTGCTGCAGGCGCCATTGCAGCCGCGCGAGCTGGCTGCGCGGTGCGGCCAGCAGGGTGGCGGGCTGGGGCCAGCGCAGGGCCAGACGATCGCAGCGCTGCTGTTCGCGCTGTAGATGGCGGCGCAAGGCGTTGCGCAAGCGGTGGGCCGCGTGTTCCAGCGTCTCGGCCAGAGCAGCCTGCGCGGGCACGCCGAGCTCGGCCGCAGCCGTGGGCGTGGGCGCGCGCATATCGGCAGCGAAGTCGGCCAGGGTGAAGTCGGTCTCGTGGCCCACGCCGCTGACCACGGGGAGCGCGCAAGCGGCGATGGCGCGCACCAGCGTCTCGTCGTTGAAGGCCCAGAGATCATCCAGGCTGCCGCCGCCGCGCACCAGCAACAGCACATCGACGTCCTGCCGCGCCTGGGCTCGTTGCAATGCTGCGATCAGTTCCGACGGTGCCTGTGCCCCCTGCACGCTGGCGGGGTACACCACCACCGGCACATGTGGGCTGCGGCGCCGCAACGTGGTGAGCACGTCGCGCAGCGCCGCGGCCTGCAGCGAGGTGATGACGCCCACCGCGCGGGGCAAAAACGGCAACGGGCGCTTGCGCGCAGTGTCGAACAGGCCCTCGGCTTGCAGTTTGGCCTTGAGACGCACGAAGGCTTCGAGCAGCGCGCCTTCCCCGTCGGCCTGGACGCTTTCGACGATGAGCTGCAGATCGCCGCGCGGCTCGTAGATGCTGACCGTGGCGCGTAGCCGCACCATCAGCCCGTCGCGCAGCGGCACGCTGGCTGCCATGGCGCGCTGGCGAAACAGCACGCAGCGCAGTTGCGCCGCGTCATCCTTGAGGTTGAAGTAGTGGTGGCCACTGGCGGCACGCACCAGACCGGAGACTTCACCGCGCACGGTGAGGCTGTTGAACCGGGCGTTCAGCGCGTCGGCAAAGGCTTGCACCAAGGCGGCGACGCTCCAGACCAATGTCCCGGGTTGAGGAGATTTCAAGGGGCGTTCTCCAGCAGCAAGACGCCATGCCCCGAGGGATATGCACACGGCGCGAGGGGCGGGTGATGCCCCTTGGACGACGTGGGAAAATGCTGATCGCACATGGCAAGTTATTGATTTATAAAAGAAAAAATCTGCTTAAAAAAGCGTCATCTTAAGGCGGGGCGTTGAAAATGCGTGGGTTGGCGCGGCGATTCAAGGTTTTCCCACAGAGTTGTCCACAGATTGTTTGAATAACTTTCCGCGCGGTCATGCCCAAGACGTGCTGACCCCGCTGGCGGCCCTCGCTGGCGTGCGTTGGAGCCGGTGCAGCAGGATTGTCGGCGACTTTTGCTGCCCGGCATAATGCGGCGCTGGGTGGGAAGGCAGCGCCTGCACCCGGCCTCGCTCAGCGGCTGGGCAGACTCTCAGACGAAGGACAAACGCATGTTTCACATGGTGCAAGCCGCAGGCTGGCCGATCTGGCCGCTGATTCTGTGTTCGATCGTGGCACTGGCGGTGATTTTCGAGCGACTGTCGGCGTTGCGCCGGGCACGCATCCTGCCGCCCAAACTGCTGGACGAGGCGCTCAACGTCTCGGCCAAGCAATTGCCCGCTGCCGACGTGGTGGACAAGCTCGAACGCAATTCGCCGCTGGGAGCGGTGCTGGCCAGCGGTTTTCGTTCGGTGGCGCGGCCGCACGCCAGCGCCGTAGGGCTGCAGGAAGACCTGGAGAACGCCGGCCGTCACGAGGTGTACCGACTGCAAAAATACCTCAACGCCCTGGCCACCGTGGCCTCGGCCGCGCCTCTGCTCGGGTTGCTGGGCACCGTGGTGGGGATGATTGAAATCTTTGGCTCGCAGTCGGCTGCGGGCACCGACCCCACGGTGCTGGCGCATGGCATTTCGGTGGCGCTCTACAACACCGCGCTGGGGCTGATCGTGGCCGTGCCATCGCTGATCTTCTACCGCTACTTCCGCAGCCGCGTGGACGATTACACCGTCGACCTGGAGCAGGCCGCGCGGCGGCTTGCCACGCATTTGCAGGTCTATCTGCCGCGCCGCTGAGCCGCGCCTGCCGCCATGAATTTCAAGCGCCACAACGCCGAAGACCCCGAGGTCAACCTCATACCGCTGATCGACGTGCTGCTGGTCATCCTGATTTTTCTGATGATCAGCACCACGTACTCCAAGTTCACCGAACTCAAGATCACCCTGCCCACGGCCGACGCCGAAAAGTTGCAGAACAGCCCGCAGGAAATCGTCGTCGCCGTCAGCAGCGGGGGCGAGTACGCCGTCAACAAGCACATTCTGCCCAGTCGCACCGTGGCCGCGCTGACGCAGTCGCTGCTCGATGCCGCACGGGGCAAGCCGGAATCCATGGTGGTCATCAGTGCCGACGCCCAGGCCACGCAGCAGTCGGTGGTGAATGTGATGGAGGCCGCGCGCGCCGCTGGCCTGAGCCGCCTGACCTTTGCCACGCAGAGATCGTCCGGCTCCTGATGGCGCAAACTGCAGCGCCCAGTGGCTGGCCGGATTGGTGGCTGCGCCGCGGCGCGCTGAGCTGGCTGCTGCTGCCGCTGGCCTGGCTGTTCTCAGCCATGAGCGCCGCGCGGCGCGGGTGTTACCGCAGCGGTCTGTGCCGCGCGCAGCGGCTTCCTGTGCCGGTCGTCGTCGTCGGCAATCTCACCGTGGGCGGAGCGGGCAAGACGCCGCTGATCGCCGCCCTGGCTGAAGGTTTGCGTCAGGCGGGATGGCATCCGGGCATCGTGTCGCGCGGGTATGGCCGCAACAACGCAGACGATGCCACCTTGGCGGTCACGGCCAGCAGCGACCCGGTCCGCTGTGGCGACGAGCCCGTGCTGCTGGCGCGCCTGACTGGCTGCCCGGTCCAGGTCGGGCGCAACCGGGCGCGGGCCGGGCGGGACCTGATGGCGGCGCATCCCCAAATCGATGTGCTGCTGAGCGATGACGGCCTGCAGCATCTGGCCCTGGCGCGCGATGTGGAACTGGTCGTGGTCGATCAGCGCCTGTGGGGCAACGGCTTGCTGCTGCCGGCCGGACCGCTGCGCGAGTCGCCGCAGCGCCGCCGCGACGCCACCCTGGGTCCGGACGCCGTGCTGCGGCAGATCGTGGGGGGCGGGCGCCACATGCCGCTGACGCGCACCCTGGGGCCGCTGCGGCGTCTGGACAGCGAGGAAACGCTGAGCCTGCAGCAGTTCGCAAAGCGCCATGCCGGGTCAGCCTTGGGCGCGCTGGCGGGCATCGGCCACCCAGGGCAGTTTTTTGCCATGCTGCACGCCGCCGGCTTGCCGGTGCAGGGCGTGGCGGTGGGCGATCACCAGCCGCTGTCCGAGGCTGATTTTGCCGCCTTCGCGGCCGACAGCCCGGTGCTGATCACCGAAAAAGACGCCATAAAATCGGCCCATCTGCCGCCTGCCCTGCGCGCGCGGCTCTGGGTGGTCGGCCTGCAGCTCACCCTGCCTGCAGACTTGCTGCCCTGGCTACAACACACTCTGGAGAACGCGCGTGGACACCCGACTGCTTGACCTGCTGGTCTGCCCCATCTGCAAGGGCGCGCTGCACTACGACCGCGAAGCGCAGGAACTCATCTGCCCGCGAGACAAGCTGGCCTACCCGGTGCGCGATGAGATCCCGCTGATGCTGGTCGACTTGGCCCGCGACCTTGCGGCCGCACCGGCCGACACCGCGCCGTCGCAAGCCGCCAGCGCGGACGCCTGAGCGTGAGTACTGCGCAACCCCAGCCTCACCCGTTCTGGGTGCTGGTTCCGGCGCGTCTGGCCTCCACCCGTCTGCCCGACAAGCCACTGGCCGACATTGCCGGTGCCCCCATGGTGGTGCGCGTGGCACAGCGGGTGGCGCGCAGCGGGGCCGACGCCGTGGTGGTGGCCTGCGACAGCCCGGCCATTGCCCAGGCCTGCGCCGCGCACGGTGTGCATGCCGTGCTCACCCGTGCCGACCACGCCAGCGGCACCGACCGTCTGGCCGAAGCCGCTGCGCTGCTGGGCCTGGACGACGATGCCATCGTCGTCAACGTCCAGGGCGACGAACCGCTGATCGATCCGGCCCTGCCTGCCGCCTGCGCTGCGCTGTTGCAGACGCAGCCGCGGGCCGACATGGCCACCTGCGCGCATCCCATCACCGACCCGGCAGAAATTTTCAATCCCAATGTCGTCAAGGTCGTCTGCGATGCCCGCGGCCTGGCGCTGTATTTCTCGCGCGCGCCCATTCCCTGGCAGCGTGACGCCTACGCCCTGGGCGCGCAGGGTTGGGGTCTGCAGGGCGTGGCGACGCAAGCGGTGTATCGCCACATCGGCGTTTACGCCTATCGCCACGCCTTCCTGCGCCGCTATGCCGCGCTGCCCCCGGCGCCCCTGGAGCAGGCCGAGGCGCTGGAGCAACTGCGTGCGCTCTGGCATGGTCATGCCATCGCCGTGCATGTGACCGAGCATGCCCCAGGCCCCGGGGTCGACACGCCTGCCGACCTGCAGCGCGTGCGCGCCGTCTGGCCCGGCTGAAACCCACGGCCCGCCCCGGTTGTCAGCGTCGGGCCGGGGTGGTCTGCTATTCTGAAATGTGCCTTCGATAACAGAGAGATCTTCATGCGATTGATTCTTTTGGGTGCGCCCGGAGCGGGCAAGGGGACGCAGGCGGCCTTCATCACCGAGCACTTCGGCATTCCCCAGATTTCCACCGGCGACATGCTGCGTGCCGCGGTGAAGGCAGGCACCCCGCTGGGGCAGAAGGCGCAGAAGATCATGGAGGCCGGCGCGCTGGTGCCCGACGACATCATGCTCGGCGTGGTGCGTGAGCGGCTGATGGCGCCGGACTGCGCCCGCGGCTTTCTGCTCGACGGCTTCCCGCGCACCATCGCCCAGGCTGAAGGCCTGGACGCCGCCGGGATCGGCATCGACGTGGTGCTCGAATTCGACGTGCCCGATGCCGACATCATTCAGCGCCTGAGCGGCCGCCGGGTGCACCCTGCCTCGGGCCGCACCTATCACATCGTGTTCAATCCGCCGCGTCAGCCCGGCGTGGACGACGTCACCGGCGAGCCGCTGGTGCAGCGTGCCGACGATCAAGAGGACACGGTGCGCAAGCGGCTGGAGGTCTATCACGCGCAGACTCTGCCGCTGGTGAAGTTCTACGCCCAGCGCATGGCGCAGAAACAGCCGGGCGCGCCGCGTCTCATCACCGTGTCGGGTGTCGGTCCGGTGGACGCGGTGCGGCAGCGCATCTTCGCCACGCTGCAGGGCTGAGAAGGTGTGAACAAATCCACCATGATCCCTCATCGCGCCCCAAGGGCCCCACTCGGCGTTGCCAATGCGCGCCGTGCCGACGGGCACGGCTGTGCTTGGCGCCTTGATTGGAACCCTTGGCGCACGCTGCTTGGCCACGCCGGATTTATTCACACCTTCTGAGTGTTGCGCGAACCAGGAGACGCTGATGCAACTTCATGGACACAGCGCCGTCATCAGCGGCGGCGCCTCCGGCTTGGGGCTGGCCACGGCGCAGCGGCTGGCTGCGGCTGGCATGCGCGTGGTCATCGCCGATCTGCAGGACGACGTTGGCCATGCAGCCGCGGCGCAATGCGGCGGCGTGTTCGTGCGGTGCGACGTCACCCAGGCTGACCAAGTCGAAGCCGCGGTCCAGGCCGCGCAGGCGCTGGCGCCGCTGCGCGTGGCCGTGAGCTGCGCCGGCATCGCCCCCGCCGCCCGCACCTTGGGCAAACAAGGGCCGCACGCGCTCGATGTCTTTCAGCGCGTCATCGACATCAACCTGGTGGGCAGCTTCAACCTGGCCCGCTTGGCCGCAGCGACGATGGCGCAACAGCCGCCGCTGGAGGATGGCGAGCGCGGGGTCATCATCAACACCGCCTCGGTCGCGGCGTTCGACGGCCAGATCGGACAGGTGGCCTACGCCGCGTCCAAGGCCGGCATCGTCGGCATGACCCTGCCGCTGGCGCGCGATCTGGCGCGCGACGGCATCCGCGTCATGACCATCGCCCCCGGTATTTTCGAGACGCCCATGCTGCGCGGCATGCCGCCCGAGGTGCAAACCGCGCTGGGCCAGATGGTGCCCTTCCCGCAGCGTCTGGGACGTCCGGCCGAGTACGCCGAACTGGTCGAAGCCATCATCAGCAATCGCATGCTCAACGGCGAAGTCATCCGGCTCGACGGCGCCATCCGCATGCAGCCGAAGTAAGCCGAGCCGCAGCGCGTCGTTCACGCGGCTGCGCGCCGCCCGCCGCCCGCCGCTCCTCCGCCATGCAGCAACGCATCCCGCCCGGTTTCATCCAGGACTTGCTGGCCCGCGCCGACATCGTCGAAGTCGTGGGCCAGCATGTGGAACTCAAGAAGGCCGGCAGCAACTACAAAGGGCTCTGCCCGTTTCACGGCGAAAAGACGCCATCCTTCACCGTCAGCGCCAGCAAGCAGTTCTATCACTGCTTCGGCTGCGGGGCCCACGGCACGGCGCTGGGGTTTTTGATGGAGTACGCCGGCATGGGCTTCGTCGACGCGGTGAAAGACCTTGCCGGGCGGTATGGCCTCAGCGTGCCCGAGCCCGACCTCGATCCGCAGCAGTTGCGCCAGTTGCAACAGCAGCGCAGCCTGCACGCCGCCTTGGTGGACGTGCTGCAGACGGCCGACGCGTTTTACCAGCACCGTCTGCGGCACAGCGACCGGGCGAAGAACTATCTCATTGCCCGCGGCCTGCAGGGGCAGGTGGCCAAGCGCTTCGGCCTCGGCTACGCCCCGGACGACTGGCAGCCGCTGGCCGGCGCCTTTGCCAACTACAACGCCGATGCGCTGGTGCAATCGGGTCTGGTGGTGGCGCGCGATGCGCAGGGCGATCCCATCGAACCGCAGGCCGAGTCGTTTGCCGCCGTGCAGCGTCGCTACGACCGCCTGCGCGACCGCATCACCTTTCCCATTCGCAACCTGCGGGGCGAGGTCATCGGCTTTGGCGGCCGCGTCATCGACCAGGGCGAGCCCAAGTACCTCAACTCGCCCGAAACCGCGGTGTTCCACAAGGGCGAGGAACTCTACGGCCTGTTCGAGGCGCGCACGGCGATCGCCCGCGCCGGCTATGCGCTGGTGGTCGAGGGCTACATGGACGTGGTGGCCCTGGCGCAGTTCGGCATCGAGCATGCGGTGGCCGCGCTGGGCACAGCGTGCACGGTGCAGCAGTTGCAAAAGCTGTTCCGCCACACCGCGCAGGTGGTGTTCAGCTTCGACGGCGACGCCGCCGGGCGCCGCGCCGCACGGCGCGCCATGGAGAATGCGCTGCCGCTGCTCAGCGACACTCGCGTGGTCAAGTTCCTGTTCCTGCCCACGGAGCACGACCCCGACTCGTACGTGCGCGACAAGGGCGTCGACGCCTTCGAACGCGAGATCGCCCGGGCGCAGCCGCTGTCCGAATTCCTGTTCTCCAGCCTGTTCGATGGCGTGGCGCTGGCCACCGCCGAGGGCCGGGCGCAGGCGATCCACCAGGCCGGGCCGCTGTTTGCGCAGATCACCGCCCCGGCGCTGCTCGGCCAGTTGCTCGGCGATTTCGCCCGTCAACTCGACATGCCGGTGGCCGAACTGCGCACGGTGCTGCAACTCTCCGCCCCGGCCCGCAAACCCCTGGCACCGGCGGAGACCTTCGGCCGCCAGTCGGCCACCGCCAGCATGCGTCCGCGCGGCGGTCGCGCGGCGCTGCGGGCCTTTGCCGCGCCGCCCGACCTGCTGCGCATGGTGCTGCCCATGCTGTTGGCGCAGCCCGCACTCTGGTGGGACATCAGCCCGGCGCAGCACGCCATGCTGGCGCAGGAATCCAGCCCGCTGCAGCCCTTTGTCCAGGCGCTGGAGGCGATCCTCGAGGACCAGCCCGATCTGTCCGCGGCGGCGTTGTGGGAAACGCTGCGCGCCGCCGGGCATGCGCCCGAGTCGGTGTTGTCGCAGTCGCCCGATCCGCTGGAACTCGACGAAGCCACCGTCCGGCAAGATCTTTTCGCCCTGTTGTTGCGCCTGGAGCGCACGGCCCTGCTGCGACGCCAGGATGCGCTGGTGGCCGGTGGCCTGGTCGATGCGGCCGACCGCGCCGAATACCGCAGCCTGGCGCTGCGTTTGAAGGAAATCGATCAAGCCCGCAATGGGCTTGACGGCCGGTAGGTGCGCAACGAAAATGACGGGTTTTTTGTAAAATCCACAACACTCGGTGCGGAGCAATGTTGCGGTGGGCAAGCCGAAAGGATGCCAGAGGGGATGCCAAGGGGTGTCAGGCAGCGTACGGCACGAGGCAGAGCGGGGGTGGTTGGGGTCACAGGGTTGTGGGCATCCATGCGGGCACAAATGCGCGTGCACGGCCAGAAGGGGCCCGGTCTTCACTGTGCGAGGAGCTTGCATCGGTTGCCCAGTCGGCCTGCGGGGTCTGCATCGGCCTGCCAAGGCGAACCGTCATGCTGATTCGGGGTCTGACGGATGTGGCGCAGCGCCTTGCCTCCAGAATTTCCCGCACGCCGCTTTGAATTTTGCTCCTTCACCCTACATACTTCTGCAGTTCCGTTTCTCTTTTCTACGCGCCGTGCCCAGTGCCGGTTGAGGTCCATCATGACGAAAGCGCAAGCCAAGACTCCTCCTCTCAAGACGACGGCCACGTCCCGTAAGGGGACGGCTGTTGCCGAGGCGAGCTCGACCACGGACAAGCCGCGCGCCAAGGCGCGTGTCGAAGCTGCCGTGGCCGACGTCAAACCCACCAAAACCGCCAAGGCGGCGGTGCCGGCCGAAGTTGCCGCGCCCAAGCGCGGTCGCCCGGCCAAGACCGCCGCGCCCGCAGTGGCGGACGAGCCCGCCGCGCGGCGCGGCCGCAAGGCCAAGATGGTGGAGGCCGAGGACGACCTGCACGACCCCATGGCTGACGACGCGGAAGGTGTCGAGGCCGATGTCGAAGTCGTCGCCGTCGAAGTCGTCGAAGACGTGGTGGCCGCGCCAGCGCCCAAGACGCGCAAGGCATCGCGTGCCCGCGAGAAGCAGTTGCTCAAGGAGTTCGGCTACGACGACTCCAACATCACCGACGAGGAACTGGGGCGGCGCCGTGCGCGGCTCAAGAGCCTCATCAAGATGGGCAAGACCCGCGGGTTCCTGACCTACGGCGAAATCAACGACCACATCCCCGACAACCTGGCCGACCCGGAATTGATGGAGACCATCGTCTCCATGCTCAACGACGTCGGCATCGCGGTGTATGAAACCACGCCGGATGCGCAGACCTTGCTGCTGAACCAGCACGGGCCGACCGCATCGAGCGAAGAGGAGGCCGAGGAGGAGGCCGAGGCGGCGCTGTCGAACGTCGATTCCGAGTTCGGCCGCACCACCGACCCGGTACGCATGTACATGCGCGAAATGGGCACGGTCGAACTGCTCACGCGCGAGGGCGAGATCGTCATTGCCAAGCGCATTGAAGACGGCCTGCGTCAGATGATGCTGGCGATCTCCGCTTCGCCCTCGACCGTGGCCGAGATTCTGGCCATGGCCGCGCGCATCCACAACGGCGAACTGCCGGTGGATGAAGTGGTGGATGGCATGGTGTCGGACGATGAATCCGACGACTACGTCGCCGAAGAAGACGTCGACTATTCGCTGGACGAAAGCGGCGAAGAAGACGAGGACGGCGGCGCCGGGGCCACCTCCATGAAGCTGGAGGAACTCAAGGGCAAGGCCCTGGAAGCCTTTGCCGACGTGCACGACGCCTTCATGAAGATGCGCCGTGCCTACGACAAGGACGGCTACCGCTCGCCCAGCTACCTCAAGGCACAAGACGCCATTTCCGCTGCGCTGATGGAAGTGCGCTTCACCGCGCGCACCGTGGAGAAGCTGTGCAATCTGCTACGCGCCCAGGTGGACGAAGTGCGGCGCTACGAGCGCGAAATCCGGCGCTACGCCGTGGACCGCTGCGGCATGCCGCAGGAGGAGTTCATAAAATCCTTCCCCGGCCACCAGCTCGACCTGAAATGGGTGGACAAGCATGTGGCTTCGAACAAGCCGTACTCGGTGGTGCTCAGCCGCAACGTCCCGGCCATCAAGGAACTGCAGCAAAAGCTCATCGACATCCAGACCCGTGTGGTGGTGCCGCTGGACGACCTCAAGGACATCAACACCCAGATGAGCCTGGGCGAGCAGGCGGCGCGCGAAGCCAAGCGCGAAATGATCGAGGCCAACCTGCGGCTGGTCATTTCCATCGCCAAGAAGTACACCAACCGCGGCTTGCAGTTCCTCGACCTCATCCAGGAGGGCAACGTCGGTCTGATGAAGGCCGTGGACAAGTTCGAATACCGCCGTGGCTACAAGTTTTCGACCTACGCCACGTGGTGGATCCGTCAGGCCATCACCCGCTCGATCGCCGATCAGGCCCGCACCATCCGCATTCCGGTGCACATGATCGAGACCATCAACAAGGTCAACCGCA
>JAKAFC010000179.1 GCA_021818065.1 Pseudomonadota bacterium
TCGGAATGGTGCGTCAAGGCATCAGCCTCCGGCTGGCGGTCGTACAAGGCCTGCTCCAGGGCATCGAGCACGAAGTCCGTCTGCATGCTGCGGCTGACCCGCCAGCCCACGATGCGCCGGGCGTACAGACGCTTGCTCAGTTACTTATCTGAGCTTCTTAGCGAGTTTGGCAGCATCGACATGCGTATATCGCTTGAGCATGCTCAGGCTCTTGTGACCCGTCATGGAAGCCACTTCCATGATGCCCAGTCCCTTCTCAAATAGCCGCGACGTGGCCTCATGGCGCAGGTCGTGAAAGCGCAGATCGGCCAGAAACGCCGGGTCTGGTCTCACGCCGTCTGCGGAGCAATCGGCCTCATAGAAGGCATGCGCCCGAGCTTTGGAGCGCACCCAGGTCTTCTCGAAAGAATCCGCCGCTGCCCAGCCGAACACCCGGCCATCAAGACGCCGGGGAAGCGCCTGCAGCGCCGTCACCGCCACACTGGACAGTGCCACCGTCCGAGCCTCGCCGTTCTTGGTGCGCGGTAGATGCGCTGTGTGAGCCTTGAGATCCACATGCTGCCATTGCAAGGCCAGCAGTTCACCTAAGCGCATCGAGGTTTCCACTGCCAGGATGATGATTTGGCGCAGCCCTGGCATACGGTCTGCCCGCCCGGAATCCGTCGCCCGCAGTAGGTAATCCAACTCGCCGGGCTTGAGCCGCCGATTTCGCGCGGAGCCGGTGGATGGTTTGCGAATTACGCGGCAAGGGTTGCCCTGCGGCAGGTCGATGCTCAGATCGCGCTGAGCGAACGCGAGCACGGCGGACAGTGCGTTAATGTGATGCACAACGCTTTGCGCGCTGTAGCCTTCACGCAGCAGATCATCACGCCAGGCTGCAACATCAGCCGCGCGCACGTTCGCGAGAAAGTACGCGCCAAAGCGATCAGCCGCGCGCTTGCAGCGCGCGCTGACATCGCGGGCAGAGCGCAGCGATTGCACCGGCCCCGCGACATACCGCGCAACAACATCGGCCACCGTAGTGCGCTGCGCATCCTGGCGAAGCGCTGCGACGTTCCCCCGTTGGGCTTCGCGCTCTACCTCGCGTGCCCAGGCCTCTGCGTCAACTTTCAGATCGAACGTGCGCGATATCGATGGCATGCCCTTGCGCCGCACCTGCGCCAGCCAGCCCGTTTTACGTTGCTCGAAGTACGCCACACGCCCCCCAAATTCCCACTAGATTCCCACAAATCGCCAGGATCCTTATCGAAAAGCAAGTATTCATGAGGGTTGTAGATTACTTTATTTCAGCCTTCTAAGCCGTAGGCCACTGGTTCGAATCCAGTCGGGCAGGCCATGGTTGGGCGCGGCGGAATGCCAGGGTCAGCGCCTGAAGCCCATGCGACGGCATGGTGGCGCAGGGGCGAAGACAATCGCGGCATGGTCTTGTGCTGGCGGCGTGTGCGCCGGGTCCCTCATGCAATCCTTGCGACAGTTCTGGCGTGATTGGCGCAGCGGCGAGTTGCGCTTGCTGTTTTTCTCCCTGGTGCTTGCCGTCGGCGCGCTCTCGGCCGTGGGTTTTGTGGCGCAACGCTTGCAGGGCGCCTTGGTGCGCGACGCTGCCCAGCTCATCGGCGGCGACGTGGTTGTGGCCAGCGATCACCCGATTCCGCCCGACTATCTGCAGCGCGCCCAGGAGTTGGGCTTGCGCACCATGCAGACGGCCGTGTTCCCCAGCATGGCCTTGGACGTCACGGGCGACCGCACCCGGCTGGTGTCGCTCAAGGCTGTGGGCGTGCATTACCCGTTGATCGCCCAGGTGGTGTTGCGCGAGGGCCTGACCGGGCCCGAGGTGCAACGCACCGGGCCGCCGCAGCCGGGCACGGTGTGGGTGAATGCAGCCGTGCTTGGTGCCCTGCAGCTGCGTGTGGGCGACGCGCTGCAGCTCGGCAACGCCCGGTTTCGGGTTGCGGCCGTGCTGGTGCGTGAGCCCGACACCGGCGGCGGCTTCATCAACTTCGCGCCGCGCGTGATGATGAACCGCGTCGACCTTCCCGCCACGGGGCTGATCCAGCCAGCCAGCCGCGTGACCTACCGGCTGGCGGTGGCGGGCCCGCCCCAAGCCACCGCGTCTTACGCGACATGGGCTCAGGCGCAGATGCATGCCGCCAAGGCGCGCGGCACGCGGGTGGAGACCGTGGCCGACAGCGGGCCCGCGCAGGAGCAAACCTTGCAGCGCGCTGCCGATTTTCTGCATCTGGTGGCGTTGATTACGGCGCTGATGGCGGCCGTGGCGGTGGCGCAGTCGGCGCGTGATTTTGCGCGGCGGCGTCTACAGGCGTGTGCTGTGCACAAGGCGCTGGGCCTGCGCCAGGGGGTGCTGCTGCGCCGCTACGCCGCCGAGTTCGTCTGGCTCGGCGGGCTGGCCGCGGCCCTGGGTGTCGGCCTCGGTCTGGCTGCCCAGGGGGCCATGATCCGGTTGCTGCACGGGCTGATTCAGGTGCAGGTGCGCGCGCTGCCCGCACCGGGCTGGGAACCGGCAGCGTTTGCCGCGGTCACCGGCATGGCGCTGCTGCTGGCCTTTGGACTGCCCGCCGTGTTGCAATTGGCGCGGGTGCCGCCGCTGGCCGTGCTGCGTCGCAGTCTGGGGCGCTTGCAGTCGGCGCCGCTGGTCTTGTTGGTGTCCGGCGTGGCGGTGTTTGCCGTTCTGCTGTGGCTGCAGGCCGGCGATCTGAAGCTGGGGCTCATTGCCGCAGCCGGATTCATCGGTCTGGCCCTGGTGTTCGCGCTGCTGGCTTGGGGCATGACCGGCTTGCTGCGGCGCGGAGTACGACGGCAGTCAGCCTCGTCCCACAGTGCTGGCGGTCTGCTGCAGATGGCCGCCCGGCAGATGGCCACACGCCGCGCCAGCGCGGTGATGCAGGTGACGGCGCTCAGCCTGGGGCTGTTGGCGCTGGTGCTGCTGGTGCTCATGCGCACCAGCCTGATTGACGCCTGGCGCGCCTCGATCCCGGCTAATGCCCCGGATCGGTTCGTCATCAACATCCAGCCCGAGCAGACGCAGGCGTTCCTCGCCGCGCTGCGCCACGACGGTGTGAGCCAAGAGGACTGGTACCCCATGCTGCGCGGTCGACTGGTGGCCATCAACGGCCGTGCCGTGTTCGGCAGCGACTACGCCAGCACGCGGGCGCGGGATCTGATCGATCGAGAATTCAACCTCTCGGCCAGCGCCACCCTGCCCAAGGCCAATACCTTGGTGGCGGGCGACTGGAGTCGCACCATCGGTCCGGATGCCGACGGCTTGTCGGTGGAGCAGGGCATTGCCAAGACCCTGGGCTTCAAGCTGGGCGACACCCTCACGTTCGACATCGCCGGTCGGCGCGTGAGCGCGCCCGTGACCAGTGTGCGGCATGTGGACTGGAACTCCATGCACGCCAACTTTTTTGTGCTGATGCCGCAGGCCATGCTGCAAGGCCAGCCGGTGACTTACCTCGCCGCTTATCGCGCCCCGGGCGATGCGCTGCGCATGGACGACACCCTGGTGCGGCAGTTTCCCAACCTCACCGTGGTCGATGTGGGCAGCCTGCTGGCGCACCTGCGGCAGTTGATCGAGCAGGTCATCACCGCGGTGCAGTTTCTGTTTCTGTTCGCCTTGGCCGCCGGGTTGGCGGTGCTGGCCGCCTCGCTCGCCCTGTCGCGCCAGGACAGGGCGCGGGAGATGGCCGTGTGGCGGGCACTGGGGGCATCGTCGCGGCTGCTGCGCCGCATGGCCTTGCTCGAAATGCTCTGGGTGGGTGCGCTGGCCGGTTTGCTGGGGGCTGCAGGTGCGGCCGCGGTGAGCGCGGCGCTGGCGCACTGGGTGTTCCACTTTCCCTGGCAGCCGCCGTGGCTGCTGTGGCCCAGTTCGATGCTGGTCGCGGCCGCGCTGGCCATGCTCGCGGGTTGGTGGAGCCTGCGCGACATCCTGCGACGTGCGCCCGGTCAGAGCCTGAGGCAACTGGTGTAGGGGCGGTGTAGGGGCCGGCCACGCCGTGTTGTGGCGCTGCTGGCTCTCGGCGGAGGGCATGGGCCAAGCTCGACTTGGCCCATGCCGGGCGGGTTCGACGCACCGCAATCGGCGCCAGATTGATGTGCGGCAAGCATTGGCGCAAGGCTTCTCTCATAATCCCAATCCGTTTTGACCGCTGCAGGCTTTGCTCCTCCATGACTTCTGTCTCTGCCCCTGTCGTTCCCGTGGTTCCAGAAACCCCCACGCCACAGCCTGCTGCGGCCACGCCGTATCAGCGCCTTGGTGGCGAGCAGGGAGTTCGCGCCCTGGTCGATCATTTCTACGACCTGATGGAACTCGAGCCCCGCTACGCCGACCTGCGCGCCATGCACCCCACGCATTCGGCGGAGACGCGCGACAAGTTGTTCTGGTTTCTGAGCGGGTGGCTGGGCGGCCCCGATCTGTATTCGCCGCGTTTCGGCCATCCGCGTCTGCGGATGCGCCATTTCCCCTATGCCATCGGCACCAAGGAACGCGACGACTGGATGGCATGCATGGTGCAGACCCTCGACGAAGTCGAAATGGACGCCGACCTGCGCCGGCAGTTGCACGAGGCGTTTGCCGGCACGGCCGACTGGATGCGCAACAAGGCCGAGCAGGGCAACATGCCGGCGGGCAACGTGGTCCACGCCTGAGTTGCGGCGCAGCGTCGGCTGACGCCGGGCTCTAGGGCCTGTTCACGCGATTTGTGCGCCCGCGTTGTCCCCAGGCGGGGATGGATGCAAGGCGGAGGTGTGTGGCAAGGCTGTTTGCCTTGCCACACACCGACAACGCCGCAGGCGCCCCGCCTGGGGGCAACCCTTTGGGCCGGGGTCTGGGCGGCGCACTGCCACGTTGCAGTCCGCTTGTGGTGGACACCACCACGGCGCGGCCTGCGCCTCGCATTGCCTCCG
>JAKAFC010000180.1 GCA_021818065.1 Pseudomonadota bacterium
ATGGGCAACGACGCTGCCCTGGCGGTGCTGTCCAACCGCGCCAAGCCGCTGTACAACTACTTCAAGCAGTTGTTCGCGCAGGTCACCAACCCGCCCATCGACTCCATCCGCGAAAACATGGTGATGTCGCTGGTGTCGTTCATCGGCCCGCGTCCCAACCTGCTCGATATCAACCAGGTCAACCCGCCGATGCGCCTGGAGGTCAGCCAGCCCGTGCTCGACTACGACGACATGGCGCGCCTGCGCTCCGTCGCCCAGCACACCGGCGGCAAGTTCCGCAGCTTCGAGCTCGACATCTGCTATCCGGTGGCCTGGGGGCAAGAGGGCATCGAGGCGCGCATCGCCTCGATCTGCGCCGAAGCGGTGGATGCGCTCAAGAGCGGCCACAACATCCTCATCATCACCGACCGGCACATGAGCGCGCAGCAGGTCGCCATTCCGGCGCTGCTGGCAATGAGCGCGGTGCACCAGCACCTCACCGCCCACGGCCTGCGCACCCAGACCGGCCTGGTGGTGGAGACCGGCAGCGCCCGTGAAACCCACCACTTCGCCGTGCTCGCAGGCTACGGCGCAGAAGCCGTCCACCCCTATCTGGCGCTGGACACCATCGCCGCGATGGCCAAGGATCTGCCGGGCGACCTCAGCGCCGACAAGGCGATTGCCAACTACATCAAGGCGATCGGCAAGGGCATGCAGAAGGTGATGTCCAAGATGGGCATTTCCACCTACATGAGTTACTGCGGCGCGCAGATTTTCGAGGCTGTGGGCCTGTCGCGCGAGCTGGTGGACAAATACTTCACCGGCACCATCAGTCAGGTCGAAGGGATTGGCGTGTTCGAGGTCGGCGAGGAAGCGCTGCGCATGCACCGTGATGCCTTCGGCGACTCGCCCGTGCTGGCGCACATGCTCGACGCCGGCGGCGAATACGCCTGGCGTACGCGTGGCGAAGAACACATGTGGACGCCCGACGCCATTGCCAAGCTGCAGCACGCCACCCGCGCCGGCAACTACAACACCTACAAGGACTACGCGCAGATCATCAACGACCAGTCGCGCCGCATGCTCACGCTGCGCGGTCTGTTCGAGTTCAAGATCGACCCGAGCAAGGCCATTGCCATCGACGAGGTCGAACCCGCCAGCGAGATCGTCAAACGCTTCGCCACCGGGGCGATGTCGCTGGGCTCGATCTCCACCGAGGCGCACGCCACGCTGGCCGTGGCAATGAACCGCATCGGCGGCAAGAGCAACACCGGGGAAGGCGGCGAAGACCCGCTGCGCTACCGCCCCGAAATGCGCACCGGCTCCAGCGGCATCAAGGACGGCGACACTCTGGGCTCGGTGCTGGGCCAGGAGCGCGTGGTCAGTGACATTCCGCTCAAGAGCGGTGACTCGCTGCGCTCCAAGATCAAACAGGTGGCCTCCGGCCGATTTGGCGTGACCACCGAATACCTGGCCTCGGCCGACCAGATCCAGATCAAGATGGCGCAGGGCGCCAAGCCCGGTGAAGGCGGGCAGCTGCCCGGCGGCAAGGTGTCGGAGTACATCGGCATGCTGCGCTACTCGGTGCCGGGCGTGGGCCTCATCTCGCCGCCGCCGCACCACGACATCTATTCCATCGAAGACCTGGCGCAGCTCATCCACGATCTGAAGAACGCCAATTCGCGCGCCTCCATCAGCGTCAAGCTGGTGTCCGAGTCGGGCGTGGGCACGGTGGCCACCGGTGTGGCCAAGGCCAAGGCCGACCATGTGGTGATCGCCGGACACGACGGCGGCACCGGGGCGTCGCCGCTGTCCAGCATCAAGCACGCAGGTTCCGCCTGGGAAATCGGCCTGGCCGAAACCCAGCAGACCCTGGTGCTCAACCGCCTGCGCAGCCGCATCCGCGTGCAGGTCGATGGCCAGATCAAAACCGGCCGCGATGTGGTGATCGGCGCGCTGTTGGGCGCCGACGAATTCGGCTTCGCCACCGCGCCGCTGGTGGTCGAAGGCTGCATCATGATGCGCAAATGCCACCTCAACACCTGCCCGGTGGGCGTGGCCACGCAAGACCCAGCCTTGCGCAAGAAGTTCTCCGGCAAGCCCGAGCATGTGGTGAACTACTTCTTCTTCGTCGCCGAGGAAGTGCGCGCCATCATGGCGCAGCTCGGCGTGCGCAAGTTCGACGATCTGGTCGGCCGCGCCGATCTGCTCGACGCGCGCAAGGGTGTGGCGCACTGGAAGGCGCGCGGCCTCGATTTCAGCCGCGTGTTCCATCAGCCCGAGGTGCCCGCCGACGTGCCGCGCCGCCAGGTCGAGGAGCAGGATCACGGCTTGGCCAAGGCCCTCGACCATGTGCTGATCGAACGCGCCCGCCCGGCGCTGGAGCGCGGCGAGAAGGTGCAGTTCATCCAGAACGCGCGCAACGTCAACCGCACCGTGGGCGCCATGCTCTCTGGCGAAGTGGCGCGGCGCTACGGCCACGAGGGCCTGCCCGACGACACCATCCACATCCAGATGGAAGGCACCGGCGGCCAGAGCTTCGGCGCCTTCCTCGCCCGCGGTGTCACGCTCTACCTGATCGGTGAAGCCAACGACTACACCGGCAAGGGCCTGTCGGGTGGCCGGGTGGTGGTGCGTCCCAGCCTCGACTTCCGCGGTGACGCCCCGGCCAACATCATCGTCGGCAACACCGTGCTGTACGGCGCGATCGAAGGCGAGGCCTTCTTCCGCGGCGTGGCCGGCGAGCGCTTCGCGGTGCGCAATTCTGGCGCCACCACCGTGGTCGAAGGCACGGGCGACCATGGCTGCGAATACATGACCGGCGGCACTGTGCTGGTGCTGGGCGAGACCGGGCGCAACTTCGCTGCCGGCATGAGCGGCGGCATCGCCTACGTTTACGACGTCGACGGCCTGTTCGCCAAACGCTGCAACACCGCCATGGTGGCGCTGGAGAAGGTGCTTCCCGCCGCCGAGCAGAAGGCGCAGATCGCCGAGGCGCTGTGGCATCGTGGTCAGACCGACGAGGCGCAGTTGCGCAAACTGCTGCAGGATCACCTGCGCTGGACCGGCTCGCAGCGCGCACGCGAGTTGCTCGACACCTGGGAAGAGGCGCGTGGTCGCTTCGTCAAGGTGTTCCCGCATGAATACAAGCGGGCGCTGGGCGAAATGGCGGCCAAGCGCGAGGCGCAAGCCGCCACGGCCAAGGCCAAGGCGCCCGCAGCGAGCGTCCCCGCGAAATGAGGCCCACCCCGAGAACACTCGCTGCGCTCGGTTCCCCCCTTGAGGGGCGCGAAACCCTTGGGGCGGCCCGGCGGGTTTCGCCAATCGACGGCGCCATACCTAGACACCTTTAAGGATCGACCATGGGAAAAGTCACTGGATTCATGGAATTCGAACGGCAGGAAGAGCAGTACGAAGCCCCTGCCGTGCGCCTCAAGCACTGGAAGGAGTTCGTCCACGAACTGCCGGACGACAAGGCCAAGACCCAGGCCGGGCGCTGCATGGACTGCGGCATTCCGTTCTGCAATAACGGCTGCCCGGTCAACAACATCATCCCCGACTTCAACGACTTGGTGTGGCAGGGCGATTGGCGCAACGCCCTCGACGTGCTGCACTCCACCAACAACTTCCCCGAGTTCACCGGTCGCATCTGCCCCGCGCCGTGCGAGGCCGCCTGCACCCTGGGCATCAACGAAGCGCCGGTGGGCATCAAGTCGATCGAGCACGCCATCATCGACCGCGGCTGGAAGGAAGGCTGGGTTACGCCGCAGCCGGCTGCGCACCAGACCGGCAAGACCGTGGCCGTGGTTGGCTCCGGCCCGGCCGGGTTGGCCGCGGCGCAGCAGCTTGCCCGCGCCGGGCATGACGTCACGGTGTTCGAGAAGAACGACCGTATCGGTGGCCTGCTGCGTTATGGCATTCCCGACTTCAAGATGGAAAAGAGCCACATCGACCGCCGCATCGCGCAGATGCAGGCCGAAGGGGTGACGTTCCGTACCGGCGTGCTGGTGGCCGAGATGCCGAGGGAGGGTCCGGGCGCCACCGTGGCCAACTGGGCCAAGGAGACCGTCACGCCCGCGCAGTTGCAAGCTGAGTTCGACGCCGTGCTGCTGACTGGTGGCGCCGAGTTTCCGCGCGATCTGCCGGTGCCGGGGCGTGAGCTCGATGGCATTCACTTCGCCATGGAATTCCTGCCGCAGCAGAACAAGGTCAACGCCGGAGACAAGCTGAAGAACCAGATCCTGGCCACCGGCAAGCATGTGGTGGTGATCGGCGGCGGCGATACCGGCTCCGACTGCGTCGGTACCAGCAACCGCCACGGCGCCGCCAGCATCACTCAGTTCGAGGTCATGCCGCAGCCGCCCGAACACGAGAACAAGCCCCTGGTCTGGCCGTACTGGCCGATCAAGCTGCGCACCTCCAGCAGCCACGAAGAAGGCTGCTCGCGCGACTGGGCCGTGGCCACCAAGGCCTTCGTCCCTGGCACCGGCAAGGACAAGAACAAGGTCAAGCAGATCAAGGCCTGCCGCGTCGAATGGAAAGACGGCCGCATGCAGGAAGTGCCCGGCAGCGAATTTACCCTCGACGCCGATCTGGTGCTGCTGGCCATGGGCTTCGTCCATCCGGTGGCCAGCGTGCTCGACGCTTTCGGCATCGACAAGGACGCGCGTGGCAACGCCAAGGCTGGCACCGAAGACGAAACCGGCTATGCCACCAACGTGCCCAAGGTGTTCGCTGCCGGCGATATGCGCCGCGGGCAGAGTCTGGTGGTGTGGGCGATCCGCGAAGGCCGCCAAGCTGCGCGCGAGATCGACCGTTTCCTTATGGGTGCGACCGAGCTGCCGCGCTGATGCCGAGCCCGGCCTTCGCGGTTCGCCCGTTGGG
>JAKAFC010000181.1 GCA_021818065.1 Pseudomonadota bacterium
CGCGCCTTGCCAGGCCCGGGTCTCACCAGGGTCCAGGCGCGGCCGCAGCAGTTCGAAAAACCAGCGCACCAACAGTTCGGACGGCGGCGCAAGTCCGGCGGGTGGCTGCTGCATGACGCGCAGCGTGCCGCCGGATTGCTGCTGCACGGCGGCGAGAAAACGCGTGCGCTCGGCGGGCGTGCGGTCCTGCAGGGCCAAGCGCAGCGTGGTGGTCTGGGCGCTGACGTAAGGCGCGAAGCGCTCGATGCGCGGGCGCTGCACCATAGCCGCGAACAAGGCCCAGCTGGCGAATTGGGCCACGCCGAACATGCCGACGATGAGCAGCAGGTTGCGCGCGAAAAAGCTGCGCGGCCACAGGCTCATCGCCCGGCCTCTTCCGGTGCCGTGCTGGAAGACGCATCGGCGGCATCCGGCGTGAACACATAGCCCAGACCGCGCACGGTCTGGATGAATCGGGGTACTGCGGGGTCGTCCTCGATCAGGCGGCGCAAGCGCAGGATCTGCACGTCCACGCTGCGGTCCGTGGAGGCATGGTCGCGACCGTAGGCCAGTTCGATGAGACGCTCGCGCGAAAGCGGCCGACCCGGGCGTGCAGCCAGCGCCAGCAACATGGCACATTCGCCAGAACTCAGGCGCAGGAATTCGCCATCGCGTCGCAGGCTTCGCGCCACCGGGTCGAGCGCATAGCGCCCGAAACGAATGATCCGTTCCTGCCGCGCCACCGGAAGCTGACCCTGCATCTGGCTGCGCCTGAGCATGGCGCGCAGCCGCGCCAGCAGCTCGCGCGGATTGAACGGCTTGGGCAGGTAGTCGTCGGCACCCATCTCCAGGCCGATGATGCGGTCCACCGGGTCGCCGCGCGCGGTGAGCATGAGGATGGGCAGCGTTTCACCGGCTGCGCGCAGGTCGCGGCACACCGTCAGGCCGTCGACACCGGGCAGGGTGAGGTCCAGCACCAGAAGGTCAAAGCGTTCGCGCTGCAACTGGCGCTGCATCTGCGTGGCGTCGGCCACCGCACGTACGACGAAGCCTTGATCGCCGAGGTAGCGCTGCAGCATGGCGCGCAGATCCGCCTCGTCGTCCACCAGCAGCAACCGGGGCCGAGCGTCGGGCTGGGGGGTGTCCTGCGGAAGAACCTCGTGCGGCATGACGGATGGGCTGAATGTGAATGGCGCCGTGGCGATGGACCTGATGGTAATGAGCGGGACCTGCCGCTCCAACCCACCGTTTGGTTACTGGCGATGACAAAGCCGAACCCGCGTAACCCGGGTTCATGCAATGGGTCATGCGTGCAATTGCACGCTAACAGGCGCTTCCTAGGATGGCCTCAATGTTCGAGACGAGGAGGCCATGTCCCGTCTTCGCGCCATCCAACCAGGAGATCGCCATGCAACATCAGACATCACCATGCCGCGGCGGCAGCGGCCCCGGGGCCCCGTCATACTCGTCACGCCAGCGCATTGCGGCCATGCTGATCGCGCTCGGTTTGAGCGCGCTGCTCGGCGCCTGCGGCGGTGGCGGTGCGGCCAAGGCGGCAACCTCGGCATCGTCGGCCAGCGCACAAGCCCAGGTGCCGTTGCGCGTGGTGGCCACACCCAACCCCAATGTGTTCCCACTCCTGCTGGCGATGGCGAACAACCCCGCGCTTCCCGTCGTCCTGCAGCCGGTGGCCGACAGCAGCGGCATCGACAGCGCGTTCGCCGCCGGCAACACCGATGCGGCGCTGGCGATGACCTACACCATGGCGAAGAAAGTCATCACCGGCAAGGTGCCGAACTTGCAATTGGTGCAGGTGAACGACTGGCGCGGCTTCTGGATGGTGGCGCCGCAAAGCGCCGGCATCACCAGCTTCGCGCAACTGGTCGGCCAGGGTGTGTTGGTGTCTGGCCCCACCTCGGGCGGCAAGGGGGGCGGACCCGACCTGATCTTTCAGGCCGCCTTGCACCGCGCGGGCCAGAGCCCTGCGGACTTCAAGATCTGTTACCTGCCGGTGATGCAGGCCGCCCCCATGATGGCGCAGCAGTTGCCGATGAACAGCAACCCGGCCTGCGACCCGAGCTTCAATATGCCGCCGGCGGCGATCTCGCTGGTCGAACCTGCCGCCACCGGCCTGGTGATGCAGACCCTGATGCCGATGAGCGGCGCGGTGCCGATGACAAGGGCCATCGACATGCAAGTCCTGTTCACCGGCTACACCGCCTGGCCGAGCAGCCAGTTGCCCCACGGCGGCGTGGGCGTGCTGAGCACGGTGCTCGACGATCCCTCGCGCAGCGCTACGGCACAGGTCGTGCTACAGGCCTACCGCGCTGCCGCCGACGCGATCATGGCCGCACGCGGCGACCCGCAGGCACTGCAGCAGATTGCGCAAACCATCTCCGCCGGCATCACCACGTATTACGGCCAATATGGCCTGTCGCTCCCGGCCCCGGTGATTGCCGCGTCGCTCGCGCAGCAGGAACTGGTGTTCCGCACCGATCTGACCATGGCCGCCATCCAGCCCGATCTGAACACCTTCCTCACCGAAGTGATCGGCAGCGCGCCACCCGCCACGTTCTACCGCAGCCTGTAAAACCGCCCAGGAGACTTTCATGCAGATCCGCAAATTTCAGCTGACCATACCCCTCGCCCTGGCCTTGCTGAGCCCAGCCGTGCAGGCCTTCGGCGAGAAGGCGATGCTCGCGCGCATGGACGCGCAGCTGAGCAGTCGCTTCCAGCAAGCCGACGTCAACCACGACGGCCTGCTCACGCGCGAGGAGGCTCAGGCCGGCATGCCGCTGGTGGCGCAGCGCTTCGACGAGATCGACACCACGCGCAAGGGCACGCTCACGCTCGTGCAGTTGCGCGCCTTCATGCAGACGGAAATGGCCCAGCGCACCGCCGCACAGGAGGCTGACCTGAAGCGGCGACCATAGCCCGGGCCAGCCGTACACTGCGGTAACAGGCCGCCAGCGCCTGTTTGCATCCGGCTTGCGCCACGGCCCCCCTCATCCAGCAGCTTGATCCATGCCCATGCCGCAGCGTTGGACCCTCACCGGCAAGATCGCCCTGTTCGCGGGGCTGTTTCTCGTGCTGTCTCTGCTGTCGGTGGGTTCGACCTTGTGGATTTCGTGGAATCTGGAAGGCGGCGCGGCCGCCGTGAACGAGGCGGGGCGCCTGCGCATGATGACCTACCGCCTCGCGCTCAGTTCCACCGCGCCGGGCCGGGCCTCCGTCGCCCAGGACGTGGCGCACATGCAGGACAGCCTCGAACTGCTGCGCACCGGCAGCCAGGCGCGGCCCTTGTTCGTGCCCTGGGACAGCACCATCCGGCAGCGTTACGCCGCGGTGCGAGCCGCGTGGAAGCAACTGGCCCCGCGTTGGCTGAACCCTGCGCTGGGTCCCCCGATCGGCCGCCCCGAACTCGACCACTTCGTCGCCCAGATCGACGCCTTGGTGACCGCCATCGAACACCGGCTGGACTTCTGGACCACGGTGCTGCACGCCTTCCAGATGGCGATGGCGGCATTGGTGGTCATCGGCGCGCTGCTCATGTTCTACGCCGGCTATCTGTTCGTGCTCGATCCGGTCGGGCGGCTCAGCCGCGGCGTGGCGGCGCTCGAGGGCGGCGACTATGCCGCCCGCGTCGACGTGGAATTCTCGGACGAGCTGGGCGATCTGGCCGCAGGCTTCAACCGCATGGCCGAGCAGTTGCAGACCGACCATGCCGAGCTGGAGAACCGGGTCAGGCAAAAGACCGCCGATCTGCAGACCGAGCAGCAACGCCTGGCCGCACTCTATGAGGTCAGCGCCCTGGTGTCGGGCGCGCAAAGCCTGGAGGAACTGTCGGGCGCCTTCACACCGGCGATCAAGCGCATCGTCGGCGCCGACGCGGTCATGCTGCGCTGGACCGACGAGGCGGCGCAGCGCTACGTGCTGCTGGCCGCCGAGGGCATGCCCCAGGCGATCACCGAAGGCGAGGGCTGCCTGCTGGCCGGCACCTGCCACTGCGGGCAGGCGCAGACCGACACCGGCCCGCAGGTGGTGCATTTCCACAAGCCCGGCGAGCGGGCACTCGGTCCCGGCATGGACGAGCCTTGCGTGGAGGCCGGTTTCGCCACTCTGGTCAGCGTGCCGGTGTCCACCCAGCATCGCTTGCTGGGCGAAATCGATCTGTTCTACCGTGCCCGGCACGACGACGATCCGGCGCAGCTCGCCCTGCTTGAAACGCTGGCCGGGCATCTGGCCGTCGCGATGGAGGGCCTGCGCAGCGCAGCGCTGGAGCGCGAGGCGGCCGTGGCGCAGGAACGCGCCTTGCTGGCACGCGAGCTGCACGACTCCATCGCCCAGGCCCTCGCCTTCATGAAAATCCAGTTGCAATTGCTGCGCTCGGCCCTGAAGTCGAACGATCCCGCCCGCGTCGAGGCCACCGTCAACGAACTCGACGCCGGCGTGCGGGAAAGCCTGGCCGACGTGCGCGAACTCCTGCTGCATTTCCGCACTCGCACCCGGGAGCAGGACTTCGAACCCGCGCTGCGCAGCACGCTGCAGAAGTTCGAACTGCAAAGCGGGGTGCAGACGCGGCTGCAGTTCAACGGCCACGGCCAGCCGCTCGACCCCGATATCCAGGTCCAGGTGCTTCATGTGCTGCAGGAATCGCTGTCGAACGTGCGCAAGCATGCGCGCGCCGGCCTGGTGACGCTCGACGTCAGCAGCCTGCCGAGCTGGCGCTTCGAGATCCGCGACGACGGCCTCGGCTTCGACGTCCGACAACGTGCCGCCGACGCCCTGGCCCATGTCGGCCTGCAGATCATGCGCGAACGCGCCACCAACATCGGAGCCAGCCTGTCCATCGAGTCGACCCCCGGCCAAGGCACGTGCGT
>JAKAFC010000182.1 GCA_021818065.1 Pseudomonadota bacterium
TCTATGCCAGCGACGCCGAATACGAGGCCGCCGGGGCCGCGCTGTACGCGGCGATGGCGCAAGGCAACAAGACCACGCGCGAGGTGCGCATGCGTCGCGCCGACGGCAGCGTGTTCTGGTGCGAGCTGTCGGGCCAGGCCGTGGCCGACCAGCCCGGCGTCGATTCGGTCTGGGTGGGGCAGGACGTGACCGAGCGCCACGCCGCGCAGGAGCGCCTGCACTGGCAGGCGCGGCACGACGCCCTCACCGGCCTGCCCAACCGCTACGCCCTGGACGAATGGCTGCCGCAGCGCCTGGCGCTGGCGCAGTCGCGTGGCGCCCTGGTGGCCGTGGGCCTGCTCGACCTCGACGACTTCAAGACCATCAACGACCACTGGGGCCACGCCGCGGGCGATGCCGCGCTGCGCGAAGTGGCGCGCCACCTGCACGAGGCCCTGGGCCCCGACGACATGCTGGCGCGCATCGGCGGCGATGAGTTCGTGCTGGTGCTGCACGGCCTGGCCGACATGCCACAGGCAGCGCAACGGCTCGACGCCCTGGGCGCGCTGCTGCCGCTGCCCGCGCACCAGCCCGACGGCCGTCTTGCGCATCTCGGTCTGAGCCTCGGTCTGGCGCTCTACCCGCAAGACGGCGCCGACCCCGACACCCTGCTGCGCCGCGCCGACGCCGCGCTGCACACCATCAAGCTGCACAAAGGCTCGCGTGCCCACTGGTGGCTGCGCTGGGGCCAGGAAGTGCAGGCCGACTTTCTCGACGACGCCAGCGAGCACTGGCTGCCCCAGCCCTACGGCACCCAGGCGCAGGCGCTGCTGCAGCTGGCCTACTCGGCATGCAGCGATGCCGCGGCCGACTTCATCCGGCAGTTCTATGTGCTGGTGGGACGCGATGCCGAATCGGCGCACTTGCTGTCGCACCTCACCGAGGCCGAGTACCAGCATCTGCAGACGCGGCAGACCGAGCATTTCCGCCGACTGCTCGCCCCCGCGCTGGACGAGGCCGAGCATGTGCGCGAGGCGGCGCGCATCGGCGAGATCCACGCCTTGGTGGGGGTGCCCACGCGCCTGCTGGTGCAGTCGGCCGGGTTGTATCTGCAGTCGCTGATCGACCTCAGCCACACCCTGCCCATGCGCCCGCGCGAGCGCCGCCGTCTGGTGCAGATCTTCACCGCGCGCATGCAGACCGAGTTGCAGACCGAGGTGGAAGCCGCGCAGGCGCTGCGCGAGCAATACCAGCAATGCGTCATCGCTCTGGAGCATGCGCTGCAAGACGGCGCGCCCTGGAGCGAATTCATGCAGAACGCGCTGGAGCGGCTCATCACCCTGCCCGGGCTGCGTGCCGCAGGCATGGGCGCACCCGACGCCAGCGGCGCCTTCGTCGTCGAGCTCTCCGCCGGGCTCGATCCGTTCGCCCGCGCCATGCACAAGCACTACGGCAGCCTCAAGACCCCGCGCCTGCAGGACATGCACGCCGAGAGTCTGGGGCCCACCGCCACCGCCTGGCAGACCGAGCGCATCAGCACCCTGGCCAGCTACGCCCTCGATCCGGGCGGCGCCCCCTGGCGCGAGGCGGCACAAGACGTGGGCATCCGCAGCGCCGCCTCCGTGCCGCTGACCGATCGCAACGGCCGCGTGGTGGTGGTGCTGAGCCTGTATGGCGGCTACCCCGCCATGTTCGAGCGCAGCGCCGCGCGCAGCTTCCTCGACAACCTGGGCCAGACCCTGAGCAGCGCCTGGCAACGTCTGCATGCCCACGACCGCCAGCTTCCCGTGCCCGTGCTGCTGCGCCAGCGCTGGCGCAGCGCGTTGTTCGACCACGGCCTGGACATGCACATGCAGCCCGTGGTCGATCTGCAGACCGGCAAACCCTATGGCGTGGAAGCATTGGCGCGGCTGCGCATGGAAGACGGCACCCTGGTGATGCCCGGCGAATTCCTGCCGTGGTTCGGCCACGCCGAAATGTCGCGCCTGTTCCGCGGCGGGCTCGACCAGGCGCTGGAGCACCTCGCCCGCTGGGACGCCGCCGGCGTGCGCCTGCACCTCAGCCTGAACCTGCCGCTGGACGTGCTGTTGCAGCCCGATTGCCGCAGCCGGGTCGAGGCCGCGCTGCAGCGCGTCGGCCTGCCGCCTGAGCGCCTCGGGCTGGAAATGCTGGAAAACGCCGAATTCGACGACCCGCAGCGCCGCGACGACGCCGTGCGCGCCCTGGCCGCCACCGGCGCCCACCTGGTCATGGACGACCTGGGCAGCGGCTACAGCAGCCTGCTGCGCCTGCGCACCCTGCCCTTCCACACCGTCAAGATCGACCAGGGTCTGGTGCGCGAAGCCGGGCGCGATCCTGAGCAGGCCATCGGCTTCATCGGCGCGCTGGTGCAACTGGCGCAGAGCCTGGGGCTGTGGGTGGTGGTCGAAGGCCTGGAAACGCCCGACTTGGTGGAAGCCGCCACCCTGCTGGGCGCCGACGCCGGTCAGGGCTACGCCCTGGCCCGCCCCATGCCTGCGGCCGAGGTGCCGGGCTGGGTGCAGCGCTTCGATTGCCCGGTGGATCCGCGCCAGCCCTCCACCCGGCTGGGCCAGTTGGCGCAAGACTGGATGGCGCAGCACGGTCGTCGTCTGGCCGATGAATCCGCCAGCCGCCTGCTGCACGCCGCCCGGAGCAAGGCCCAGCGCACGCGCACCTGAGCCTCTGTCAGCTGCCGGACCAGCAGCGCCGACGTTGCGACTCGCGTCGTGTTCAGCGCGCCTGGCGCAGCTGCGCGATGCCCTGCTGCAAGGTGGCGCTCGACAACTCGCCGATATGCACCCGCTTCACCGTGCCGTCGGCGGCGATGAACAGCGTGGTGGGCAAACCCGGCGACTGATAAGCCGCCAGCAGACGGCTCTCGGGGTCGAGCAGCACGCCCTGCGGCTTCAACCCTTGGCGCTGCAGATACGCCGCCACCCGCGGTGCGGCCTCGCCTTCGTTCACCAGCACGATGCGCGCGCCGCGCTGCTGCTGCGCCGCCTGCAGCAGCAGCGGCAGTTCGCGCTGGCACGGCGGGCACCAGGTGGCCCACAGGTTGAGCACCACGGGCTGACCCCGCAAGCTCGACAGCGCCACAGGCGGCCCTGGCAGCGCCTGCAAGCTGAGCGCAGGCAACGGCGGGCGTGGCGGCTGCAGCAGGCTCAGCAGCCCCAGGCCGGCGAGCACCACCGCGCCTCCGGCCGCAGCGCTCAGCGGCAGGCTCTGACGCAGCGCCGGGCGCCGCCAGGCCCACAGCGCCACCCCGGCCGCCGCCGCCAGCCAGCCCACCCATGGGTCGAAGCCGCGATCGCGAATGTCCAGCATCGCCAGCACGGTGGGATAGTCGGCCGCATGCTGCAGCACGAAGCCGGCACGCGCCGACAGCAGCGCCAGCACCAGCAAGGGCAGCAGCGCAGGCTCGGCGTTGCCGCGCTTGGCCGTTTGCGCCAATGCCGCCACCCACACCGCCACGGCGTAGCCCAACACCAGTAGCAGTGGTGCCCAAGGCAGAACGATGGGGCCCAGGCGCAGCGCGTCCATGCTAGTGGGTCAGGCGTGCGAGCCGTCGTGGCGCGGCTCGCCGATGAGTTGGGTCCAGTCGCGTTCGCGCTGGTTGCGGCGGTGCCAGAGAATCACCAGGAACATGGTGGCGCTGACAAACACGCCGAACAGCGCGATCACCCACGGCACCGGCAGGTTGAGACGGATGAGCAGGGCGTAGAACAGCAGCATGACGAGCACGCTGAGGTTCTCGTTGAAGTTCTGCACCGCGATCGAGTGCCCGGCCGACAGCAGCACATAACCGCGGTGCTGCAGCAGCGCGTTCATCGGCACCACGAAATACCCGGCCAGCGCGCCGATGAACACCATGAAGCCGTAGGCAATGAGCATGTGCAGCGGCAGCTGCACCGACCCCAGATGCACCTGCACCGCAGGCAACAGATCGCGGTTGAAAAACGCCAGGGCGACGGTTGTCAGCCCCATGCCCACGCCCAGCGGCAGCACGCTCAGGCTGCGCTTGAGCGGCACACGCACCGCAGCGCTGATGGCACCCACCGCCACACCCACCGCCACCGCCGCCTGCATCACCGAGGCCATGGTCAGGTTCAGGCCCAGCGCGTACTCGGCCCACTTCAGCACGATGAACTGCAGGGTGGCGCCTGCCCCCCAGAACAGCGTGGTCACTGCCAGGGAAATCTGCCCCAGCTTGTCGGTCCACAGCACGCGGGCGCAATGGGCGAAATCCAGCAGCAACGCCAACGGCTGGGTTTTCTGCTTGGCGTAGCGCGCGCCGGTGTCGGGGATGCGCAGATTGCACAGCGCGGCCAGCAGATACACCAGGGTGATGACCAGAATGGCCGCTTCCGGCGTGGTGTTGATGCCCACGGCCGCCATGCCCGGCAGCCCGAGCAGAAAGCCCGACGCCGCCTTGCTCACCAGAAAGCCGCCCAGCACCGTGCCCAGGATGATGGAACTCACCGTGGTGCCCTCGATCCAGCCGTTCGCCGCCACCAGCTGCTGCGGCGGCAACAGCTCGGTGAGGATGCCGTACTTCGCCGGCGAATACGCCGCCGCCCCCAGGCCGACCACGCCGTAGGCCAGCAGCGGGTGCACAGAAAACAGCATCAACACCAGCCCCGCCACCTTCACCAGATTGGTGATGAACATCACCTTCCATTTCAGAATGGCATCGGCGAACGCGCCGACGAACGGCGCCAGCACGACGTACGAAATGGTGAAAAAGAACTTGAGCAGCGGCGTCATCCAGTCCGGCGACTGCATCTGCACCAGCAGGGCAATGGCGGCGATGAGCAGCGCGTTATCGGCCAGC
>JAKAFC010000183.1 GCA_021818065.1 Pseudomonadota bacterium
GATGCTGGCCTTGTCGTTCTGGCACGGCGCGCCCGGGCTGTGGCGCGGCGAGCTGATCTTTCTGCTGTGCAGTCTGCTGTGGGCCAACTACACCGTGGCACTGCGCCATAGCGGGCTGACGCCGCTGGAGGCCTCGGCCTTGCTGTCCACCGGCTCGCTGTTAGGGCTGCTGCTTTGGTGGCCGTTCTCGCCCGAGTTGCAGAGCCTGCAGGCGCTGCACGACCTGCCAGCCCATGCCCTGTGGATGCATGGCCTGATCCAGGGCGTCGGCGTCGGACTGATCTCCACCTTCAGCTATGGCGTTGCCATCACCCGGCTCGGCGCGCAGCGCGCAGCCGTGGGCGGGGCCCTCACCCCGGTTCTGGCCACGCTGCTGGCCTGGTGGCTGCTCGGCGAATGGCCGCAGCCCGCGGCTCTGGCCGGCATGGCTTTGATCGTCTTTGGTGTGGTGCGGCTGAACCGGTTGCCGGTGCGTTGAGGGTTGAGAGTCGATTCAAAGCGTTCTTTGGAGGTCAGGGTACTGTGATACCGGAGCTTGACCCCATTGATTTCGTCGTTTTTCCTTGACAAGATATTTTGACAAGTATCAATATGTTTCTCAAATTTCGATTGAGTGAGACTGACGTGTCATGGTCTGCAACCTACTCCGGTCTGCATTTAGCTCAGAACTGAGTCGACAAACTCTAGCTCTGTCAGCTATTCGTCACCGTGCCAGTTCAGTTTGTGAAGGGTGTGTGAAGCAAGGACACATTGGCTGGACCCTAGGGATCGTTCGACTACCAGCCATACTGATCTGCCAAAAAGGTGGGAGGTGATATGAACTCGATCACAGTGCAGGGCGAGAAAGTGATCGCCCGTCCGACCGAGATCGTGCAGTCGCAGTTTGTCGACATGGCGCATCACGCAAGTACTCGGGTGCATGCAAGCCTCAATATCAGCAATGTCCGACCGCAGGACGGAGGATGCCGTTTTACGGGGCGGCGGCGTGTCTTTGGCATCCTTCAAGAGGATGAATTCGAGGTTGCGCGCGGCCGCAACGGCAACTCGACGCTGCGCAGCCTTTCCGGCTCGAACGCGGGGCTTTTGATCACCCAAGTGTTCGAGTCGATGGGCCCTGATCGCACGCTTGTCCGCACCACCATCGAAATGCCCCTGCGAGGCGTCCTCAAGTTTCTGTCATCGCTGGCGCGCGTTGGTCTGCAGCGCGATCTTGCGGCCGCTCTTGAAGAGGATCGGATTGATTTGGAAGAGCGTGGCTATCCTGGACACTGATGGTCAGATTTTCGGCGCAAAGTCTGTGGCGCCCTCACCATTGGACGTCGCTCCCAGATACGGCTACACCGCACTTCAACCCAAACTGGCTCAACCCCGCGGCGGAATCTCGATCTTCACTTCCAGCACCTCGAGCGTGTCTTGGCGTTCGAGTTTGACCTGGATGTCGTTGCTGTCGATCTTGACGTACTTGGAAATCACATCGACCAGTTCGCGCTGCAGCGCGGGGAGCCAGTCGGCTGGGGCGCCGGCGCCGCCGCGCTCGTGGGCGAGAATGATCTGCAGCCGCTCCTTGGCGACCGAGGCGGTCTTCTTTTTTTCGCCCAGCAAAAACGAGAGGAATGACATGGTGCCGTCCTCCCTCAACCGCCGAACAGGCGCTTGAACAGGCCCGGCTTCTGGTAGTCGGTGAAGCGCATGGGTTTGTCTTCGCCGAGGAAGCGGGCGACCACGTCCTGGTAAGCCTCGGCCACGTCGCTGCCGGTGAGGTGGATGGCCGGGGTGCCCTGGTTGGAGGCCTGCAGCACGGCCTCGCTCTCGGGAATGACGCCGATGAGTTGGATGCGCAGAATGTCCTGGATGTCGGTGAGCGAGAGCATCTCGCCCTCACTGACGCGCTTGGGGTTGTAGCGGGTGATGAGCAGGTGCTCGCGGATGGGCTCGCCGCCTTCGATGGCCCGCTTGGTCTTGCTCGACAGCATGCCCAGGATGCGGTCGGAATCGCGCACCGACGAGACTTCGGGGTTGGTGACGATGAGGGCTTCGTCGGCGAAGTGCATGGCCATCAGCGCCCCGCTCTCGATGCCCGCGGGCGAGTCGCAGACGATGTAGGTGAAGCCCATCTCGTCGAGTTCCTTGAGCACGTTTTCCACGCCCTCTTTGGTGAGCGCGTCCTTGTCGCGGGTCTGCGAGGCGGGCAGGATGAACAGGTTGTCGCACTGCTTGTCCTTGATCAGTGCCTGCGTGAGTTTGGCCTCGCCTTGAATGACGTTGATGAGGTCGTACACCACGCGGCGTTCGCAGCCCATGATGAGGTCGAGGTTGCGCAGGCCGACGTCGAAGTCGATGACGGCGGTCTTGTGGCCGCGCAGCGCCAGTCCGGAGGCGAAGCTGGCGCTGGTGGTGGTCTTGCCCACGCCACCTTTGCCCGAAGTCACCACGATGATTTTGGCCATGAGTTGGATCCTTGGAAAATTATTTGAGCGCCAGGGGCTCGATCAGCAGTTGTTCGCCGTGCAGACGCACGGTGGTTGGCTGGCCGCGCACGCCGACAGGCAAGTCCTGCTCGGCGGTGCGGTAGATGCCGGCAATGGCCACCAGCTCGGGTTCGAAGCTGGTGCAGAAAATGCGTGCCGCGGTGTTGCCGCGGGCCCCGGCCAGGGCGCGGCCGCGCAGCGCGCCGTAGATGTGCACATGGCCTTCGGCCATGACTTCCGCGCCGTGGCTGACCACGCCTTGCACGATGAGGTCGCCGGGGGAATACACCCGCTGGCCCGAGCGCAGCGGCCGGTCGATGAGGACCGTGGGCACGGTCACGGGAACGGCCTGCGGCGCTGCGGGGGTGGTCTCAGGGCGCGGTTCGGGCGTGGCGGCGGGCGGTTGCGGTGCGGCTTCGGCGGCGGTGCTTGCGGGCGTTGTGGTGGCGGGCGTTGTGGTGGCGGGCGTGGCAGGCTGGCCGTCATCGACTGGCTTACGCGGCTCGCGGTTGTCGCGGCTGTCGAGCAGGGGCAGATCGCTTGCGGCGGCCCAGGCCTGTTGCGCCGGTTGCACCACCACGCCCAGGGGGCGCATGCGCAGGCGGCGCAGCAAGTCGGCGAGTTCGTCCAGCGGCAAGGTGGCGTCGTCAGCCAGGCGGCGCAGGTCGATGGCGACGGCTTCGCCGGCGAAAAACTCGGGCGTGGCGTCGAAGCGCTGCTGCAGCGCCTCGGTGAGGGCGGCGAAGTCGGGCGTTTTCACCACCAGGTGCACGGCGTCGATGGCGCCGCTGCGCAGTTCGAACAAGGCGGTTTTGGAACGGGACATGGACGAACGAGGCGACCGCAAGGCGGGGGGCAAAAAGGCAATCGGGCAATCGTAGTGGATCGGCGCGCGCCGCCGTCGCGCTGCGTTCAGGCGAGCTGCAGCGCGCCGTTCACCAGCCGCAGCTGCTGCTGGCAGCGTGCGGCCACCGCGGCGTCGTGCGTCACGATGATGACAGCGTCGCCCTGTGCCCACGCCACGTCGAGCAGCATGTCCAGCGCCACCTCCGAGGCCTCGCTGTCAAGGTTGCCCGTGGGCTCGTCGGCGAGCACCAGTTGCGGCTGGGTGACCAGGGCGCGGGCGATGGCCACGCGCTGGCGTTCACCGCCCGACAACTCGCCCGGACGGTGCTGCAAACGGCTGCCCAGACCCATGCGCCGCAGCATCTGCGCGGCCACATCGTGCGCTGCTTCAGCCGGGGTACGGCGGATGCGCAGCGGCATGGCCACGTTGTCCAGCGCGCTGAATTCCATCAGCAGGTGGTGGAACTGATAAACGAAGCCGACATGCTGGTTGCGCCACGCCCCTTGCGCCTTGGGGTTCATCTGCGCCCAGTCGCGGCCGCAGACCTGCACGCTGCCGCCATCGGCCCGGTCGAGGCCGCCGAGCAGGTGCATGAGGGTGCTCTTGCCCGAACCCGAGGCGCCGATGATGGCCAGGGTTTGGCCGCCATCCAGACGCAGATGCACGTCCTTGAGCACTTCGACGGGCTGCGGCCCTTCGGTGTAGCGTTTGCGAACCTGTTCGGCGAGGAGAATGGGTTGGTTGGCCATGGATCGATTGCAGCCTCGGACGCTGGGGCGCGGCAGAGTGAAGCCCGCATTGCACCACAGCCCCGCACGAGGCCCTTCAGCGCACCAGCAAGGTTGGTTTGGTCGAGGCGCGCAGCAGATCGCTGGTCTTGCTGCCCAGCAGCAGCTTGCGCAGCGGCGAATGCGAGTAGGCACCCATGACCAACAGGTCGATATGGCGTTCGGCCAGCGTGGCGGCGATCACGCCTTCGGCGTCGCCTTCGCGCGCCAGCGTCTGGACCGTCATGCCGCGCGCTTGCAGGGTTTGCCGCGCCCAATCCAAGGCCTTTTCCGTCTGGGTCGAAGCGGGGGCGGCCATGCAGACCGTGATGTCCAGCCCGGTGAACAAGGCTTGCGCCGCCACCCATTCCACGGCGCGCCGCGTCATGCTGCCGCCATCGAAGGCGATGAGCACGCGCTGCGGTGGAGTGAAGGCATCGGTCACGGTGAGGATGGGCGTGTGCAGCGCGCGCACCACGGCCTCGACATGGCGGCCGATGTCGCGGCCCGAGCGTTCGGCCGAGGCGCCGCGGCGTCCCAGAACCAAGAGGCCGAGCGCGGGCGCCTGCTCGCTCAGGGTCTGGACCAGCTCGCCGTGGCGCTGGCGGATATCGACTTCGGTAGCGCCCGCGTCCAGCGCCCGCTGCCGCAGCCGCGCCAGCAGGGCCCGGCCACGCTCGCGCGCGCTCAGCACGGTCTGACGCTCGCTCTCGGCGAGTTGCAGCA
>JAKAFC010000184.1 GCA_021818065.1 Pseudomonadota bacterium
CGATGAAAGCCGGCCCGCGCCATCCTTCCACCACACCCAGCGCCAGTCCGGGGGCAATGACCTCGGGCAGCGCCAGGATATGCGGCCCTTCGGGCAGGGCATCGAGCAGCGCGAGGCTCAGGCGCAGCGACTCGAACACCTCGGCGAAGCGCACCGCCACCCGCGCGGCGACATCGCCACCCTGCTCCACCGCGATGCGCACGCCCAGCTTGTCGTACGGCGCGAGGCCTGGGATCGCCCGCAGGTCCAGGGCCTGGCCGCTGGCGCGCGCCGCCAGGCCCAGCATGCCGAGGCGACGCGCCAGATCGGGCGCGACGCGGCCGGTGGCGGCGAGCCGGTCCTGCAGGCCCTCATGCTGGTCGAGGATGACCTTCAGGCGCTCCACCTCCCTGCGCAATACGCCGCACTGGGTACGCAGCATGGACTGCGCGTCGTCGTCCAGGTCGAACGCCACGCCGCCAGGCTGGATCGCGCCCATCGGGTAGCGGGCGCCGAACACCCGCGCATTCAAGCGCAGCAGGTCTTCCTTGAGCCGCGAGAACTGCGCGAGGCCGAAGCCGAAACCCGCGTCGTTGACGATGGCACCCAGGTCGCCCAGGTGATTGGCAAGACGCTCGCGCTCCAGCAACAAAGCTCGCAAGGCGCCGGCACGCGGCGGAATCCTCACCTCCGCCAAGGTTTCCAGCGCCATGCAATAGGCCCAGGCGTTGGCCGCGGCACTGTCGCCGCACAGACGCGCCGCCAGGCCTGCGCCCTCGTTCAGGGTCAGCTGCTGAAAACGCCGTTCCACCCCCTTGTGCGCGAAACCCAGGCGCGGCTCCAGGCGCAAAACCTTCTCGCCCACGACGGAAAAACGAAACTGCCCGGGTTCGATGATGCCGGCGTGGACAGGGCCGACGGAAATCTCGTGCACGCCTTCGCCATCCACTGCAACGAAGGCGTAGCGCTCGGCTTCCGGTGCCCTTTCGGGCCCGCGCTCGGGGGCATCGCGACGCAGCGGGAATTCGTCGGCGCCCCAGGCCGTGTGGCGCAGCCAAGGACGCGAGTCCATGCCCGGCGCCTGCAGGCCGAGCAAGTCGCGCAAGGCGCGCTGCAGGCGGTCGGCCACCGGAAACAAGGCGTGCAACGCCGGGTAATGGGTCACGCCGCAGGCCAGCACAAGCTCGGCCAGGGTGAGCGCATCGCGCTGCAGCCAGCAGGCGTGCACAGTGAAGCCACCGCACTGCAGGCGCGTATCGCTGCCCCACAGGGCCAACAGTCGCGCGTCCTGCGCATGCATGTGCTGCGCCAGCGCGGCCCAGCCCTGCGCGTCCACTACGCGGTGATCCACCGCCATCCCGGAGCACAGTGCGCGCATCGCCGTCATCCTCCGATCATGCTGCTGGCCAGATGCCACCACGATTCCAGGAACGTCGGGACATACAGACCGAGCAGCAGCACCAGCGCCAAATGGGCGAACACCGGCAGCATGTCAGGCTGGTGCGGAAGCCGGCGCAAGGTGCTGGCCCCGAACACCATGCCCTGCACGCGCATGAAGATGGCGCCGAAGGCCACGCCCAGCGCCAGCAGCAGGATGGGTGTGGCCCAGGGCTGGGTCTGCATCGCGGTGGTGAGGATGAGGAACTCGCTGGCGAACACGCCGAAGGGCGGCATGCCGACGATGGCCAGCGCCCCCAGCATCATCCCCCAGCCCAATGCCGGCGACTGCTCGCGCAGCCCCTGGATGTCGTCCATGCGCTGCGTGCCGGCCTTTTGCGTGGCGTGGCCGGTGGTGAAAAAGATGGCGCTCTTGGTCAGTGCATGGCCCGTCATGTGCAGCAAGGCCGCGAAATTCGCCACCGGGCCGCCCATGCCGAAAGCGAAGGTGATGATGCCCATATGCTCGATGGACGAGTAGGCGAACATGCGCTTGACGTCCTTTTGCCGCCACAGCAGGAAAGCGCCGACCACCACCGAGAGCAGGCCGAAACCCATCAGCATCTGTCCCGGCCAGGCGGCGTGCACCGCGCCGTCCACCAGCACCTTGCAGCGCATCACCGCGTACAGCGCCACGTTCAGCAGCAGCCCCGACAGCACGGCCGAGACCGGCGTGGGCCCTTCGGCGTGCGCGTCCGGCAGCCAGCTGTGCAGCGGCACCAGTCCCACCTTGGTGCCATAGCCCACCAGCAGGAAGACGAAGGCGATGCCGATGATGCTGGGTTCGAGCTGCCCCTTCACCGCATTCAGGTGGGTCCAGAGCAAGGCGCTCATGCCTTCGGCGCCAAGCACGCGTTCGGCGGCGAAATACAGCAGCACGGTGCCGAACAAGGCCAGCGCGATGCCCACGCCGCAGAGAATGAAGTATTTCCACGCCGCCTCGAGGCTGGCCGCGGTGCGGTACAGCGACACCAGCAGCACGGTGGACAGCGTGGCCGCCTCCATCGCCACCCAGAGTATGCCCATATTGTTCGTGGTCAGCGCCAGCAGCATGGTGAACATGAACAGCTGGTACATGCTGTGATACAGCCGCAGGCGCCGCGCATCGACCCGCCCATGCTCCTGCTCGATACGCATATAGGGCCGCGAAAAAGCAGCCGTGGTCATGCCGACGAAGGCCGTCAGCGCGACCAGGAAGACGTTGAACGGATCGATGAAGAATTCGGCCGCCAGAACCTGCATCGGCCCATGCGCGATGACATCCGCGGTCAGCACGCAGGCGGCGGCGAACGTGGCTGCGCTCACCGCCAGGTTCAGGCGCGGCGCAATAGGACGATGGCCGAAAAACGCCAGCATCGCGGCGCCAAGCAGCGGCAGGGCCAGGACGGCGAGCAAGTCCATTCAGTCGTCTTTCAGGGTTTCCAGATGCCGCAGATCGAGGCTGTCGAATTGCTCGCGGATCTGGAAAAAGAAAATGCCCAGCACGAACACGCCCACCAGCACGTCCAGGCCGATGCCCAGTTCCACCACCATGGGCATGCCGTGCGTGGCGCTGGTCGCCGCGAACAGCAGACCGTTTTCCATCGCCAGGAAACCCACCACCTGGGCGATGGCCTTGCGTCGCACGATCATCATCAGGAAGGCGAGGAACACCACGGCCAGCGCGATGCCCAGGGTGCTGCGCGTGGCCGCGCCGGCAAATTGCGAGATCGGCTGCGCCAGCACGAAGGCGAAGATCACCAGCAGGATGCCGATGATCTGCATGGTGGGAATGTTCACCAGGGTCTCCGTGTCCCGCTCCACCTGCAGCCTGCCGATGAGCTTGTGCAGGATGTAAGGCAGCACCAAAACCTTGAGCACCAGGGTGATGGCGGCTGAGGTGTACAGCTCGGGCTGCCCGGTCGAATAACCGACCACCACGGCGCAAGCCACCAGGGCGGCGCCCTGTCCGGCAAATAGATTCACAAGGTTGACGACGCGGCGCTGGGCCAGCATTGCAAAGGACAGCAGCAGCAGCACCGCGGCAAACAAGTGGATGAGTTGGGTGCTGAGCGGAAGCGCGGCAGCAACGCTGCCAACCATGGATGTCGCGACGGCCGGCATGGCTCAATGCTCCAGCGTCAGATGCACCAGCAACCCAAGAACCGCCAGCAGGAAGGCGGTGGCCAGGAATTCCGGCGCACGGAAAATGCGCAGCTTGGCACTCAGGGTTTCGATCAGCGCGATGACCAAGCCCGCCACCGCGAGCTTGATGAGCAGCGGCGGAATCGCGGGCAACAACCATAGGATGCCATCGGCACGGCTGGCCATGCCCCAAGGCAGGAACAGGGCAAAGCCGATGCAGGCGTAATTGAACAGCTTCAGCGCGCTGGCCCATTCCACCAGCGCGAGGTGGCGCGCCGAATACTCCAGCACCATGGCCTCGTGAATCATCGTGAGTTCCAGGTGCGTGGCCGGGTTGTCCACCGGAATGCGCGCATTCTCGGCGAGCAACACCATGACGAAGGCCACCGCCGCGAAGGCCAGGCTGGCATGGATGGCCAGGGCCCGTGATTGCAACGTGTCGGCGATCACGGGTAACAGCGTGCTGCCGGTGATCAGCGAAGCCGTGAACAGCACCATCAGCAGAGCCGGCTCGGCGAGGAAGCCCACCATCATCTCGCGCCGCGCCCCCATGCTGCCGAAAGCGGTGCCGATGTCCATGCCGGCCAGCGCAATGAACACCCGCGCCAGCGCGAACAGACCGACCAATGCGATGGCATCCGCCGCCGAGGCAAAGGGCAGATCGGTACTGAGCGAGGGAATGATGGCCGCGGCGGCCACCATGATGCCGAACAGCATGTAGGGCACGGCGCGAAACAAAGGCGTAGCCTCGTGCGCCAGCACGACGTCCTTGTGCAGCAGCTTGCGCAAGCGCAGGTAGGGCAGCCACAAGGGCGGCGCGGTGCGATTGGCGAGCCAGGCGCGGCACTGATTCACCCAGCCGAGGAACAGCGGCGCCAGCGCCACCGAAGCCAATACCGCCAGCAGCTGCGTGAACAAGGCCGCGGCACTCATCGCACGACCACCATCAGCAACACCAGCAGAGTGATGAAGCTGTAGAAGAGGTAGACCGCAATGCGCCCCTGCTGGATGCGTCCGATCTGGCGGGCCAGCCACAGCACCGCATCGGCCAGGGGCATGTAGAGTTGCGCCCAGAAACGGTCGAGCACCACCACGCGGTAGCGCGGAGCCGCGTCGGTCGGGGCCGGCAGATCCACGCGAGTCTGGTAGAACGGGGCAAACAATCTGCGGATCGGCTGGCCCATGCCCTCGGCCGTGTCCTGCATGCGCGGTGTCAGGCCCGTGGCTCCGCAGCCCCAGGCTTCGGCGCGGCGCGTACGGCCGG
>JAKAFC010000185.1 GCA_021818065.1 Pseudomonadota bacterium
CCGATCTCGGTGCCGCCGGTCTCGCGGGTCAGCGTCACCTTGCGTCCGACCGATTGCAGGAACGCGGCCGCGGCGTGGAGTTGGGTGGACTTGCCGGCGCCGTCAATGCCCTCGAAGGCAACGAACAGACCGGGACGATACGGGTTGAGTGCGCTCATGGAGTTTTCAGGATATACCGAGCCACGGCCGCATTGTGCTGCGCCAGGGTGTCGGAGAACTGGCTGCTGCCGTTGCCGCGAGCCACGAAGTACAGCGCCTTGATGGCCGCCGGGTGCAGCGCGGCCTGCAGCGCGGCTTCCCCCGGAAGGGCGATGGGTGTGGGCGGCAGACCGTTGATGAGGTAGGTGTTGTAGGGGGTGAGGGTCTGCAGGTCGCGCTTGCTGATCTTGCCCTGGTAACGCGCGCCCATGCCGTAGATCACGGTGGGGTCGCTCTGCAGCGGCATGCCGGCGCGCAAGCGGTTGATGAACACAGCGGCGATCTTGTCGCGGTCGGCCGGATCGCCCGTCTCCTTCTCGATCAGCGACGCCAGGATCAGCGCCTGCTGCGGCGATTGCAGCGGCAAGTCGGGCGCGCGCGCGTCCCAGGCCGCCGCCAGCCGCTTTTGCATGGCCTGGTAGGCGCGCCGCAGCACGTCGATTTCGGAGGAGCCGCGGGCGTAGAGGTAGGTGTCGGGGAAGAAGGCGCCTTCGGGCGATGTCTGCGGCGGGGCGCCGATGCGCTGCATGAGCTGCGGCATGGTGAGGGTGCCGATGTCGTGCTGCAGCCCCGGCGCAGCGTTGAGCGCAGCGAGCATCTGGGCGAAGGTCCAACCCTCGGGAATGGTGAGCGCCAGCAGGGTCTGGTCGCCGCGGGCCATGCGTTCGAGCAGAACCCAGGGCGTCATGCCCTGGGTGATTTCGTAGCTGCCGGCCTTGAGTTCAGTGCCGCGCCCGCTCAGCCGGGCAAGCCAGTAAAACAAACGCGGTTGCAGGTCGGCGCCTTGACGCTTGATCTGTTGGGCGGCCGACAGCGCGGAGCTTCCGGGCCGCACCGAGAAGTCCAGCGGGCTCTCGCGCAAGGCAATGGGGCTGTTGGCCCACCAGGCCAGCGCCCCCCCGGCCAGCACCACGGCGAGCAGGCCGAGCAACAACAGAGTTCGCAGCAATCGCACCATGGGACAACGACAAAGGAGGCAGGCGGCAAGGCCCGCCGCCCCCCGGTAAAAGGCAAGCTTCCTATACTAAGGCAAGGCTGTGCCACCCCCATGCTTCGCACTTGGCTCAGGCCCACGTCGCCCGAGCCGATTCCACGCCCCACCCCGTCTCATGCCCCTGTCTTCCTGCCCACTCGAATCTGTTTCCGCACTGCGCGTATCTGGCCCGCAGGGCGCCGATCTGTTGCACGCCCAGCTCAGCCAAGACTTTCAGCACTGGAACGCTGATCAAGGACGGCTGGCGGCGCTGCTCAACCCGCAGGGGCGGATGCTGGCCGATCTGATCGCGGTGCAATGGGCGCCGGAGCAGGTCGTGCTGCTGCTCGACGCCTCCATCGCCACCGCGGTGTTGCAGCGGCTGCGCCTGTTCGTGTTGCGGCTCAAATGCACCCTCGACGATGCCAGCCCTGCCCTGCAGCGTCATGGTCTGCTGGGCCTTGTGGACGACTACCCCCCGCATCTGGCGCCACCGGCGCAGCCCTGGGGCGTGCGGCGTCTGGAGAGTGGCGCGCTGTTGCTGCGCCTGCCGCAGGCCGATGGCGCGGTGCGCTGCCTGTTGCTCAGCGACGGCACCACGCCCGCGCAGGCCGCGCTGCAGGCTGCGTTGGGCGGGATGCCCACCGTGTCGGCCTCGGCCTGGGCACTGCAGGACATTCGCGCCGGTGTGCCGCACATCACCGCCGCCACCCAGCAGCTGTTCGTGCCGCAGATGCTCAACCTGGAACTGATCGGCGGCGTGCACTTCAAGAAAGGCTGCTATCCCGGGCAGGAAGTCGTGGCGCGCACCCAGTATCGTGGCACGCTCAAGCGGCGCACCTATCTGGTGTCGAGCGCGGCGCCGCTGCGGGCCGGGCAGGAGTTGGTGCACGAGGTCGACCCGGGGCAGCCCTGCGGCGTGGTGGTCAACGCCGCTGCCGATGGCGACGGCCGCTGGTGGGCCCTGGCCGAACTCAAGATCGCCCTGGCCGAGCAGCCCGGGCTGCATGCCGATGCCGCAGACGGCCCGGCCTTGACCTTGGGCACCCTGCCCTACGCGCTGACAGCGCTAGATTGAGGCTGCGCTGAGCGCCGCATCGCGCAGCGCCTGCGCGGCGGCGTCAACCGCCTGCGCCGCCTGCGGCAGGGCGCGGCTCATCTTGATGAAATCGTGCGTCACCCCAGGCCACTCGCGGGCCTGCACCGCCACGCCGGACTGGCGCAGACGTTCGGCGTAGGCCAGGACCTCGTCACGCAGCGGGTCGCAGCCTGCGGCGGCGATCCAGGCCGGGGCCAGACCGCGGTGGCTCGCCGCGCGTCCCGGGGCAAAGCGCCAGTCGGTGCAGTCGGCAGCATCGCGCAGATAAAGGCGGAAAAACCAGTCGATCTGTTCGGTCTCGAGCAAAAAGCCGTGGGCGTAGCGCTGGCGCGACGGCGTCGCGTCGCAGCCCATGCCGGGGTAGAACAGCAACTGCAGCGCCAGCGGCAGGTCGGCGTCGCGCGCGGCCAGGGCGCAGGCCGCGGCCAGGGTGCCCCCGGCACTGTCGCCGCCGACAGCCAGCAGGCTGGTGTCCACGCCCAGCAGGTCGCCGTGGGCGTGCAGCCATTGCAGTGCGTCCCAGCTGTCGTTGAACGCCGTGGGAAAGCGGTGCTCGGGCGCCAGCCGGTAGTCCAGCGATAGCACCATCCAGCCCGAGCGCAGCGCCAGCTGACGGCACAGCGCATCGTGCGTGGCCGGGCTACCGAGGACAAAGCCGCCGCCGTGCAGGTAGAGCAAGGTCGGCTGCGGCGACTGCCAGTCGGCAGGGCGCACGCCGTAGCGCCGCAGCGGCAGCCGCGTGCCGTCGCGGCTGGGGCAATCGAGGGTGTCGCACAGCGGCAGACTGGCCGGAGCGAAGTCGAGCACCTGCGCCATGCGGGCATAGGCGTCGCGTGCCGCCTGCGGGTCGAGTTGGTGCAGTGGCGTCTGCCCGGCGCGGGCGATGCGCTGCAGCAGTTGGCGCATGCCGGGGGTGAGATCGCTCTCAGCGCGGACCGTCACGATGTCCACGCCCACAGCGGCAGATCGTGCTGCGCAGCAAGGGTGGTGAGCTCGGCGGCGGTGTGCGCCTTGCACCAGCGGCTGATGTGGCGACGGCTGCGGCCGCCAGCGGCCTGCTCCAGCGCCTGCTGGAAGTGGGGCTCCAGCGCGGCCAGGGCCACCAGGCCGTCGGCGCAGGGGTAAACGCCATACTCCGGTAGCGCTCCGCCCAACAGGCTGCCAACCGCAGTCATGCCCAGGGCGCGGGGCACGGCGGCGAAGCCGGCCGCGTCGGACAGGGCGACGTCGAGCATCACGCCCCTGCCCTGCATCTTGGTCTGCAGCAGGGCGCCGAGCGCGGCCTCCACCACTAGCAGGGCGCCCATCATGTCGGCCAGCAGCGTGGATGGCAGCCGGGCAGCGTCGATCAGCCCGGCCTGCGCCTGAAAGGTGAGATCGTGGCCCGGAAGATGCGCCTGCGTTCCCGGGTAGCCGAACACCCGCACGGCACTGAGGCTGGGATAACGCTGCGCCAAGCTGCGTGCGTCCAGACCCAGGCGTTTGAGCGCCGCGGGGCGGAAGGCGGTGAACAACAGGTCGCTGCGCTGCAGGTGTTGGTGCAGCGCCTCCTGCCCGGCGGCGGTTTTCAGATCCAGGGGCTGGACCGCTATGCCACGGTGCATGGCGCGGTACAGCGCAGGCGACATCGACGCCATGGGATCGCCGCCGGGCGGCTCGATCTTCAGCACCTCCGCGCCCAGCGCCCGCAGGCGGGCGGCCGCGGCCGGCCCGGGCAGGTTCAGCGCCAGGGTGGTGATACGCACCCCGGCAAGCGGCGTGTAACCGCGGGGATGGCGTGGACGAAGGGCAGCGGCAGAAGTCATGGCTGAGGCGCGTGGCTGGAGTGAGGGGCGGGAGCGAGTCGCTGCACCGCCTGGGCGGCGATGTCGAGCGCGCGCAGGCGCAGGTCGACGTCGTACACGTCGCACACCAGCATGAATTCGTCGGCCTGCGTCGCCTGGGCCAAAGCGGCAAAGCCCTGGCGCACGGTGTCCGGGCCGCCGATCACCGCGGCGGCGAGGAAATCGGCAACCGCCGCGCGCTCCTGCGGATGCAGGCTCTGCAGGTAGTCGGCCACCGGCGGCTGCAGCCTGCCGCGCTGGCCGGTCAGAATGCCCAACACCCGCTGCTGCACGCTGCTGGCGAGGAACTGCGCCTCGGCATCGGTGGGCGCGGCAACCAGCGGCACACCGATGATGACGTACGGCTCGGGACAGACCGCCGACGGCTGAAATTCGTCACGATACAGCGCCAGCGCCTGATGCAGCAGGCGCGGCGCGAAGTGCGAAGCGAAGGCGTAGGGCAGGCCGCGCTGCGCCGCCAATCGCGCAGAAAACAGGCTCGACCCCAGCAGCCAGATCGGCACCTGCGTGCCCGCACCGGGGCAAGCCACCAGACGTTGCCCGGGCTCGGCCGGCGCCAGCAGGCGCTGCAACTCGGCGACGTCGCGCGGAAAGTCGTCTTCCTGTTCGATGCGATCGCGCCGCAGCGCGCGCAAGGTCAAGGAATCGGCGCCCGGGGCGCGGCCCAG
>JAKAFC010000021.1 GCA_021818065.1 Pseudomonadota bacterium
ACCTGGCGCAGCGCCCTTATGTGCGTGATCTGGTGGACATCGCCCGCCACAGTATTGCCACGCGTCTCGACGGCGTGCAACTGCTGTAGGCCCTGCCGGGAGATGTTTGCCGTGCCCTGCACGCGGCGCTGGGGCGTCGCACAATGCGGGCACAACTATTCCTGAAGGAGCGTTTCATGCCGAGCAAGACCATGACCCTGCACACCACCGACGGCCAGACGATCTCGGCCTATGTCGCTGAACCCGCGGGCAAGCCCCGGGGCGGCATCGTGGTGGTGCAGGAAATCTTTGGCGTCAATGCGCACATCCGCAGCGTCGCCGACGGCTATGCCGCCGCGGGCTACTTGGCCATCGCGCCGGCGGTGTTCGACAGCGTGGAGCCGCATGTCGAGCTGGGCTACGACGCGGCAGGGCGCGACAAGGGCTTGAGCCTGGTGTCGGCCCTGGGGTTCGAGCGCGCCCTGGCCTCGGTGCAGGCGGCGGCGCGTGCTGCGGCCGTGGCGGGCAAGGTCGGCGTGGTCGGCTTTTGCTGGGGCGGCAGCATTGCTTACCTGGCCGCGATCCGCGACGCCCTGCCTGCGGTGAGTTACTACGGCGGGCGCAACGTGCAACTGGTGGACCAGAAGGCCCAGGGTCCGCTGCAATTCCATTACGGCCTGCGCGACGCCCACATCTCGGAAGCCGACCGCGAGGCGGTGCGCGCGGCCAACCCCACCGCCGAGTTTTACGTCTACGACGCCGACCACGGCTTCAACTGCGATGTCCGCCCCAGCTTCGACGCGCCGTCTGCGCAACTCGCGCGCGAACGGGCGCTGGCCTTCTTCGCCAAGCACGTCGGCTGAATTGGTCGGCGTGCGCCCGGCCTGACCGCGCGCCGCACCGTTGCGTTGTCTGCATGCGGGTCGCGCCCGGCACAGACTGGGCTGGGCATGACCGATACTGTGCGTTTTGCGCGCGCCGCGCGTGATGCCCGCATGGCCCTGCACCGCATTCGTCCCCTTCCTGCGCCCGCTGTCGAATCCTGGCCGCCCGCCCTGCCTGCCGCCCGGCGCAGCGGGCTGCAGAGCTGGCTGACCGACCCGGGTTCCCTCACACGCAGGTTGCGACAGGGCAGCACCCGCTTCGAGCTGCGGCTGCTGCGGCAAGGCGCGGGACGGGCGCTGCGCGACGAATATCCGCTACTCGGCCTGCCGCATGGCCGCAAGGTGTGGCGCCGCGACGTGCTGCTGATCGCCGATGGCGTGCCGCGCGTGCTCGGGCACAGCGTCTGCGTGCTGGGCAGTTTGCGCGGGCCGTGGCGGCTGCTGCGGCATCTGGGTGTCAAACCGGTGGGCGACGCCGTGTTCACCCGCCCGCAGACCGGCCGCACGGCGCTGCGCGTTGCCCGCTTGCAGCGCCGTGGCGCGCTGCGGCGGCTGGCGCAAGCGGCTTCGGGCCGTCAAGCCGCCAGCTTGTGGGCGCGGCGCTCGGCTTTTGTCTTCGGCGGCCAGGCACTGTGGGTGAGCGAGGTGTTTTTTCCACCGACGGCGTGATGCTGCATCGGACGCGCGTGTCGCGCCGGCTATGGATGGCAAGGCTGGCAGGCCGCGCTTTCATGCTCGCTTGCTCCTTTGGCGAAATTTGCGCTTTGACAAGCATCAAGTGCCTTGCACCCCTATACTCCTATGGGTATATGTAACGATTTGCAACGTCTCATCGCGTGGCCTGTCGTCACCCTCCACCAACCCTCTCCCAGGAGTGCTGCCATGCTGGCCAACAACCTTCGAGAACGCTACAGCCCCATGTACTTCCTTGCCGCCCTCGGCGCAGGCGGTCTGTCGGTGTCGTTTTTCATCTACCCCATGTTCCTGCTGCCGCACCCGGACACGCCCATGGTCACCTTCAACCACATCTGGCCGGTGCTGACAGCGGGGGCTTCGCCCCTGGTGTCGGCGCTGCTGGGGCTGGATCTGCTGGCCATTCTGGCGTTCGCCGTGGTGCACGTCTGGCTGCTGGCATGGAACCTGCGGGAGTTCAAGCTCTATCGCCAGACTGCGGCATATCAGAAGCTGTTGACCAGCAACGCCGAAATCAGCCTGATGGCCATTCCGCTCACTCTGGCCATGACCATCAATGTGGCCTTCGTGCTCGGCGCCGTGTTCGTGCCCAACCTGTGGAGCGTGGTGGAGTGGATGTACCCCGGCGCCATCGCCGCCTTCCTCGCCGTGGGGGTCTATGCCCTGCGTATTCTGGGGCAGTATTTCACCCGGCTGTTCGTCCACGCGCAGTTCGACTTCGCGGAAAACAATTCGTTGGCGCCCATGGTGTCTATCTTCGCGTTGGCGATGGTGGCCGTGGGCCTGGCCGCGCCCGGAGCGATGAGCCACCACCAGACCATCAACGCCGTGGCCATGGTGCTGTCGATCTTCTTCGCCAGCGCCGCGGTGCTGCTGCTCGTCATCAAAATTGTGCTGGGGTTCGATGCCATCCTGCGTCACGGCATTCAGCCCCAGGCGGCGGGCAGCCTGTGGATTCTCATCCCCATTCTGACCCTGCTGGGCATCACTTGGATTCGCTGGTCCATGGGGCTGTCGCACAACTTCGGCAACAAGAGCCATCCCACCGATCTGCTGCTGTTCACCACGGTCATCCTGTCGCTGCAGGTGCTGTTCGGCCTGATCGGCTATGCGGTCATGAAAAAGCTCAACTACTTTGCCGACTACGCCGGCGGCGTCAAGAGCAATGCCGGGGCCTTCGCCCTCATCTGCCCGGGCGTGGCGTTCTTTGTCTTCGGCATGTTCTTCCTGGCGTTCGGCCTGGTGCGCACCGGGCTGGTGGGGCAGAACACCCTGATGTTCTTCATTCTGCTGACGCCGCTGGTGCTGGTGCAGGCCAAGACCGTGCAGGTTTATGCGCGTCTGTTCACCCGCCTGCTGCTCAAACCCAGGCTGCAACTGGCCTCAGCCTGAGCCGAGGCATCTGTCATGCCAAAGGGACGCATGAGCGTCCCCCGGGCGCTTTCAGGCGGCGAACACGGGCGGGCGCCAGTGGGCCCAGGGGTGGGCTTGTTCGAGTTGGCTTGCGACCCGCAACAGCAAATCTTCGCGCCCCCAAGCAGCCATCAACTGCACGCCCACAGGCAGTCCGGCGGCATCCAACCGCCACGGCACCGACATGGCCGGTGTGCCGGTGAGATTGGCGAGTTGTGTGAACGGCGTGCGGTGCAGGTTGTCGAACGCCAGTTGCTCCACCAGACCGCTGCGGCGCAAGACGCCGCCCAGACCGAATCGCAGAATGGCCTGCAGCAGCCGTTGTTGCAAGGGCGGCGGGGCCAGCGCGCCGATGCGTGCCGGCGGCTGGGCACAGCTCGGAGTGAGATAGACGTCATAGTCGGCAAAGAGCTTGCCCAGGGCGCGCATCGGCGCATTCCAGCGTGCACGCGAGCGGGCATATTGCCCGGCCGACAGGACACGGCCGATCAGGGCGAGGGCGCGGGTGTCGGTCTCGAACGCGGTGGCCGGTACGCCCTGCTCGCCCCACCATTGCAACTGCGCCGCAACCTGACCGAAGTACATGGTGAGATAGTCGCGCGCTAGTTGCATGCCGTCGCCCACCGGCTCCACCGGGTCCACATGGTGTCCGAGCGACTGCAGCAGCGCCGCGCATTCGGTCGCTGACTGCGCCCAGCTGGCATCGACCGCGCCGCCGATCGGCGAAGCTATGCTCAGCGCGATACGCAGGGCGCCTGGGGGCCGCCCGACCTCGTGGAGATAGAGCCCGTCATGCGGCCGCACCTCGTAAGGGTCGCCCGGCTCGGGGCCGGCCAGCACATCCAGCATCGCCGCGCTGTCGCGCACCGAGCGCGAGATCACATGGGCGCTGACCGCGCCCTCCCACAACTCGTCGAACTGCGGCGCACAACTCACGCGCCCGCGCGAGGGCTTGAGACCGAACAGCCCACAGTAGGCGGCAGGAATACGGATCGAGCCGCCGCCATCGGCCGCTGCTGCGACCGGCACGATACCCGCCGCCACGGCAGCGGCTGCCCCGCCCGAGGACCCGCCCGGTGTGTGATCGAGGTTCCACGGATTGCGCGCGGGGCCGAACGCCAGCGGTTCGGTGATGGCCTTGAGCCCGAGCTCCGGCACGTTCGTCTTGCCGAAAATTACCAAGCCAGCCGCCTGCCAGCGGCGCACGATGGCGTCGGTCTCAACAGCAGGCCGCCGTGCCAGCAGCGCATTGCCTTGACTGGTGGCCATGCCCGCCAGATCCATGCCCAGATCCTTGAGCAGGAACGGCACCCCGGCGAAGGGACCCTGCGCCACGCTGCTGTCCTCCACCTGTCCTCGCGCCATGTCACGCAGGTCCGTGATGACGGCATTCAGACGCGGGTTCACCGCATCGCAACGCACCAGCGCCGCCTCCAGCACCTGGGAAGGGTGCAATTCGCCGCTGCGTATGCGCGCAGCCAGCGCCAAAGCATCGTCTGTGGCGTCTGGCGACGAAGGGGGGTGAGAGTGGACTGCCATGGACTCACAATGTAAGCCCAACGAGCGGACAATAAAAAGGCCCCGTGATGTCACGAGGCCTTTGAACGCGCGGTGCGCGAATCTGGTGGCCTGGGGCGGAATCGAACCACCGACACGCGGATTTTCAATCCGCTGCTCTACCAACTGAGCTACCAGGCCAGGTTTGTTTGCAGCGACTGGTTTGCCAGCGAGCTGCTCCAAATCGCACGACGCCGAAGCCTGCGATTTGGAAAAGCTGACATGCTAACAAAATTTCCGCGCGCCTCTCAAGGTCGGCCGGTCAGGACTCGGAGGATGGGGTCAGGCCGACTTCGGCGGAATCTTCGGCGAAGGCTGAAGGGTCGGTCTTGTTGCGATGGCCGCGGCCCAGATCAACGCCGAGCTGTTTGATCTTGCGGTAGAGGTGGGTGCGCTCAAGGCCGGTCTTCTCGGCAACGCGCGTCATGCTGCCGTTTTCTCGGGCGAGATGGAACTCGAAGTAGGCGCGTTCGAATTCGTCGCGGGCTTCGCGCAGGGGGCGGTCGAGCAGGAAGGCGCGTTCGGCTGGCAGGGCCACGGGTTGCGGGGCTTCGGGCACGGCCAGGCCGTTCTGCGGTTGTGGCGCAAGACCCGCAGCCGAACCGCCGATTGCACGCGCGGCTGGTTTGGTCAACGCCTGCGAAACCGATTGCAGCAGCTTCTGCAACGCGATGGGCTTTTCGAGAAACGCCATGGCGCCGATGCGGGTGGCCTCGACGGCGTGATCGATGGTGCCATGCCCGGACATCATGATGACGGGCATGGTGAGCTGGCCGCTGCTGGACCATTCCTTGAGCAAGGTAACGCCGTCGGTGTCGGGCATCCAGATGTCGAGCAGCACGAGGTCGGGCCGAGCCTGGGCGCGCAGCTGGCGTGCCTGGGCGGCGTTCTCGGCCAGCGTCACGCTGTGTCCTTCGTCATTGAGGATTTCGGAGAGAAGCTCCCGTATCCCCATCTCATCATCCACCACCAAAATGCTTGCCATACCGACTCACTCTCAAGCGTGCTGCAAGGGCGCTTCCGCATTGGGATGTTGCGCCAGCGCAGGGAATATAAGGGAAACGCGCGCACCGCAGACCAACCCCTCGGCCTGCAGGTTCTGAATCTCGATGCGGGCGTGGTGCTCCTCGGTGATTTTCTTCACCACGGCCAGGCCCAGACCGGTGCCGCGCGGCTTGCTGGTGACATAGGGTTCGAAGGCGCGGTGCAGGATTTTGTCGCTGAAGCCTGGGCCGTTGTCGCTCACGCTCAGGCGCACGCGCGCCGGGCCGGTGGCCTGCGCGGGCAGCACTTCGGTGCGGATGCGCACTTTGCGTTCAGGCTGCGCCGCCACGGCGTCGATGGCGTTTTGCAGCAGGTTGTGAATCACTTGCCGCAGCTGCGTGGCGTTGCCCAAAATATCAGGCAGGGGCGTGGCCAGATCGGCCCTGACCTCGGGGTGTTCCTCGGGGCTGGCGCCGTCGCGCGCGCTCAGACTGGTGTAGAGGTTGAGCACGTCGCCGATCAGGGTGTTGAGGTTCATGGCCTCGGGCTTGCCGGCGGGCAGGCGGGCGTAGTCGCGGAAGTCGTTGACCATGTGCTGCATGGCCTGGACCTGGTTGACGATGGTCGTGGTGCTGCGCTGGAGCATGTCGCGGTCGGACCCTTCGAGCTTGGGCGCCAGCTTCATTTGCAGCCGTTCGGCCGAGAGCTGGATGGGCGTCAGCGGGTTTTTGATCTCATGCGCCAGGCGCCGTGCCACCTCGGCCCAGGCAATCGAACGCTGCGCCGAGATGACCTCGGTGATGTCGTCGAACACCACCACCGAGGCCGGTTGCCCGGGCAGGGCCAGACGGGCGCCGCGGGCCAGCAGGGTGATGCTGGCATCACTGCCTGGCAGCGGATAGTCGATCTGCTGCAGCCAGTGCGGGTTGGCGCCGGCATTGTCCTGTTCCTGCAGTCCGGCGAAGGCCTCGGCGATGGTCTGGGCGAAGGATTCGAGGGAGGGATGCTGGTTGAGCGGCTGGCCGATCAGACCCTGCAGCGGCGCGCGCAACAAGCGCGTGGCGCTAGGGTTGGCCAGCGCCAGCCGCTGGTCTGCGCCCAGCACCAGCACCCCGGCACTCAGGTTGTCGAGCACGCTCTGCAGGTAGGCGCGCGAGGCTTCCAGCGCGTCGTGGTTGAACTGCACCTGTGCACGGGCTTCGGCCAACTGGTTGGTCATGGTGTTGAACGATCGCACCAGCACGCCGAGTTCGTCGTTGCGCTGGAAGTTGGGCTTCTGCCGCAGATCGCCCTCGGCCACGGCCTTCATGCCGTCGGCCAGCAGCAGCAGCGGCTTGGCCAGCTGGTTGCCCAGCACCACCGCCAGCAGCACCGCCAGGAACACGGCGAGAAACAGCGTCAGGGTGAGGGTGGAGATATACATGCGCTTGAGGCCTTCGCGGCCCAGGGCGCGTTCCTGATACTCGCCATAGGCACGCTGCACCTCGAGGGCGCTGCTGGAAATGGCTTGAGGCACGTTCTGGATGAGCTGCAGGTAGCGCCCGTGTCCGGGCAGCACGAAGTTGCGCGTGGGCAGGCTGACGACGACGCGCAGCTTGAGCGTCTGCAGCGTCTTGCCCACGCCGTCGTCACCGCCCTCGATGTCGGCGATGGAGCCCATGGTGCGCAACTGCCGCATGCTGTTGGGCCCGGGAATGTCGGGGATCAGCGAGAACGGGTTGCCGCCCGCCGTCACCAGCACCGAGCCGTTGCCGTCGAACACCGTGATCTGCTGCAAGCCGAGCTGCTGGCGCAACTGCTCCATGGCCAGCGGCGATAGCAGGGTGGGGTCTTCGGCAATCTGCACTGACAGGTTGCGGGCCTTGGCCTGCAGATCGTTCTGCAGCACGTTCAGCGTGGTGCGGCCGAGGTTGAGCCCGGCGCTGAGCGCGCCCTCGACTTTGACGTCGAACCAGGTTTCGATACTGCGGGCGACGAACTGGTAGGACACGGTGTAGATCACCACACCCGGCAGCACGCCGACCAGCGCAAACACCGCCGCCAGCTTGAACAACAGGCGGCTGCCGAAGCGGCGCTTGTGCAGCCGCCAGCCCAGACGCAGCCCCAGCGCGACCACGACCAGCAGCAGCACGCCGGCGACGACAAAGTTGATCCAGTACAGCCAGGCGAACAGTGGGCTGGGCTGCGCCGAGTTGTCGGTGGACACGGCCAGCAGGAACACCAGGAACACCGCCAGCGGCAGGCCCAGCGCCAGGGCCATGCGCACGGCCCAGCGCGACGTGCGGCTGTCCCAGTTGTTGCCGCTGGGTGCGTTCACGGCGTCCAGACGAAGGCTTGCGGCTGGAAGCGGGCTTCGATCTTCCAGTCCGACTGCGACGACACGTTGAGCTGGAACGGCCGCGGCAGTTGCGACAGGTCGAGGCGAAAGCTGGCTTCGAGCTGGTAGCTCTGCCCGGCCACCAGTTGCGCGGCCTCGGCCACCCGCAGGTGGCGCGTGCGCTGCACCACGCCGAGGGCTTCGTCGAGGCTGTCGTAGTTCTGCTGCAGGCCGCCGACGGACACGCGGTAGCGCTGCAGCAAGGGCTGGTACGCCAGCCTCACGTCGCGTCTGGCTTGCGCCACGTCCTCGTTGAACCAATACCAGCGTGGTCGCACCACGATGGCCACGGTTTCGAAATACAGGGCGATGCCGCGGTGGAGCACGTCTTCCAGGCTGCGTGGCAGCGCGAACACCGCGGCGGTGGTGACGAACAAGCCCTCGGGGCTCATGGTCAGCATCAGCGGTTCGGTGTCCACCGTCGTGGCGCGGGCGGGCAGCGGCAGGCAGGCGCCCACCGTCAGCGCCAGGCAGGCGCGCAGCAGCGCGCGGCGCTGCGGGTCGGCGGTCTGGTGGGCGGGCATCACGGGGACTTGGTGAACAAGGCGTAGAAAAAGCCGTCGTGCGCCTGCTGCGGCAGCAACTGACCGGGCGCGGGCGATGCTATCGCATCGGCATGGCGGGCGAGGAAGGCATCGGCCTGCGCCGTGCCCTCCTGGGCAAACACCGAACAGGTGACATACAACAGCTTGCCGCCGGGCTCCAGCCGGGGCCACAGGGCATCGAGCAGGGCGGTCTGCGCCGCCGCCAGGGTGACGAGGTCGCTGGCGCGGCGCAGCCAGCGAATGTCGGGATGACGCCGCGCGATGCCCGAGGCGCTGCAGGGCGCGTCCAGCAGGATGCGATCGAAGCGCTCGCCCGCTTGCCAGGTGTCGGGCTGCGCGGCATCGGCGGCGCGGGTGCGGGCGGTCAGGCCCAGGCGGCGCAGGGTGTCGTCCACCCGCTGCAAACGTTGGGCATCCTTGTCGAGCGCGAGCACATCGGCCGCGGTGCGTTCGAGAAGGTGCGCGGTTTTGCCGCCGGGCGCGGCGCAGGCGTCGAGCACGCGCTGGCCGGGCTGGACGTCGAGCAGTGGCGCCGCGTATTGCGCTGCGGCGTCCTGCACGCTGACCCAACCCTGGGCGAATCCGGGCAGACGATCGACGGCCACCGGCTGATCCAGGATCAAGGCCTGATCGAGCAGCGGGTCGTCCGGCGCGCTGCCGTGCAGACCCACGGTCTCGAGCGCCGCCTGGTAGTCGGCGCGGGTGATGCGCCGCGGGTTGACCCGCAGCGTCATGGGCGGCGGCTGTTGTGCGGCGGCGAGCACGTCTTGCCAATGGTGCGGCAGGGTGGCCTGCAGGTTGGCGATCCACCAGGCTGGATGATTCCAGCGCGCTTCGGGCGACGCGGCGCGTGCTGCCTCCAGCAGCTGCGGCTGCGCCAGATGGCGCCGCAGCAGCGCGTTGGCAAACCCGGCGGCGTGGCGCAGCGCCGGGGTGCGCTTGCAGGCTTCCACCGTCTGGTTCACCACGGTGTGGGCGGCGTAGTGCGCAGGGGCCTCGGGCAGCAACAGCACCAGCGCGCTGTGCAGCAGGTCGCGCAGCAATGGCGGCTGCACGGTCTTGGGATGCAGTTGCAACAGCAAGGCACGCGCCGTGCCGAGGTGGCGCAGCACGGCGAAGCTCAGGGCTTGCGCTGCGCCGCGCTGTGCCGCATCCCACTTGTTGCGGGCGGCGGCCAGCGGCAGTGCGGTGGACAGCGAGACGCCATCTTGCACCGCGCTCACCAGCCGTGCGCAGGCCAGCAGATCGGCCCAGAGCGGGCGCGGTTGGGGGGCGTGCGGGGTGGGCTGTTGCGGGGCGATCACCCGCCCATTATCGGTGCAGGGCTGGAAAAACCGCGCCGACGCTGAGCGTCATGGCGCGGTGTTGTGGTGCGTTGCCGTCGCTCAGGATGCGCTGACGGCCGCGCCTCGCCACGGCTCAGGGGCAGATGTAGGCGTAGCCTTCGCGATATTGCAGATTGGCGGCCTCGGCCACCCCCGACGGCACGATGGTGGCGTCGAGCAGCACGCGGTCTTTGGAGATTTTGCGCGAGGTGAGGGTGTTGTTGCAGACGCGGAACGACACGCCTTGCGAGGCCAGGCCGCCGATCAGCCCGGCGAACTCGGCGCCTTTGCCATCCACGGCGCCGTTGAGCATGAAGTCGATGCCCGCACCATTGCCCACCACCACGATTTTTGCCGTGGGGTCGGCCGCCAGATGATTGCGCACGTTGCCCAGGCAGCGTGAGCCTTGGGCATCGCCCTGGGTGACGTGATAGACGACTTTCACCGGGCCCTCCTTGTCGGCGCGGCCTTGCGCGCGGGCCGAGGTGCTCACCATCAACGCGGCTGCGCCGACGGTTGCTGCGGCCAAAGCCTTGCGGCGGTTGGGCGAATTTTCCATGGATGTCTCCTCTTTGCGGTCATGGGTGCTTGCTGCCTCGTGCTCTTGCGGCACGGTGGCCGATCAAAAAAGGCCAGTTCGCACTGGCCTTGGCATGATGCCTGCGAACCTGTTGCAGCACAATCCGGTGCCGCATCGCCGGGGCGATGCGTGGGGGATTGTCAGGACAGGATGTCGCGCCAGATGTTGGTGGCCCAGGCCTCGGCGTACACGCCCTCGATTTCGGTGATGCCTGCCGAGATGCCGCCCGAGCCCGGCACGGTGAGGAAGGTCTTTTCCTTCTCGTTGTATTGGTGCACGGTGCAGACGTGAATCGCCTCCTTGAAGTTCACCATGCTGTAGCAGGTGTTCATCACCACCGGGCTGGGGTTGACTGGCTGGTCGTACAGCATGGCGACGATGGCGGCGGCCGCCACCTTGGCATGCTGGTTGGCCATGTGGCCCGACTTGGGCATGAGCGGCGAGATCTGGATGGAGTCGCCCAGCACGTGGATGTCCTTGTGCACCACCGACTCGAAGGTCTTGTAGTCCACCGCGCACCAGCGGGCATTCATGTTGGCCAGTCCGGTGCGCTGGGCGATGACGCCGGCGCGCTGTTGCGGAATGACGTTGAGCACGTCGGCCTTGACCGGGCTGTCCACCTCGAACAGCACCTCCTTGGTCTTCGCATTCACGCCGGTGACGTTGTGATCGGGGATGTACTCGATCATGCCCTTGTACTGTTCGGCCCACGCCTTCTTGAACAGTGGCTCCTTGGATTGCACCTTGTCGTTGGCGTCGAAGATCAGCACCTTGGACTTGGGTTTGTGCTGCTTCAGGTACGAGGCCACCAGCGTGGCGCGCTCGTACGGGCCGGGCGGGCAGCGGTATGGCGTTTTGGGCACCGAAATGGCGAACACCCCGCCGTCGGGCATGGCCTCGATCTGCTGGCGCAAGGCCATGGTCTCGGGGCCGGCCTTCATGGAGATGAGGATCTGACCGGCGTCGTTTGCCGCCTTCAGGCCCTCCACCGTGTCGTACATCAGGTCGATGCCAGGCGACAGCACCAGCTTGTCGTACTTCAACGTGTCGCCGTTGGCCAGCTTGACGGTGTGGGCGGCCGGGTCGATGCTCTCCACCATGCCCTTGACCCACTTCACCCCATGGCGGCCGCGCAGCGCGTCATACGAGGTGGTGATGTCCTGCATCGACTTGGCCCCGGCGATCACCAGGTTGGAGACCGGGCAGGAGACGAAGGCGTCGTTAGGGTCGACCATCGTGACCTCGATGGTGTTTCCCGACCAATCGCGGATGTACTTGGCCGCGGTGGCGCCGCCGTACCCGGCGCCGATGACGACCACCTTGCCCTTGCCAGCCGCCGCGCGGGTGGTGCTGGCGCAGCCGGAAATCACCGGAACGAGACCCGCGGCACCCAGGGCGGCGGCGCCGGTGAGGAAATTGCGACGAGATTGCATGATGGCGGCGTCCTTAATGTTTCTGTTGGGCGAAATAGGCGGCGATGAGCTTGATCTGCTCGTCGGTGTAGCCCTTGGCGAGCTGCGGCATGATGGTGCCGGTGCGCTTGCCCGATTTGTATTCCGCCATGGTCTCTTCGATGCTCTGCGCGCTGCGCCCGGCCAGGCTGGGAATGGCCGTGGTGGAGACGCCGTGCGGCCCATGGCAGTTGAAGCAGGTGGCAGCCAGCGACTGGCCCGGGCTGACCATGGGAGCCGCCTGCGCCGCGCCGAAGGCGCCGAGCAGGGAGAGGAACAACAGTTTGCGCAACATCCGATGCCTCCTTGGGGTGATGGACCTGCTGGTCAAATGACTGAAGCAGTCTTTGATCCAGAACAAAAGGTAGCGAAATGTAGCAAATGGATACATTCGGGTGAACCAGCAGGCCCAAGCGCATCTTTGCGCGCGATCAATCCAGAGGAATACGGGTCTGGGCTGTGTGATCGACATCACACAGCGTGTGCCAAGCGGCAGCAACAAGACCGCGGTCGGCCAGGGTGCATTCCCCGGCCGTGGTTTCAGGCCGCGTCAGGGCTTGATGTAGTACCAGCCTTCCGACTGCAGTTTCACCAGTTCGTACACCCCGGCCGGCACCACGCTGGCTTCGAGCACCAACTGGCTCTGGGGAATTTTGAGGAAGGTCAGGGTGTTGTTGCACGCCTTGAATTGCACGCCCTGGTTGGCGAGGTCACCGATCATGCCGGAAAACAGCGCGCCCTGCGGGGTTTTGGCGCCGTTGAGCAAAAAATGGATCGCCTTGCCGTAGCCGACGACGATGAACTTCATGTCCGGGTCGAGCTGCAGCACGTTCTGGATGTTGATCAGACCCTCGTAGGCCTGCTCCAGACTGTCGCTGATCTGCATCGCCACTTTCCACGGTTCACTGGAAATCGGCTTGGAGGCCACGGGGCCCTGGGTTTGGGCTTGGGCAAGCGTGCTGCCGCCCAGGCCGATCAGGCCGACGCCGAGCAGTTTGAGGCGGTCGCGGGGGTTCATGGCGTCTCCTTGGAGTGGGCGTGGGGTTTCAGCACGTCGGGCTGACGGGTGTGCAAATGGTGCAGGCTCCAGTGCTGGCGCTGGGCCAGCCAGCGGTAGAGCCAATAGCCGACCAGGGTGGCGAACAACAAGGCCAGAGCATTGAAGAACACGGCGCCCGGCAGGATGGCCAGCAATTCGAGGGCATTGAAGTCGCGCCACTTGAACAGCGCCGTGAGCACGGCGCTGAACACGCCGAACCCCGCGCCAATCGCGGCGTTGATGCGCAGCAAGGTGGGCAGGGTGAGGACGGCGGTATCGATGCGGGGCGCGGTCATGGTCGGTTCCGTCGTCAGATGCGCACTTCGCCGTCGCCCAGCACCACCCACTTCAGGCTGGTCAGGCCTTCCAGGCCGACCGGGCCGCGGGCATGGAACTTGTCGGTGGAGATGCCGATTTCGGCGCCCAGGCCGTATTCGAAGCCGTCGGCAAAGCGGGTCGAGGCGTTGATCATGACGCTAGCCGAATCGACCTCGCGCAGAAACTGCATGGCGCGCGGATGGTCGCGGGTGAGAATGGCGTCGGTGTGTTGCGAGCCATAACGGTTGATGTGGGCGATGGCCGCATCCACGCCGTCGACCAATTTGATGGAGATGATGGGCGCCAGATACTCGGTGCTCCAGTCGGCCTCGGTGGCGTCGCGCAGCAGCGGCGCCGCACCCGGCACCGCCGCCAGCAGCGCCCGGCTTTCCGCGCAGCAGCGCATTTCAACACCCTTGGCCACGAAGATGGCCGCCATGCGCGGCAGAAACTCGGCGGCGATGCCGCGCGCCACCAGCAGCGATTCGGCGGCATTGCACGGGCTGTAGCGCTGCGTCTTGGCGTTGTCCGTCACCTTGAGCGCCATGGCCAAGTCGGCGCCGTCATCGACGTACACATGGCAGTTGCCGTCCAGATGCTTGATCACCGGCACACGCGCCTCGGCGCTGATGCGTTCGATCAGGCCCTTGCCGCCGCGCGGGATGATGACATCGACGAACTGCGGCATGGTGATCAGCGCACCGACGGCGGCGCGGTCGGTGGTGGGCACGAGTTGCACGCCGTCGGCCGGCAGCCCGGCGTGCTGCAGCGCCTGGGCCACCAGGGCAGCCAGGGCGTGGTTGCTGTGAATCGCCTCGGAACCGCCGCGCAGAATCACGGCGTTGCCGCTCTTGATGGCCAGCGAAGCGGCCTCGATGGTCACATTCGGGCGGCTCTCGTAGATCATGCCGAACACACCCAGCGGCACGCGCATCTGCCCCACGTTGATGCCACTCGGACGGCGGCGCACGCCGTGGATCTCGCCCACGGGGTCGGGCAGGGCGGCAACCTGCTCGCAGTTCTGCGCCATCTGCTCCACCACCTTGTCGGTCAGGGTCAGGCGGTCGATGAACGCCGGCTCCAGGCCAGATTCGCGCGCCGCATGCAGGTCGCGCAGATTGGCGTCCTGCAGCGCGGGACGCTGCGCCCGCAGCGCGGCGGCAAGCGCGAGCAGCGCCGTGTTCTTGGCGGCGGTGCCCGCCTTGGCCATGGGGCGCGAGGCGGCGCGGGCGCGGGCGCCGAGATCGGCCATCAGGTTGTGGATGGAATCGGAAGAAGCGTCCATGAACTGTCAAAAACTGCTGGAAAACTGTCGGGTCAGGCGGGGCAAACGCGGGCAGAGCCGCACATTGCATCTATGCTGCACACGCATGCTCCACGGCGCAAACCGCATTGTGCGTCACGGGGCTTGGGTTTGCTCAATGGGACGACACGCCGCAAGGAGACATCATGGGACTGTTCGATAGCGTTGCAGGGGGTTTGGGACAAATGCTGGGCGGCCAACAGGCGCAGGCCGGCGCGGGCGACAACCCGATGCTGCAGGCGGTCATGGGCCTGCTCGGCAACAGCGGTGGCCTGGGTGGGCTGCTGCAAAAGTTTCAGCAGGGCGGCCTGGCCGACGTGGCGCAGTCGTGGGTGGGTACCGGCGCGAACCTGCCGATTTCTGCAGAGCAAGTGCAGCAGGTTCTGGGTAGCGGCGCCCTTGGCGACATCGCCAGCAAGCTTGGTTTGCAGCCCGAGCAGGCCGCGGGCGCGCTGTCGCAAGCCCTGCCCGAGGTGGTGGACAAACTCACGCCCAACGGTCAGCTGCCCGCCGAAGGCGAACTGATGGCCACCGCCCAGCAGATGCTCGGCAAGCTGTTCGGCTGAGCGGCTGCCGCGCGATGCGTGGCCATGCCTGCCGCGCAACGATTGATGTTTGCGCTGAGTGCGATCGACAAAATCGGTTGGATTCATCCGGGGCAACGCGTCTAGACTGCGACGAAACGCGGCGGGAGTGTTGCGTTTCGATGGCTATCATTGAATATAGCGCAGGGCATGGGCTCTGCAGGAGAGTTTGATGCGCAACTTCGACATGCCGCGCCGTGCTCTGGCCGCGGTCCTGCTTGGCGGCAGCTTGGCCGCACCCCAGAGCTGGGCTGCGGCGCCCCCGGAGGCGGCGTCGTGCGCGGCCTGCCATGGGGCCGAAGGCATGGGCAACGCGGCCGCGGGCTATCCACGCTTGGCCGGACTTCCGGCGCAGTACCTCGCCGCGCAGCTGCGCTACTTTGCCGACGGCACGCGCAGCAACGCCATCATGGCGGGAATGGCCAAGCCGTTATCGGCGGCGCAGATCGACGCGCTGGCCGCGTACTACGCCAAGCTCAAGCCCAGCGGCACTCCGGCACCCATGCCCACGGGCGAGGCCGCGAGCGAGGGCGAACGGCTGGCGCTGCGCGGCGACTGGAGCAAGGGCATTCCGGCCTGCATCCGCTGCCACGGCCCAGGTGCGGTAGGCGTGGGTGCGGCCTTCCCGCCGCTCACCGGACAGTCGGCGGCGTACATCGAGGCGCAGATCAAAGCCTGGAAGGATGGCAGCCGTCGCGGCGACCCGTTGGGCCTGATGCACACCGTCGCGCTGCGCATGAGCGACGCGCAAACCCAGGATGTGGCGCAATGGCTGGCGGCCCAGCCGTTGCAGCCGGGCAAGACCGCCGCGGCCAAACCTTGATCCGGAGTGCCCTCATGACCACCCATTTTTCATGCGTCCCCGGCGCTGTCCGTTTTGCCTCCGCCAGCGCCCTGGGCGTCGCCTTCCGCCGTTCCGCCCTGGCGCTGGCCCTCATCGGCTCCGGCGTGTGCGCGTGTTCCGCTTTTGCCGCCGAGGCGCCCTCGGCACCGCCCAAGTCGGAGATCAACGCCGCAGTGGGAACGGGCGTCAAGTTCACCCCGCCGCCGGAATCGGCCATCCCGAACGACGCCTTCGGCAAGATGGTCAAGCTCGGCCGTGACATCATGCTCGACACGCCGAAGTACGCCAAGGCCTACGTTGGTAACACCCTGAGCTGCGTGAACTGCCACACCGACGCCGGTCGCATGGCGGGCTCGGCGCCGCTGTGGGCTGCGTATGTGAGCTACCCCGCCTATCGCAGCAAGAACAACAAGGTCAACACCTACGAAGAACGGCTGCAGGGCTGCTTCATGTTCAGCCAGAACGGCAAGGCGCCGCCGCTGGGCAGCGAGACCCTCATTGCTCTGGAGTCTTACTCCTACTGGATGGCCAAGGGCCTCGCGGTGGACGAGAAGACCCCCGGGCGCGGCTACCCCAATCTGCCCGAGCCGGCGCAGGCCCCCGACTATGTGCGCGGTGAGAAGGTGTATGCCGCCAAGTGCATGGTCTGCCACGCTGCCAACGGCGGAGGCCAGTCTGTCAACGGTGAAGCCGTGTTTCCGCCGTTGTGGGGTGCCAAGTCCTTCAATTGGGGGGCTGGCATGGGCAGCTACAAGAACGCCGCCAAGTTCATCTACGCCAACATGCCCTACGGCATGAGCTGTAGCCTGACGCCGCAAGAAGCCTGGGACGTGGCCTACTTCATGGATGCCCACGAGCGCCCGCAAGATCCGCGCTGGCAGGGCTCGGTGGCGGCGACGCGCGCCAAGTACCACGACAGCAAGTTCAGCCTGTATGGCATCAAGGTGAACGGCAAGCTGCTTGGCGACACCGGCGCGCCCAAACACGTCAACACCAATCACGCCCTCAACGGCCTCGGGCAGTAAGTCGGGTCGGGTCCGCTGGCGATCACGCCGCGGACCGGGCGGGCTCGACGTCGCGGAAAAACCGCTGGTACAGCACCAGATAGCCGGCCTGAAAGGCCGCCGCCGCCAGGAACGGTGCGATCAGCCAGCCGTGGTGCAGCAGCAGGCCCGCGATCAGTGGACCGATGGCGCGTGGGATCTGGATGGACACGTTGTTCACCGTGGCCGCCAAGCCCCGCCGCTCGGCACCGGTCAGGCTCACCGTCAGCGCCTGGCGCACGCCCATGGTGCCCTGGTTGGCCGTGGCGCGCAGGGCATAGAACGCCGCGGCAATCCAGAACACTGGTGACAGCGGGGTGAGCAACAGCATGATCAGTCCCGCCGTGCGCATGCCCACCACGGCGCGCACGGCGCCCCAACGCTGCGCCAGACGACTGGCGATCTGCGTCCCAAACGCAGCGCAGACGAAACTCGCCGCCATCGCCGGGCCGATGCTGGCCGGACCGTGCCCGTAGCGCACCAGATACCAGTAGGCCATCAGCGGCGCCACCATGCCGATGCCCAGACCGTTGAGCGCATTCACCAGGCCAAGACGCCACAGCAGGCGGTTTTCGCGGCGACGCTGCATCTGTGCGGCATCGTCGTGCAGAGGTGCCTTCACCGCGCCGCCAGCCTGGATCGGGTGCGCGGCGCGCGGCACGGTGGGTGCATCGTCCGCCTGCAGCAGCAGCCCAAAGCCGACAGCCGAGCCCAGCAACGGCAACAGAAACAGCACGCGATACGCCCAATCGGTGGGCATGATCTGGCCCAGCCAGTGCGGGGTTGCGCCGAGGGCGGCACCCAGCGCCATGCCCAGCATGCCCAGGGTCGAATTCAAGCTGAAGATCTGCGCACGCAGGGCTGGCGGCGTGCCATGCGCCAGCCAAGACTGTTCCAGCGGACCGAACGGCCCGGCCGCGCCATTGGCGCCGCGGCCGAAGCTGCCCAGCAAGGCCGCGGGCACCAGCACCCAGGGCGAGGGTGAGGCGAAAGCCGCCGCCGCACATCCCACCAGCACCAGCTCATAGCCAAGCAGGAACTGGCGTCGGCCCACGCGGTCGCTCAGCGGCCCGATCCACAAGGTGAGCGCGGCACCGAGAAACAGGGCGCCGCTGAGGACGGCACCGATCTGCGGCGCGCTCCAGTGCAGGGCGTGCAGATACAGCGCGAAGGCCGCAACCAGTGCGCCTTGGCCGATGCTGCGCGCCATGCGCGCCAGAATGATGCGCCGCGCCGCGGGAGAGATCTGCGCCCAGGCGCTGGGCCTGCCCTGACGTTGCGCGGGGCAGTCTGGCGCCGCGGTGCGCATCGCGTTGGCCTTACTCCACCTTGGGCTGGACGGCGTTTGTCGCAGCCACCCGCGCCGACAGCAGTTGGGTCCGCGCCTGCTGGTGCTGTTTCGGCGCCGCAGCGGAGGGGGCGGCGATGTAGCGCTTGATCTGGGCGATCACCGCCGGGGTGTCCCAGTCTTCCGGGCCCATGGTGCGGGCGATTTCCTTGCCTTGTTTGTCGATCAGGATGGTGGTCGGCGTGCCCAGAATGTTCAAGGTGTCGAGCACATGCGTCGTCGGATCGACGTAGATCGGCAGGTGGCCGATGAAGTTGTCGTCATAAAAGCTCTTGACGGTGAACACGCCACCCTTGTCCACCGACAACGGCACCACGGCAAAGTCTTTGCCCCCCAGCAGCGTTTGCAGCTTGTCCAGCGTGGGCATTTCGTGCACGCACGGCGGGCACCAGGTCGCCCAGATGTTGAGCAAGACCACTTTGCCCTTGAAGTCGGCCAGATTCATGGGCTTGCCTTGGGCATTTTCGAAGGTCACCTGCGACAGCGGCAGGGTGTGCGCCTTGGGGTAGGGGGTGAAGGTGAAGCCGGCGGCCCAGGTGGCGGGCAGGGCCAGGGCGCACAAGGTCAGCACCGCGACGGTGTGGCGCAGGACGGACAGAGGGGATTGCATGGAACGACTCCGACAACAAGGCAACAGACACCGCACCATCGGCACGGCCCGGAATGATCCACAATCGACAAGTCGTTTGCGGATCCTTTCGATAACTTAGTTCTTCTGCAGGTTCCCCGTTGTAACTGCATGTTGAACCACGCCTTCGCCCGGAGCGCCTCCCGCACCGCATCCGCGGTGCCCGCGCACACTGAGTTGGACCCTGCCGCTGGCGGCATTGGCCGTGCCTTGCCGTGGGTCGTCACTCCCTGGCGTTGTGGTGGCGGGTGCCTTCGCGCTGCGGACGGCTGCGGCGCAAGGCCCAGCCCAACAGCAGCGCGCCCAGCGCGAGCACGACGTCGGGTGCGTCGCCATAGCGGGACGCCAGCCAGGCAAACGGCGTCAATCCGGCGTACCCCTGCACCGTGCCGCTGAGCACGCCCACGGTGTAGGGCCGCAGTTCGGACGTGACGTGGCCGTGGGCGTCGATGATGGCCGTGGCTCCGGTGTTGGTGGCGCGGATGCCGGGGATCTGGAATTCCAGCGAGCGCATGCGGGCGATTTCCAGATGCTGGGGAATGACGATGGTGTTGCCGAACCAGCCCAGGTTCGTCAGGTTGGCAAAGATGTTGGGGGCGTTCGCGGCGGAGCGAAAGCGCTGCGCCATCTGCGCACCGAACAAGTCTTCATAGCAGATGTTGGGCGCAACCTTGACGCCCCGCACCACAAACGGCGGTTGATCGAAGCCGCCGCGGGCAAAGCTGCCCAGGGGCATGTCCATGAGGCGGACGAACCAGTGAAACCCGTACGGCACGAATTCGCCGAACGGCACCAGGTGCGCTTTGTCATAGCGGTACGGTGCGCTGCCGCCCAGACCGAGCACGCTGTTGGTGTATTGGGTGTCGCCGCGTGTGAGGGGAATGCCCAGCAGCGCCTGGGTGTGGTGTTCGCGCATCGCCCGCTCGATCTGCCGCAGATAACCCGGGTCGAGATCGTCGGGCAATACCGGCACCGCGGTTTCCGGGGTGACGATGAGGTTGGCCCGCAGCGTGCGCAGCCAGTCGCCATACAGCCGCAGGGTGGGGCCGAGCGAGTCTGGGCGGAATTTTTCCGATTGCGCCACATCCCCTTGCAGCAAGGTCACGCTCAGCACGGGCCCGACGGGCTGGGTCCAGCGCTGCTGCTGCAACTGCCAGCCGCCTGCCACCAGGGCGCCCAGCGCCACCAGGCTCACCACCGCGCCGCGCAGACTGACACGGGTGAGCAGGGCCAGCAGGCCCGCCACCAGCGCAGCGACGAAGTTCACCCCATACTGACCCAGCACCGGCGCATAGCCCGCCAGCGGATTACCGACCTGCGCATACCCCAGCGCCAGCCAGGGAAAGCCGGTGAACACGGTGCCGCGCAGCCATTCCGCCAAGGTCCAGCCACCCGCCAGAACCAGCGCCGCGCCCAGCGCCGGGACGAGCCGCCACGGATTCTGGCCTGCAGGCGGCGCCAGGCTGACGGCCACGGCGGCGGCCAGCGCCGGGTACACCGCGAGGTAAGCGCAGAACAACACCAGCGCGGCGCCCGCCAAGGGCGGGGCCATGCCGCCGTACACCGCCATGCTGATGTAGAGCCACCACAACCCGCCGATGAACCAACCCAGCCCGAGGCCGAAGCCCAGCAGCGCGCCGCGCCGCGCCCGTGCCCCGGGGGCCGACCCGGGGTCGGCCCACAACAGTGCAACCCAGACCGCCAGAATGACCACGGACCAGCCGCCGAGCTGCGGGCGGCCGAAGCTCTGCGCCAGCAACACGCCGAGAGCGAGCGACCCTACCGCCACGGCCCAGCGCGTGGTCAGAAAACGCCACGGGCCGCGCCGCACGGGTCTGTTGCCTGGCAGTTCGGCGGGACGGCGGGGGGGATGGTCGGACATGGTGGGCGGGGCAGGGCGTGCGAAGCCCGGCACTTTACCCGGCAGGCATGTCGCCACCGTGGGCGTAGGGGTCAGGGATGGCGAAGCGCTGCAAGATTGCCACCTCCAGACGTTCCATGTGCTGTGCTTCGCGCTCGGTCTGGTGATCCCAGCCTTGCGCGTGCAGCACGCCATGCACGACGAGGTGCGCGTAATGCGCCAGCAACGGCTTGTGCTGCGCCTCGGCCTCCTGTGCCACCACCGGGCAGCACAGCACGACGTCGGCGTGCGCGGGCCAGTGGCTGTAATCGAAGGTCAGCACATTGGTGGCGTAATCTTTGCCACGATACGCTTGGTTCAGGGCGCTGCCCTCGGCGGCGTCGACAAAGCGCAGCGTGATCTGGTGGGCGGCACCGGCGTCCTGCATCGCGGCGCCGGGTTCAGTGTCCTCCGGGCCGGCACGCAGTGCGGCGCGAACCCAGCGCAGCAGCAGGGCGCGCGGCAGCAGCGCGCGGTGGCTGGCGTCGGCAAATTGCACCGACAGCCGCAACGCGGGTTTGGCCGGTCGGGCGTTCATGCGCGGCGGGTCGGCGTGCGCCGCGCTGGCGCCGTGTCGGCTGTGGTCGTTGGGGCGGGGCCGGGTGCAGACGCGGGCGTTGCGGCGTCGTGCATGGCATAGGCGTCGACGATGCGCGCCACCAACGGGTGCCGCACCACATCCTGGCTGGTGAACTGGCTGAAGGCGATGCCGCGCACCTCGGCCAGCACCTTTTGCGCCTGCGCCAGACCACTCTGCGTGCCACGCGGCAAATCGACCTGGCTGGTATCGCCGGTGATCACGGCGCGCGAGCCGAAACCGATGCGCGTGAGAAACATCTTCATCTGCTCCGGCGTGGTGTTCTGCGCTTCGTCCAGGATGACGAACGACTGATTGAGTGTGCGCCCGCGCATGAAGGCCAGCGGCGCGATCTCGATGGCGCTGCGCTCGAACAGCTTTTGCGTCTTCTCCATTCCGAGCAGGTCGTAGAGCGCGTCGTACAGCGGACGCAGATACGGGTCGATCTTCTGCGTCAGATCGCCCGGCAGGAAGCCCAGGCGCTCGCCCGCCTCGACCGCCGGGCGGGTGAGCACCAGGCGGCTGATCGCATGGCGCTCCAGCGCATCCACAGCGCAGGCCACCGCCAGAAACGTCTTGCCGGTGCCAGCGGGGCCGATGCCGAAAGTGATGTCGTGCTGCTGGATGTTGCGGATGTATTGCACCTGGTTGGGCGTGCGGCCGTGCAAGCTCTCGCGCCGGGTGTAGAGCACCGGTTCATCCTCGGCGGCGGTTAGTTTGGGCCGCTGTCCCTGGGCGGCCTGCACCAGTTCGAGCTGAATGTCTTCCAGGCTGAAGCGGGCGCTCTCGCGGGCCCAGAGCGCCTGCAGAAAATCCAGAGCCCGGCGTGCCGCAGCGCGTTCGCCCTCGATGCTCAGGGTTTCGGCACGGCGGCTGAGCCGCACATCGAAGGCGGCTTCGATCTGCCGCAGGTTTTCCTCCAGGGGCCCGCAGAGCTGCGCCAGGCGCGCGTTGTCGGTGGGCGAGAACGTGTGGCGGAGCTGCACAGGCGATAGGGTGGCCAAGTCGGTATCCAAAGGAAGTGATGCCGCCATCGGGCGGACGGTTCCCCCGTCATCGGGGGGGCTGTATTGATAGTATCGGTCTCGTTGCCGCCATTGTCGTGCGGCGCCCTCCATGGGAAAGCGATGTCTATGAGCACCATGCAATGCGCCCTGGTCGTTGACGATCTGCCGGCGGTGCGCGCCGGATTCGTGGAACTGCTGCGCGAGAACGACCCTAACGTGCGGATTTTCGAGGCCGGACGCATGGCCGACGCCACCCAGATTCTGCAGCGCGAGCCAGTGGATCTGCTGTTGGTCGACCTCGGTCTGCCCGATGCCAGCGGACTCGAGCTGATCCGCACCTT
>JAKAFC010000186.1 GCA_021818065.1 Pseudomonadota bacterium
GCGCGCAGCACGAGCCCAGCGCCGAAGCGGTGGTGCGCTCCATTGCCGCCATGGCGCATGACCTGGGTATCCTCACCATCGCCGAGGGCATCGAAACCCCCGAGCAGCGCGACTGCATGGCCCGCATTGGGCTGGATTGGGGCCAGGGCTACTTCTGGGGACGGCCGGAGTTGGCGTCGCCAGGGCCGCATGTGGCTTCAGGCGCTGAGCGCTAAGCTCAGAGCGGCGCGGCGCAAGCCTCTGCACGGCAAGGCGCCAGTGCGGGCGCACTTCAACTTCAGCCAACAAAAAACCGCGCCAGGCGCGGTTTGCTGGGACGGGATGTGGTGCCGGCAAGAGGAGTCGAACCCCCGACCTTCGCATTACGAATGCGCTGCTCTACCAACTGAGCTATGCCGGCGAAGCCCGCCATTCTATACCAGAGCAGCGACGGGTTTGCGTCTCAGGCCGCTTCGGCGTGGTAGCGCTGCAGCAACTCCACTTCCTCGCGCGAGCCCAGCATCACGCTGCAGCGCTCGTGCAGCGAGGACGGTGCGATGTCGAGAATGCGCTGCGTGCCGTTGGTGGCTGCCCCCCCGGCTTGCTCGACGAGAAAGCTCATGGGGTTGGCCTCGTACAGCAGGCGCAGTTTGCCGGGCTTGGTGGGTTCGCGCTTGTCCCAGGGATAGAGGAACACACCGCCACGCATGAGGATGCGATGGACGTCGGCCACCATGCTGCCCACCCAGCGCATGTTGAAGTCGCGCCCGCGTGGGCCGTCCTTGCCTTGCAGGCACTCGTCGATGTAACGCTTGACCGGTGGCGCCCAGTGCCGCAGGTTGGACATGTTGATGGAGAACTCGCTGGTGCTGGCCGGGATCTGCAGGTCGCTCTGCGTGAGCACGAAGCTGCCTTGCTCGCGGTCGAGGGTGAACACGGCCACGCCGCGGCCCACGGTGAGCACGAGTTGGGTCTGCGGGCCGTACACGCAGTAGCCGGCCGCGACCTGCCGGGTGCCGGCCTGGAGGAAGTGTTCCTCGCGCACCTCACCGGCGTTGGGCGGCAGTTGCAGCACCGAGAAGATGGTGCCGATGGTCACGTCCACGTCGATGTTCGACGAGCCGTCGAGGGGGTCGAACAGCAGCAGGTATTCGCCGCGCGGGTAGTTTTCCGACACCGGAAACACCGTGTCCATTTCCTCCGAGGCCATGGCGGCGAGATGGCCGCCCCACTCGTTGGCGTGAATGAGCACATCGTTGGCGATGACGTCGAGCTTTTTCTGCACCTCACCCTGCACGTTGCCGGTACCGGCGGAGCCGAGCACGTCGCCCAATGCCCCTTTGTTGACGGCGATGCTGATGCGCTTGCAGGCGCGCGCCACGACTTCGACGAGCAGGCGCAGATGCGGGGTGATGACGCCGTGCTGGCGCTCTTGTTCGACGAGGTAACGGGTGAGGTTGACGGAGCTTGTCATGGGTGCAATGGCAGAGGAGGAAGGGGACGGTGGACGACGGCCTCAGTCGGCCAGAGCGCGTTCGACGATTTCGCGGGTGTCGGCGGACAGGCTGGTGCTTTCGGCCACGCGGCGCAGGGCTTGCTGCGCGGCGTCGCGGTAGGCCGGGGCGAGCTTGCGCCAGCGGTCGAGGGCGCGGGCCAGCCGGGCCGCGACCTGCGGGTTGATGGCGTCGAGCGCCTGCACCTGTTCGGCCCAGAAGGCATAGCCCGCGCCATCGGCCCGGTGGAAGGCGCCGGGGTTGGCCTGGCAGTAGGCGAACAGCACGCTGCGGGCGCGGTTGGGGTTGTGGATGGAGAAGGCCGGATGCTGCATGAGGGCACGCACGCGGTCGAGCTGGCGGCCGTCGCGGTCGGGGGCACTGGCCTGCAGCGCAAACCATTTGTCCATCACCAGCGCCTCGTGGGCGAACTGCGTGGCAAAGCGTTCCAGCGCGGGCTTGGCCAGATCGGCGCCGACATGCACAAGCGCGGCCAGCGCGGCGAAGCGGTCGGTCATGTTGTCGGCGTCCTTGACCTGCTGGTAGACACGGCCCAGCCATTGCGGCTGGCCGAGTTCGCAGAGTTGGGCCTGGGCCAGGTTGCGCAGCGCGCGGCGCCCGGCGCTGGCGAAGTCCGGGCTGTAGCCGCCGCGCGGCGCCAGGGCGTCGAACACGGCCTGCCACTCGGCGGCGAGTTGCCGCGCCAGGGCGCTGCGCAGCGCCTGGCGCGCGGCGTGGATGCGCGGCGGATCGACTTCGTCGAGCTGCTCGGCGATGTAGGCCTCGCCGGGCGGGGTGAGCAGCAGTTCCTTGAAGGCGGGGTCGAGCCTGGAGTCTTGCAGCACGGCGCGCAGGGCGTCGAGGTAGGCAGGGTCGAGCTGCAGCACATCGCCGCGCACGGCGCCGAGCAGGCGCGACAGCGCCAGGCGCTGCGCCGCCTCCCAGCGGTTGAAGGGGTCGGCGTCATGCGCCAACAGGTGCAGCAGGTCGGCGTCGGTGTAGGCGTAGTCGAGGATGACTGGAGCCGAAAAGCCGCGCAGCAGCGAGGGCGTAACGGCTGCGGCGTCGATCTGGCTGAAGGTGAAGGTCTGCTCGGTTTCGGTGAGCACCAGCACGGTGTCGGTGCCTTTGTCCTGCCCGTCCAGCCACAGCGGCAGGGCGGCGCCGTCGGCGCCGAGCAGGCCCATGCGCACCGGGATGACCTGCGGCTGCTTGCCGCTCTGGCCCGGGGTGTCGGGCAGGGTCTGGCGCAGGGTGAGGGTGTAGGTGCGGGCGGCGGGGTCCAGCGTGCCACTGGCGTGCAGGCGCGGGGTGCCGGCCTGGCTGTACCAGCGCTTGAAGGCGACGAGATGTGTGGCCAGGGCGGAGCCGGGGTTGGCGTCGGCCATCGCCTGGGCAAAGTCGTCGCAGGTCACAGCCTGGCCATCGAAGCGCTGGAAGTACAGATCCATGCCTTGACGGAAGCCGGCGCGGCCCACCAGGGTCTGCATCATGCGCACCACCTCGGCGCCCTTCTCATAGACGGTGGCGGTGTAGAAGTTGTCGATGGCCTGGTACTGCTCCGGGCGGACCGGGTGCGCCATGGGGCCGGCGTCCTCGGAGAATTGCGCGGTGCGCAGCACCCGCACGTCCTCGATGCGCTTGACCGCGCGGGCCGATTCGCCGCCCGCGGCGGCGGCCAGATCCTGACTGAACTCCTGGTCGCGAAACACCGTCAGCCCTTCCTTGAGGCTGAGCTGGAACCAGTCGCGGCAGGTGATGCGGTCGCCCGTCCAGTTGTGGAAGTATTCGTGGCCGACCACGCTTTCGATGCCGTCGTAGTCGGCATCGGTGGCGGTGGCAGGGTTGGCCAGCACATACTTGGTGTTGAAGATGTTGAGGCCCTTGTTCTCCATGGCCCCCATATTGAAGTCGCTGACGGCCACGATCATGAAACGGTCGAGATCCAGGCTCAGGCCGAAGCGCTGCTCGTCCCAGGCAATCGACTTGATGAGCGAGTGCATGGCGTGCTCGGTCTTGTCGAGGTCGCCCGCGCGCACATAGACCTGCAGCAGATGCGTCTTGCCCGAGGCGGCGCGCACGGTCTGCTCGCGGCACACCAGGTTGCCGCCAACCAGGGCAAAGAGATAGCAGGGCTTGGGGAAGGGGTCATCCCACACCGCCTCGTGGCGGCCACCGTCGAGATCGGTCTGCGACACCAGGTTGCCGTTGGACAGCAGCACCGGGTATTGCGCCTTGTCGGCGCGCAGGGTGACATGGAAGCGGCTCATCACGTCGGGGCGATCGGGCCAGTAGGTGATGCGACGAAAGCCCTCGGCCTCGCATTGGGTGAAGAACGCGCCCCCCGACATGTAGAGACCGGCCAGCTGGGTGTTGGCCTGCGGCACGTTGAGGGTCTCGATCTCCAGGGTGAAGGTGGCGGGCAGCTTGTCGAGCACCAGGGTGTTGCCGTCCTGGCGGAAGGCGACGAACGCGCCGTCGACCTTCAGGGTCAGCAGGGTGATGTCTTCGCCGTCGAGCACCAGCGCGGCGTTGTCGGCCGCACCCGGCAGGCGGCGCACCGCCATGCGGCTGTGCACGCGGGTTTTGGCGGGGTCGAGGTCGAAGCGCAGGTGCACGCTGTCAATAGCGTAGGCCGGTGGGGTGTAGTCAGCCAGGCGGGTGATGCGGGCGGGAGTGTCGGGTTTGGCTGTCATGGCAGTGCGAGGTTCAGCGGAGCGATGAGAGGGCGAGGTCGGATGCGCGGTCGGGCGCTCAGAGGCCGGATTTCAGGCTGGCGGTGATGAATTCGTCGAGGTCGCCGTCGAGCACCTTCTGGGTGTTGGAGATTTCGACGTTGGTGCGCAGATCCTTGATGCGGCTCTGGTCGAGCACGTAGCTGCGGATCTGGTGACCCCAGCCCACGTCGCTCTTGCTCGATTCGAGCTTCTGCTGCTCGGCCATGCGTTTGCGCATCTCGTGCTCGTAAAGCCGCGAGCGCAGCATCTGCCACGCCTCGTCGCGGTTGCGGTGCTGGCTGCGGTCGTTCTGGCACTGCACCACGATGCCCGTGGGGATGTGCGTCAGCCGCACCGCCGAGTCGGTCTTGTTGATGTGCTGACCGCCGGCGCCGCTGGCGCGGAAGGTGTCGGTGCGCACATCGGCGGGGTTGATGTCGATCTCGATGGAGTCGTCCACCTCGGGGTAGACGAAGACGCTGGCGAAGCTGGTGTGGCGGCCGCCGGAGGAGTCGAACGGGCTCTTGC
>JAKAFC010000187.1 GCA_021818065.1 Pseudomonadota bacterium
CAGTTCGGCCATGAACACGCTGGGCGAAGGGTCGAGCGGGCTGGGCTTGAGCACGAAGGTGTTGCCCGCGGCAATCGCCACCGGGAACATCCACAGCGGCACCATGCACGGAAAGTTGAACGGCGTCACCCCGGCGACCACGCCCAGCGGCTGGCGCAGGGTCCAGTTGTCGATGCCGGTGGACACCTGCTCGGTGTAGTCGCCCTTGAGCAGCTGCGGAATGCCGCAGGCGAATTCGACGATTTCGATGCCGCGCGTGACTTCGCCCTGCGCATCCGAAAACACCTTGCCGTGCTCGGCGGTGATCATCGCCGCCAGGGTGTCGCGGTGCTGGTTCATCAGCTCCAGAAACTTGAACAGCACCCGCGCGCGTCGCACCGGCGGGGTGTCGGCCCATTTGGGAAAGGCGGCCTGCGCTGCGGCCACGGCCGCATCCACGTCCGCCGCCTCGCCCAGCACCACCTCACGGGCCACGGCACCGCTGGCCGGGTTGAACACCGGCTGTCGGCGCGTGCCCCGGCCCGGCCCGGGCTGGCCGTTGATGAACTGACCCACCGTGGCGGCGGTGGTGAAGGCTTCGGGTGCACCCATGGTTGGCTCCTGCTGGGGGACGCGGCACAACGGATGGGCCGCAATCCAAGTCGACAATGCACCGCAGTCTAGGCAGCCCAGGCGGCGCTGAACAGCGCTTCAGCGTGACAACATCGTTCATTTCAATGAACAATGACGCCATGAGCTCACCCCTTGCACCGCGTGACGACCTGCTGTGGCAGCAGGTGCACTGGCTTGGCGTGATTGCCGCTGCCGGCAGTCTCACCGCGGCGGCGCAGCGCCTGGGCGTGTCCAAGGCGGCGGTGAGCCACAACCTCGCCCTGCTGGAACGCCGCGTCGGCGTGCCGCTGGTGCGTCGCACCACCCGGGCCCTGCGCCTGACGGAAGCCGGGCAACGGCTGGTGGACGACACCACGCCGGCCTTTGCCCGCATCGCCCACAGCGTGGGCGCGGCGCACGCTCTGGCAGCCGCGCCACGCGGTCTGGTGCGCGTGACCGCGCCGGTGGCCCTGGGGCGCCAGCATGTGGCGCCGCATGTGCTGGAGTTTTTGCGGCAGTATCCCGACATTCGCGTGGAACTCGATCTGGCCGATCGTCTGGTCAATCTGCCGCAGGAGGGTTTCGATCTGGCCATTCGCCATGTGGCGGCGCCGCCAGACAACACCGTGGCCTGGAAGCTGTGCGCCACCCGCACGCGCCTGGTGGCCAGCCGCGGCTATGCCCGGCGCCGCGGTCTGCCCACGCATCCAGACGCCTTGGCCGAGCACGACTGCCTGACCTATCTGCGCCCCGGCGCGGCGGTGTGGATGTTCGAGCGCGGCAGCGAGCCGCCCGAACGGGTGCGCGTGACCGTGCAGGGGCCGCTGCGGGCCAACACCAGCGAGGTGTTGCGCGAAGCCTTGCTCGCGGGGCTGGGCCTGGCGCTGGTGCCCGACTTCAGCATTGCCGTCGCACAGCGGGCAAACCGCCTGCTGACGGTGCTGCCGGAGTGGCGGCCCGTGGGGTTTTTCGGCGATGCCATCTACGCCATCCGCCCCTGGAGCCCGACCATCCCCCGCGCCGTTCACCTGTTGGTGGAACACTTGCGGCACGCCATGGCGCCGGGCTTCGGGCCCGCGGAGGCGACGTCTGATCGACCCGACGGCGGTTGAGGGCAACCCTGCCGTGTGCAGGGACATGGTGGGCGGTGCGCCGGCCGCTGCGTGGTCGCGGTGCAATGCGGTGCGCTTCATATTGAAACCAGGGAGACACAGCATGGACAAATGGGCGGTGGTGACAGGAGCCTCCGGCGGCATCGGTCTGGACATTGCACGCGAGCTGGCGGCACGGGGCTATGCCCTGGTGTTGAGCGCGCGCAGCGGCGACAAGCTGCAGGCGATTGCCGCAGAACTGCAGCAGGCACACGGCACGCGCACGATGGTGGCGGTGGCCGATCTGGCCGCACCCGGCGGGGCTGATACCCTGGCGCAGCAGATCGCGCAGGCCGGCATCCAACCCAAGGTGCTGGTGAACAACGTCGGCATCGGCGTCTATGGCCCGTTTGCCGACACCGACCCGGCGCGCACGCAGGCCATGGTGGACGTCAACGTGGGCGCGCTCACCCGGGTCACGGCATTGCTGCTGCCCGCGTTGCTGCAGCAGCCCCCGGCGCACATCCTCAACGTCGCCAGCACGGCGGCGTTCCAGGCGGGGCCGGGCATGGCGGTGTATTTCGCCACCAAGGCCTATGTGCTGGCGCTGGGCGAGGCGCTCGACGTCGAGTTGCGCGGCCGCGGCGTGCGGGTCACCACCCTGTGCCCGGGCGCCACCCGCACCGACTTTGCCAGCCGTGCCGAAGGCGAGCGCTCGGCGCTGTTCCACAGCCGGATGGCGACGTCGGCCGAGGTGGCGCGGTTCGGCGTGCGCGCCATGGAGCGCGGTCAGCGCGTGGCGGTGCACGGCCTGGGCAATCGCCTGCTGGTGCTGGGTTCGCGCCTGTCGCCGCGACGCCTGGCCACGGCGATAGCGGCGTGGAAGATGCGGCCGGTTTGACGCGGCGCTGGCTTCGGCCCGCGACAGCGCTCAGGCCGCCAGCGCTGCGGCGCCGCACACCGGGCAGGCCGGGTTGCGCTGCAGGGCGATGGTCTGGAAGTCGGTCTCGAGCGCGTCGATCAACAGCAGCCGACCGCGTAGCGGGGTGCCGCAGCCGCTCAAGAGCTTGAGCGCCTCGGCCGCCTGCAGGCTGCCGACCAGGCCGACCAGTGGCGCCAGCACGCCCATGGTGGCGCATTGCACTTCCTCCACCGGCACGTCTTCCGGGAACAGACAGGCGTAGCACGGTCCGCGCTGCCCCTGGGCGTCAGCGCGGGTGTCGAACACGCTGACCTGACCGGCAAAGCGGATGGCCGCGCCGCTTACCAGCGGCACGCCGTGCGCCACGCAGGCGCGGTTGAGGGCGTGGCGGGTGGCGAAGTTGTCGCTGCAGTCCAGCGCCACGTCGGCATCGGCCACCAGGGCCCGGAGCAGGGCGGCGTCGGCACGGCGGTCGATGGTGTCGATCTGGATGTGTGGGTTGATTTGCCGCATCGCCTCGCGCGCCGACTCCACCTTGAGTTGTCCGACGCGGGCTTCGGTGTGCGCGATCTGCCGCTGCAGATTGGTTTGATCGACCCGGTCGCCGTCCACCAGGGTGATGCGGCCGACCCCGGCGCTGGCCAGATACAACGCGGCAGGCGACCCCAGCCCTCCGGCGCCCAGGATGACAGCATGGGCGGCGTTGATGCGCTCCTGGCCCTCGATGCCGATTTCGTCGAGCAGGATGTGGCGGGAATACCGCAGCAGGTCAGCGTCGTTCATGGCGCAAGCATAGAGGCTGGGGCGCCGAGGTTCAGCGCATGCTCCAGCGGCAAGCAGGCTCGCCGCTGGGCCGGTGCTTACTTGGGCTTGGCCGCCCCGCTGGCGTCGGCCTTGGGGCTGCTGGCCGGGACCGAGGCAGTGGGCGACTTCGCCTTGGCCGTGCTGCTGGGCTGCTTGGCGGTGATCACTGGCCGGCCTTCGAGGTAATTCATCGCCTGCGTCACCTGCCAGTCGTCCTTGCTGGCGTACTCCGGCAGCTTGGGCAGCTTGTTCGGGTCTTTTTGCAACTCGGCTTCGAGCAGACGGCGGGCTTCGTCTTGCTTGCGCACGTCTTCCTCGACACGCTTGGAGTCGGCGGCCTCGTTGCCGGTGCCGATCTGATTCTTGTAGTCGATCTCACGCATGCGCAGCGCGGCGTACGGGTCGCCACTCTCCAGCGGGTCAACCTCGTAGTTCGGGGTGATGCCCTTGCCCTGGATCGACTGGCCGTTGGGGGTGTAGTAGCGCGCAGTGGTCAGCTTGAGCGCGGTGTCCGGGCCCAGCGGCAGCACGGTCTGCACCGAGCCCTTGCCAAACGACAGCGTGCCCATGACCACGGCGCGCTTGTAGTCTTGCAGCGCACCGGTGACGATTTCCGACGCCGAGGCCGAGCCGCCGTTGATCAGCACCACCAGCTTCACCGTCTTGATGCCGGCGGGCAGGGTGTCGAGCGGGTTGTCGCCCGGACGGCTGAGGTAGTCGCTGGGCGTGTTGCGGTAGGTGGCATTGGCCTCGGGCATCTGGCCCTTGGTGCTGACGATCACGGCGTCGTTGGGCAGGAACACCGAAGCCACGCCCACGGCGCTTTCCAGCAGGCCGCCCGGATCGTTGCGCAGGTCGAGGATCAGGCCCTTCATGTTCGGGTCTTCCTTGTACAGCGCATCAATCTTGCTGACGAAGCTGGGCAGGGTGTCGGCCTGGAACTGGGTGATGCGGATCCAGCCGTAGCCCGGGGCGAGCATCTTGCTCTTGACGCTCTGCACCTGGATCAGCTCACGCGTGACCGTGAAGGTGAGGGTGCGGTTTTCCGCCTTGCGCAGCACGGTGAGCGTGACCTTGGTGCCAGGCTTGCCGCGCATGAGCTTGACCGCATCGTTCAGGCTCAGGCCCTTGACGGCGGTGCTGTCGATGCGGGTGATGAGGTCACCGGCATGGATGCCGGCGCGCGCCGCGGGCGAGCCCTCGATGGGCGACACCACCTTGACCAGCCCGTCTTCGGCCGCGATTTCAATGCCGACGCCGACGAACTTGAGAT
>JAKAFC010000188.1 GCA_021818065.1 Pseudomonadota bacterium
CACGCGTGAAATCATCTTCCGCCTGGGCGTTGCCGACAGCCCCAAGGCCGCCAGCGCGCTGGTGCAGCGCTGTCGCGGACTGGGCACGGCGGCCACCACGCTCGACGCCGTACGCGAGCACTGGCGCAGCACGCTGGGCGCGGTGCAGGTGCGCACGCCCGACCCGGCGCTCGACGTGCTGGTCAACGGCTGGCTGTTGTATCAGGTGATCGCCTGCCGCTTTCTCGCGCGCAGCGGCTACTACCAGTCGGGCGGCGCCATCGGCTTCCGCGACCAGTTGCAGGACGCCATGGCGATGCTCCACGCCCAGCCCGATGCGGTGCGCCAGCATCTGCTGCTATGCGCGGCGCACCAGTTCAGCCGAGGCGACGTGCAGCACTGGTGGCATCCGCCGCTGGACCGCGGCGTGCGCACCCGCTGCTCCGACGATTACCTGTGGCTGCCGCTATGCGTGAGCCGCTATGTGCAGATCACCGGCGACCAAGCCGTGCTCGACGAGACTGCGTCATACCTCGAAGGCCGCGCCGTCAACGCCGATGAAGAGGCCTATTACGACCGTGCCACACGCTCGGAGCTGCGGGAGTCGCTCTACCAGCATTGCGTGCGCGCCATCGAGCACAGCATGCCGCGCGGTGTGCATGGCCTGCCGCTGATGGGCACAGGCGACTGGAACGACGGCATGAACCGCGTGGGCGACCACGGCCGTGGCGAAAGCGTCTGGCTCGGCTTTTTCTTGCATGAGGTACTGCAGCGCTTCGTGCCACTGGCGCAGTCGCGCGGCGACGCCGACTTCGCTGCGCGCTGCGTTGACGCCGCGGCGGCGCTGCGCGCCAGCCTCGACCAGCATGGCTGGGATGGCGCCTGGTATCGCCGCGCCTACTTCGACGATGGCGCGCCGCTGGGTTCGGCTGGGGGCGCGGAATGCCAGATCGACGCCATCGCGCAGAGCTGGGCCGTGCTGTCCGGCGCCGCCGATGCAGACCGTCAGCGGCAGGCGATGGACGCACTCGACCAGCGTCTGGTGCGCCGAGATGCCGGGCTGGTGCAATTGCTCGACCCACCGTTCGACCAGACCCTGCTCGACCCCGGCTACATCAAAGGGTATGTGCCCGGCGTGCGCGAGAACGGCGGCCAGTACACGCACGCCGCGGTCTGGGCGGCGATGGCCTTCGCCGAACTCGGCGACGCCACCCGCGCCTGGGAGTTGCTGGACATGATTAATCCAGTGCACCACGCGCGCAGCGCCGCCGACATCGAGCGCTATAAGGTCGAGCCCTATGTCATGACCGCTGACGTCTACGCCGCCCCGCAGCATGTCGGGCGCGGCGGATGGAGCTGGTACACCGGCTCGGCTGGCTGGATGTACCGCCTGATCGTGGAGTCGCTGCTCGGCCTGCGCCGCGAGGGCGGACACTTGCATCTCGCCCCGGTGCTACCGGCTGACTGGCCTGGGTTTGAGCTGGATTACCGCTACGGCAGCACGCTGTATTGCATCCGTGTCGGGCGGACGCTGTCGTCCACCAACCCTGCAGAGGTTACAGCCCAGATCCTGCTCGATGGCGTGGTGCAGTCTGCAGCGAGCATTGCTTTGCTGGACGATGGCCGCAGCCATCAGGTCGAGCTACGGCTGGCATAAGCTCATTGAGCATCCTGGGCCGCGCAGCATCGCGCGGGCTGTTCAATGCAACTGCAGGCCGCCAGTGCCAAAGATCCCAATGAGTCCGATGAGAATCAGGTAGACCGCCACGATGTAGTTCAGAAGGCGGGGCATGGCGAGGATCAGGACACCGGCAACCAGGGAAACCAGCGGGCCAATACTGAGATGGAGATTCATATGCGTCCTTGTGGCCGCGTCGGAGTGCGCAGGCATGACCATGAAGTTAGCCTTCCAGGCGTCTGCCGTCTGTGCGCTAACGAACGTCAGCGCTTTGAATGGCTTCGCCCGAGCGACGCATTGACGCACTGCAGCGTGCGTTGGCGTACAGACATCCGCGCAACGCAGACCTAAAGTCTGTAGCTTCCATACTTCCTGAAGCTGAATCATTCCGCGATGCAAGCCACAGGAAGCCGCCTGAGCCAAGAGCCCACTGACATGACCAGACCTCGCACTGCAGCGACCCGCGCATTTCTTCAAAAATGCGCGGTCCTTTTTTCCGGAGCGCCATGGATGCTGAGCGGAGCCCAGGCGCAGATGCCGACCCCGCCGGCCCCTGTGCATGTCGGCAGTCATCTGTGCGGCGGAGTGGGCGATAGCAGTTTGACGCAATTGCAATCAAGGGCTACCGACTACAACCTGGGGTTCTGGATGGTCGGCGGGCCGGGTGGAGCCTATCTGGCGGATGTGCCAATCGAGATCCGGTCCGGCAGCCGGACGGTGGCTAGGTTTACCGCGGATGGCCCCCTGTGCTACGTCAAACTGCCTGGGGGGCGTTACACAGTGACCGGAACGCATAACGGCCAGACCCGCAGTGTCCAGGTGCACAGCGGAAGCATGAACAACTATTTGCGCTGGTAGGTTTTGCGCCAGCCATCAACCGCAACACGCCGCGTCGCCCGCCATGCCATCAAAAACGCTCCCCCGCCTGAAATGCAAAAATCCAGACACTCCTTAAGCCGAGCACACGTACCGCCCTGCGCTTGCTTGGTGTAGCCAGAATTGATTGCCGCATCAGGCATTCATGACGGATCCGACTCTCTTGACCGGCCACAATCAGCCGTAGAACGTATCCCCTTCAAGGCATTCCACCTTGAATCATCTGCGCCCATCATCACCATTGAGGCGATTGCCAACAACGAAGGCCAGCTGATCATCCCCTACCACTGTGCCGAGGCGCTGTCGACAGACGGTTGAACCAACAGCCAGCCCGTCAGCACGTGGTACCGCCAGCGAGCCTACGGGCTTTTTTGGGCCTCGTTTTGCAGGCTCTGGCCAGCTTTTTGGATTTGCTCGCCGGCCTTCGCCGCGCCCTGGTCTATGGCCTTGCCAGCTTTTTCTGCCGGGCCCTCTGGTTTTTGACAGCCGTAGAGCACCGCCATCAGAAGGCTGATGGCGACGATCGTTGCGGGCCGTTTGAAAGATCGGTTCATGGCGTTTCCTGGTTGTGGGGGTCTGTCAAACAATATGGCTTACTTGCCGATTTCATGCCCGATCACGCCGCCCACCGCGGCGCCACCGACCGTCCCGATTCCGCTCCCGCCCGACAGCACGGCGCCGCCCACTGCGCCAACGCCCGCACCGATCGCGGTGCTTTTATCCTGCGATGACATCCCCGCACAGCCGCCCAGAGCGAGCAAGAGCATGGCGGCGGCAACCGAGGGGAGAATTCTTTGTTTGATGTTCATGATGCGACCTTTTGAATGGGTTGGAAAAAACAGCGCACGTCGCCCCGGTGAGGCGACGCACGCATTGGAGGGGGATCAGGCGCCTGTGCGATGGCCTGCAACGCCGCTGCCCAGGATCGATTCCCTCGCGGCGTGACTCGCCTGTTTACTTCAGGCTCATGTTGTCCTGAACCGCCTTCACGCCGTCCACGTTGCGTGCAAGGGCGACCGCTCTCAGCTCCTCTTCGCGTGTGCCGACAAAGCCGCTGAGTTGCACCACGCCCTTGAAGGTCACCACCTTGATTTCGAACAGCTTGAGCTGCGGGTCGCCAAAAATCGCGGCCTTGACCTTGGTCGTGATGGCCGTGTCGTCAATGTACTGGCCCGTGCTGTCGTGCCGATCTGTGGCGGCACAGCCTGTAAAACTGACCAATGAGGCCGCCAGCATGACGGCATAAAGCACTTTGTGGGATCGCATGATGCATTCCTTTGAAATAAACCGAGTGTCCCCGAAGGCGTGTTGCCCAAGGGGTAGATGTTTGATGGCGCAATGGCGCAGGCGTATGAACGCTTACATGCGCCCTGTGAGAAAGAGGATCAGCACCACGATCACAATGAAGCCAAGAATGCCGCTGGGAAAGTACCCCCAGCTGCGGCTGTGGGGCCAGCTTGGAAATGCGCCGATCAACATCAGAATCAGGATGATCAGCAGAATGGTGCCTAACGACATGGTCATACTCCTCGTGTGCAGCGATGGGCGCGATGACTCTCGACCGACCGCTTTGCTTCAGGGCTGTGCAAGGTCAGATTGACCCCAGGCTCAGATTGCGGGACCGTCGTCTTTGCAGTGCTTCTGCCAGGCGGCGAGTTGCTGCTCGGCTTCGTCCTTGGTGATGCCATAGGAGTCCTGGATCTTTCCGGCGAGTTGCTCGCGTTTGCCGCCGATCTCGGTCAGCTGATCATCAGTGAGCTTGCCCCATTGCGCTTTGGCCTGACCCTTGATCTGCTTCCAGTTGCCTTCGATACGTTCCCAGTTCATGTTCAATCCTTCAAGTGATGGGGCCGTTGCCCCGGTTCATGTCGCTTCGGCATCGCGTTGCATTTCTGCGATGTCGTGGCATGCACTGAAGGTATCGAACTGCAAGCAAAGTGTCTGTGCGCTAACGAACATGCAAGACCGTTTTTTCACGCGAAGTCGGGTTCTGCGCGCTCCGGGGCCTTATCTTGCATTGAAGCGTCGTAAATCCGCTGATCCAGCGCATAGCAGCTGCATGCCCTGGATTGCAGGGCGATGCGATTCACCACCCGGAGATCACCGCGGTGGTACGCAATCAAGCCGCTGCGCTGCAACTCTCCCGCC
>JAKAFC010000022.1 GCA_021818065.1 Pseudomonadota bacterium
ATTGCTGCAGGGCGTGGAACAGGTAGCTTTGGTACTGCCCGGCGAGCTTGGGATAGTTGGGGGCGATGGGCTTGTCCATGCCCGCACCGTGGCAGGCAATGCAGCCGCCCTTGTTCACCAGATCTTCGCCCTTCTTGATGTCTGCTGCGTGGGCTGCGGTGGCCAGGGCGAGCAGCGCGGTGGCGCCGAGCCCGGCGATCAGTCGTTTCATCAGTGTGCTCCTTGTCATTTGACCTGCTGGTTTTTGGCAACGGCGTAATACGCCGAAAGATTGGCGATCTGTTGCGGCGTGAGGATGTCGGCCACGGCCTTCATCGTCGGGTTGCGCCGCACGCCGCTGCGGTAATCCTGCAGGCATTGCGCCAGGTAGGCTGCGCTCTGGCCGTTGAGCTTGGGCGCCTGGTACACCGCGGGGAAATCGGTCTTGAAACCGCCATGCGCGTTGTGGCAGCCTTCGCACATGGCACTGTCATACTTGCCTGCAGCGGCGTTGCCGGTCACGGCCTGGGCCTGCGCCGTGGCGCAGACCAGGAGCGACAGCGCGATCATGCTGATGGATCGAGTGTTCATGGGTCTTCCTAGGGAGTGAGGTCAACAAATCGGGTCACGCCAGGACGGGCATCCTGGTCGGGCAAAACAAGGCGGCGGCCGAGGCTGGACGTGCTCATGGCCTGGCCGCGGCAGGGGCATCTGCTTCCGGCATCACCAGCAGCCAGGCAGCGCGCAGTTGCAAGGGCAGACCGGCGGCAAACATCACCAGGCCGGCGTAATGCTGGTCGTCGAGCGGGCTGAGGTTCCACAGGCACAGCACGTCCAGATACGGGGTGTAGAGCACATGCCCGCTCCATACCCAGACGGCGGCGATGAGCATCATGGGCAGGCTGCCCAGCCAGCCGTAGAGGCCGGCAATCCACCGCTGCGGCAGGCTGGTGCTGCCCGCGAGCAACTGCGCCCAGAACATCAACCCGGAGAGCAGAAGCAGCAGACCGATGGGGCCGGAGTACAGCGAATTGGCCAGCGCGGTGTTGAACACCCCGGGCAGATTGACGCCCAGTGTGATGAGCACGAACACCGCGCCCGCCACCCAAGCGTCGAGCAGCCACGCACTCCACACCGTGTGCGGCGCCGCATGCCAGCGCCCGCGCACTGCGGGCGGCAGGCCCAGCAGCAGCAAGGGCGAGACCACCTGCCCCAGGCTCATCAGCGCCGCGGTGTAACTGGTCATGGACGCCAGCGGATTGTGCAGCCCCCAGGCCGAGACCAGGGTGAGCAGGCAACCGACGACGAACACCAGCGCACGCCACTTGGGCCAGCGCCCGCGCCATGCGGCAAGGCCATAGGCCAGCACCATGGCCCCGATCAGCGCGAACCACCCGCCCCAGGCCGCCAGCGGCCAGCCAGTGCTTGTCATCAGGGCTCCAGGATGTGACGCAGATCGTCGGCCAGCCAGGCTGGATTGGTGAGTTGGCCGTAGCCGTAACGCGCCAACAGCCGCCCATCCGGCCCAACCAGCGTGACAGCCGCCGTGTGGTCGATCCAGTACGTCCCCGAACCGGCATCCACCCGCCGCCAGGTGACGCCCCATTGCCGCGATGCCGTGGTGACGGCCGCCAGCGAACCGCGCAGGCCAATGGTGCCGGGCAGCAAGCCGTCCAGATAGGCGCGCAGCACCTCGGGGGTGTCGCGTGCCGGATCGAGCGAGACAAACACCACCCGTATCTGCTGCCGCAGCGCCCCGAGTTGATGCAGGCTTTGCGCCAGCGCCGCCAGGGTGAGCGGGCAGACGTCTGGACAGTGGGTGTAGCCGAAGAACACCAGCACGACGCGACCACGCTGCTGCCGCCAGCTGAAGGCATGGCCCTGCGTGTCGCTGAAGCCGGTGAACGCCGGGGCCGGGACAGGTTGCAATGCCGCGCCGTGCAGCGCCGTGCCTTGTGGCTGTAGGCGCGACCAGGCGAACAACGCCCCCAGCAGCGCGACGGAGACGATGGCCGCACGCAGCGCGGAGGTTCTCCAGCCGTGGTGCCGCACGGGCAGGCCAAACGCTGCAGGGTTGCGGGGCATTGCATCGTTCATCCCATCACCAGAGAACGAAACCCGGAGCGTGGATCGGGTGGGTGAGCATGGGCCAGAACACCGGGATGTACACCGCCAGCGTGATGACCAAGGTGATCACCGTCCACAGAATCAACGGCTCGGTGACGCGTGCCAGCGTCGAGCCTTCCGAGGGGGTGATGTAGTCGGTGAAGGGAATCTCCACCATTGCCTTGGGCTCCTTGCGGCCGAACAGCGTGCCGAAGAACACGATGTAGTAAAGCACCGCGCCGATGCCCGCAATCGCCCCGCCAATGCCCACGATCACCAGCGCCGGATGCACCAGGCCGTAGAGCTGCATGTACTGGTCGTGCGGCAGACCCGAGACCCAGGCGCGCCGTGGCACGCCGTCCATGCCGGCCCAGTGCCCGGCGAAGCCCCAAGTCATCAGACCGAGGAACCAGAGCCAGACGCCGACCAGCGCCAGCTTGGGCTTGTAGAGCCGACGGCCGGTGAGGTGCGGCAACAGCCAGAAGCTCACGCCCATGAAGACCAGGGTGGTCATGGTGCCCACGGTGAGGTGAAAGTGCGCCGGAACCCACAGCGTGTTGTGCACCACGTTGTCGAGCTGCCAGCTGGCGTTGACGATGCCTCCCGCGCCGCCGAAGATGAAGCTCACCAGCGCCAGCACCTGCGCCGCCACGGACGGGTCTTTCCAGGGCAAGGCGGTCCACCAGCCCATCAGCCCTTTGCCGCCCCGACGCCGACCGGCATATTCCAGACTCAGGGCGATGGTGAAGGCGGTGATCAGACTGGGAATGGCCACCGACAGCGTCAGCGCCGTGACGATGCCCTTGAGCACGGGCGAAATGCCCGGGTCGGTGTATTGGTGGTGCGTGCCCACCGGCAGCGAAAACACCACAAGCACGAGAAAGGCAAGGCGCGCCAGCGGGTCGGAGATCAGCTTGCCGCCTGCCTGTCGCGGCAGCAGGGCATAGATGGAGATATAGCCCGGCATCAGCCAGAAGTAGACGATGGGGTGCCCGGTCCACCAGAACAGGGTGCGCGCCAGCAGCGGGTCGATGGTGTGGGTCAGTCCCATGGACCACGGGTCGAGCAGGAACACGGCCTCGGTCCCGGCACCCAGCGCGGCGAGCAACCACATCAGCAGCGTGGCGGCGCTCATGTAGGTCACCAGCGGGGTGACCTGGCCCGGATGCGCGCGCTTCCAGCGGGCACGCATCTCCATCACCACGAACAGCGGCAGAATGCTCGCCACCACCACCAGGGTGATACCCAGATAGAACCAGGCACTGCCCTTGAGCGGGGCGTACATGGTGTAAAGCACGCTCGACGAGTTGTCGAACATGCCATAGGCGGCCATGAGTGTGCCCAGCAGCATCAGCGCGTAGGTGAACCAGGCCAAGCCCATCATGGGCTTGAGCTTGAGCTCGCGCGCCGGCAGATACATCAGCCAGCCGGAAATGGTGAAAAAGGTGAACACATAGGCGTTGAGCACGCCGTGGAAGGTCAGCCCTTGGTAGTAAGACTTGAGAAAGGGCTGCAGATAGGGGTAGAGATCGATTCCGGCGTAGTTGGAACTCTGCAGCACGCCGATGGCGATGCCCACTGCAAGCGCGACGAAGCCGGTGACCCAGAAGGCCAACAACATGGCCTTCTCGCCGGCAAGTTCCGCGGCGGTGGGCACCGCCAGACTGCGCGGGGCGTGGTTGAAGGTTGCGCTCATGATTGTTTTGCTCCGGTAATGACGATCTTGCCGATCATGGCCTGATGCCCTGCGCCGCAATACTCGTTGCAGATGATGAAAAAGGTGCCGGGCTTGTCAAAGGTGTAGCTGACATGACCGACGACACCGGGGATGGCCGTGAGGTTGATGCTGGTGCCCTGCACCTCGAAGCCGTGGAGCACGTCGCCGCTGGTGACGTAGAAGGTGACGTGCGCGCCCACCGGCAGGGTCAGGGGTGTGCCGGTGCCGGGCGTCCAGCTCCAGGCGCGGCCGATTTCATAGACGTCGTAGCTGTTGGGGCCGGTCTGCTTCACGCCCGAGCCCTGAAACTCGGCCATCTCCGCCGGGCTGTTGGGGTTGGAATAAAACTGCGTGGTCTTGGCCACCAGACCGTAGTCGTGGACCACGAACCACACGGCGACGATGAACAGCACGGTGATCAGACTCAGAGCGATGAAGATCCAGATGCGCTCATGCCGCAGGGAGACATGGTGAAACCGGTCCTCGAAGGCATCGGGGGTTGAAGTGGACATGGCGGAACTCAGGCGTGGATGGAAAAGTAGGTGGCGACCATGGCCCACAGACCGACAACGACGACGAACAAGGCGGCAACGATGACCCAGGCGCCCATGGGACGGGCGTACTTCAGATCGGGTGCGGGCATGTCGGCATGCGGCAGGGTTCGGCCACCGGCATCGGTGACCGGCATGGGCTCGTAAGGCATCTCGTCAGGCATGGATGGCTCTCCTCAGGGTGATGCGACAAAATGTCGCTGGTGTGGTGGCAAGATAAGCGTCGGCTTATAGACGGACTTGTGATGGATCAAGCCGCCCAGACAGCAGGTGTATCGTTTGTGAGAAGGTGTAAAAGGCGCTTGCAACACCCGGCGATTGGGCGGCAGCGTCAGCGCGGGCACAGGCGGTGGCGCAGCGTGGTTGCAATGCGCTGCGCGATGGCCAAGAGATGCTCGCGCGCTTGTGGCGTGACCTCCGCCGCCAGAGTCTGATCGAACAGCTCCAGCCAGCGCGTGAAGTGGGCTTGGCGCAGGTCGAGGGGCTTGTGGGCCTGCAGCGCATTGCGGTGGTAACGACCGGCGAGCAGCGCGACCGAGGCCCAGAAGTCCACCATGCGCGCCTCGTGCGCCTGCCAGTCGGCAACGTGCGCGGCGAAGATCGGACCGAGATCTGGATCAAGCCGGGCGCGGGCATAAAAGCTGTGCACCACGCGCTGCAAAGCAGCGTCATCCAGGCCAGTACGCTGACGCAGGCCGTCCGCCAAGGCGGCACGGCGACTGCCCGCGTCGTCCTGCACCGTCACCGACTCGCGGACCGCGTGGTACAGATTCAGAGGGTCTTGTGGCGTCTGGACGTCAACCGCAGTAGCATGCTTCATGGCTGCATTGAAGTGGATTATTTAATTCCACTATAGGGTTGCAGCACCACCGAGGCAAGTGACAAATTGAAACTGACCCAGTTTACGGACTACGGCCTACGCGCCCTCATGGTTTTGGCTTCTCGGCCTGATGTTTCCATGAATAGCAAAGAGTTGGCTGATCTTCTTGAGATTTCGCGCGAGCATCTTGTCAAGGTGTTGCAGCGCCTGGCACTCGGCGGCTACGTGCACAACCAGCGCGGTGCAGGCGGTGGTGTGCGGCTGCAAAAAGCGGCAAATGAAATTCTTTTAGGCAATCTCGTGCGGTGGATGGAGGACGGTCAAGGGCTGGTGGAATGCCTGCGTCCCGATGGCGGGCATTGCAATCTCACCCCGCTGTGTCTGCTGCGACCGCTGCTGGGTGATGCGACCGAAGCCTTTTACGCCCGACTCAACAGCGCAACCCTGGCCGATTGTCTGCACCCGCCGCTGCAGCATTTCGTCACCTTGCATGCCGCGCATTCGCCTTTGATGCAACGCAAGTCATCCTGAACCGCCATGCTCACCGACGCCCTGCTGTTGTATGTGCACCTGTCCGCCATGATCGGACTGGTGGTGTTTTTGACCGCGAAAACCAGCCTGACCCGAGTCGGCGGAATCGATGCCATGGTGCTTGCGCGGTTGCGGCGACTCGATGCCTGGGTGTGGTTCAGTTTTGCCGCGGTGCTGGCCAGCGGTGTGGCGCTCGTGGTCTGGGGCGTCAAGGGTCCGCAGTGGCTGCTGCACAACCCGCTGTTGTGGGCCAAGATCGTGCTGCTGGCGCTGATGGCGGCGATGTCCCTGCCCTCGGCCCGCCGCCTGCGGCAGTGGTCACAGCGCGCCGTGCATGGGGCGGCCTGGGCGCCGGATGCAGCGGAGATTGCACGCGAGCGGCGCTGGCTGATGGCGCAGTCGCACATCATGGTGATCATCCCGCTGCTTGCCACGCTGCTCAGCCACGGGTTTGGCTGACACCGCCGCGCTCAGAGGCCGTCTTCGGCGTCGCGCTGCGCACGCCAGGCGCGTCGCAGGCGCTCGGCTTCGCGTTCGACGGCATCGCGGTCGCGCAGATAGTCGCGCAGCGGCACGACGAGGCAATGCTCCGGATGCAAGGTGCCGAATTGTCGGCTCTGGCCGTAGCCTTCAATGCAGAAGAAATAGCGCAGCGCATCCTCGGCGTCGCGCGCCTGGGGGATGAAGTACCAGTGGTCGCCGCCGCCGTGATACAAGAGAAAGTCGATCGGCTCGGTCACTTCACCCACCCCGGGCGTGCGCAGCCAGCCACACCAAGCCGACGAACACCGGCTGGTGCAGCAGGTAGATGGTCAGCGGCCAGCGGCCCAGGAAGGCCAGCGGACGGATGGTCGGCAAATGACGCAGTGGCGCGAACCGTACCCGCTCCAGCAGCCAGCCCAGGCCCGCGCCGATCCACAGCACGCCGATCCAGGGCAGCAGCGGTGCGTAGTCTTCGGTGATGGGCTTTTGCGTGATCAGCCCGGTCCAGTTCCACCACGGCGGGTTGAAGAAGGCGTGCCCCCAGAGCTGCGGCGCGGCGATGGCCAGAGGCGCCAGCAGCAACACCCAGGCGCGGGCGTGTCGAAACACCAGGCGGTGCAGCAGCAGCATGGCGGCGATGCCTTGGAGAATGCCGAAGTAGATGAAGCTGTGGGGGAACGCGGCGTAACTGCCCGCGGTGACCAGCAGCGAGGCACCGACGATCTGCGCCCAGCGCCGCCAGAAATGCCGCGCCGGACGACCGCTGACGTCAGTGAAGGTTTGCGTCAGGCCGACGGTGAACACGAACAGGCTGACGATGGCGATGCGCTGGTCCAGCCACCACGGGCTGGTGTAGAAGTCGGTGTGGATGAAGCCGAACCAGTTCAGGTCGAAGCTGAAATGGAAGGACATCATCCACAGCACGGCCAGACCACGCAGGGTGTCCACGCCGCCGAAGCGGGCGCTTGCGCTGCGCCCGCCGGGCGTGGTGGCGCCGTCTTGCATCGAAGACGCCACAGCAGAGGGCGTGCCCGGGTTGCGCATCAGTTCGGGCTCAGGCGCACCACACCCGCGCGTTGCGGAACATGCGCATCCATGGGCTGTCCTCACCCTGCCCTTCAGCCGTCCAGCTCATTTGTACGCTGCGGAACACGCGCTCAGGGTGGGGCATGAGTGCGGTGAAGCGGCCATCCGGGGTGGTGACGGCGGTGATGCCCTGCGGGCTGCCGTTGGGGTTATCGGGATAGCGCTCGGTGGGCGCGCCGTGATGGTCGACGAAGCGCATCGCCACCTGCAGCAGGCTGGCGTCGCCCTGCTGCGAAAAGTCGGCACGGCCTTCGCCATGCGCCACGGCGATGGGCGCGCGGCTGCCCGCCATGCCCTGGAAGAAGATCGAGGGTGACTCGGCCACCTCGACCAGCGACAGCCGGGCCTCGAATTGCTCGGAACGGTTGCGGGTGAAGCGCGGCCAGGCGCGTGCGCCGGGAATCATGGGCGCCAGCGCCGCAAGCATCTGGCAACCGTTGCACACGCCCAGGGCGAAGGTGTCGCTACGGCCGAAAAAGCGGGCAAAGGCATCCGCCAGTTCCGGGTTGAACAGGATGGAGCGCGCCCAACCTTCGCCCGCGCCGAGCACGTCGCCATAGCTGAAACCGCCACAGGCGACGAATCCGCGGAAGTCATCCAGCCGGGCGCGACCGGCCATCAGGTCGCTCATGTGCACGTCCACCGCGTCGAACCCGGCGCGGTGCATGGCGTAGGCCATTTCCAGCTGCGAGTTGACCCCCTGCTCGCGCAGGATGGCCACCTGCGGGCGCGCGCCCGTGGCAATGAAGGGCGCGGCGACGTCCTGCTGCGGATCGAACCGCAGGTGCAGATGCAGCCCAGGGTCGGTGGCATCGGCCACGGCGTCGTGCTCGGCCTGGGCGCATGCGGGGTTGTCGCGCAGCAGCGCCATGCGCCACGACACGCTGTCCCACACCTGCTGCAGGTGGGCGCGGGGCGCGGTGTAGATGCACTGGGTGTCGCGCCACAGCGAAATGGTGTCGTCCGCCGTGACCGTGCCGATGGCATGGCTGTGCGCCGACAGGCCGTGCTGCCGCAGGGTCTGGAGCACGGCGTCGCGCTGCGCGGCGGGCACTTGCAGCAGCACGCCAGGCTCTTCGTTGAACAGCGCGCGCAAGGTTTGCGACTGGCGCCGTGGGCCGACCTGTTTGGCCCAGTCTTTGGCGTCGCCCCAGTCGTCGGCCTCGCCACCATCGAGCGTCAGCAGGTCGAGGTTGAGGCTGATGCCGCAATGCCCGGCGAACGCCATTTCGCAGGCCGTGGCCCACAGACCGCCATCGGAGCGATCGTGGTAGGCCCACACCTGCCCGGCGGCGCGCATCTCGCCCAGCGCGGCGGCAAACGCCTGCAGCAACTGCGGGCTGTCGAGATCGGGGGTGCTGTCGCCGATGCTGCCCAGGGTCTGCGCCAGGATGCTGGCGCCCATGCGCTTCTTGCCCTGGCCCAGATCCACCAGAATCAGGCTGCTGGGCGCGTCGGTGCGCAGTTGCGGCGTGAGGGTGCCGCGCACATCGGGCAGCGTGGCGAACGCCGAGACCACCAGCGACACCGGCGAGGTCACGCTCTTGGCGGCTCCGCCCTGCTCCCAGCGGGTGTGCATGGACAGCGAGTCCTTGCCCACCGGCACGGAAATCCCCAGCGCCGGGCAAAGCTCCATGCCGATGGCATGCACCGTGTCATACAGCGCGGCGTCCTGGCCGGGCTGACCGCAGGCGGCCATCCAGTTGCACGACAGCTTGATGTCGCTGAGCTGGCGCACCGGCGCCGCCAGCAGGTTGAGCACGGCCTCACTCACCGCCAACCGCCCGGACGCGGCCGGGTTGCGCACCGCCACGGGCGCGCGTTCGGCCACGCTCATGGCCTCGCCACGGTAGCCGGCGTAATCGGCCAGGGTGACGGCGCAATCGGCCACCGGCACCTGCCAGGGGCCGACCATGGGGTCGCGGTGGCTCAGACCGCCCACGGTACGGTCGCCGATGGTGATGAGAAAGCGCTTGCTCGCCACCGTGGGGTGGCGCAGCACGGCCTCGCAGGCCTGCGCCAGATCGACGCCGCTGAGATCGAGCACGGCGCCGTGCGGCAACTGCCGCTGCGCCTGGCGATGCACGCGCGGCGGCTTGCCAAGCAGCACCTCCAGCGGCAGATCGACAGGCCGCGCCTGGTCGGGTTCGCCTGCATGCAGCGCGTCGTCGACGATCAGCGTCTGCTCCTGGGTGGCCACGCCGACCACGGCGAAGGGGCAGCGCTCGCGCGCGCACAACGCGGCGAACACCTCGCGCTGCTCCGGCGCAATCGCCAGAACGTAGCGCTCCTGGCTTTCATTACTCCATATTTCACGCGGACTTAGGCCACTTTCTTCAAGTGGAACATCACGCAACTGGAAGACCGCGCCGCGCCCTGCGCCTTCCACCAGTTCCGGGAACGCATTGGACAGGCCGCCGGCGCCGACATCGTGGATCGACAGAATGGGATTGGCCTCACCCAGAGCGCAGCAGGCGTTGATGACCTCTTGCGCCCGGCGCTGAATTTCCGGGTTGCCGCGCTGCACCGAATCGAAATCCAGATGCGTGGCGTTGCTGCCCGTGGCCAGGCTGGACGCCGCGCCTCCCCCCAGGCCGATGCGCATGCCCGGCCCACCCAGTTGCACCAGCAGCGTGCCTGCGGCAAAGGCCTTTTTGTGCGTCAGCCGGGCATCGATGGAGCCCAGCCCACCGGCCAGCATGATGGGCTTGTGATAGCCCCAGACCCGGCCATCGACCTCTTGCTCGAAAACGCGGAAGTAGCCCGCCAAGTTTGGACGGCCGAACTCGTTGTTGAAGGCCGCGCCGCCCAGCGGGCCGTCGAGCATGATCTGCAGCGGGCTGGCGGTGTGGCCCGGCTTGCCCAGCGTGGCGGTGGCCTCCTCCCAGGGCTCGGCGGCTCCTGGCAGGCGCAGGTTCGACACGGAAAAGCCGGTGAGCCCGGCCTTGGGCCGGGAGCCACGCCCGGTGGCGCCTTCGTCGCGAATCTCACCCCCGGCCCCGGTGGCCGCCCCGGGAAACGGCGAAATGGCGGTGGGGTGGTTGTGCGTCTCCACCTTCATCAGCACATGGCGCAGCGCGCTTTGCGCGGCGTAGCGGTGCGTGGCGGGGTCGGGCTGCCAGGTTTCGACCACACCGCCTTCCATCACCGAGGCGTTGTCGGCATAGGCCACCACCGTGCCCTGCGGCGCCAAGGCGTGGGTGTTGCGGATCATTTGGAACAGGGTGTGCGGCTGATCCTGGCCGTCGATGGTGAAGCGGGCGTTAAAAATCTTGTGGCGGCAGTGCTCGCTGTTGGCCTGGGCGAACATCATCAGTTCGACATCGGTGGGATTGCGGCCCAGCTTGCGGTAGGCGTCGAGCAGGTAGTCGATCTCGTCGTCGGACAAGGCCAGCCCCTGCTCGGCATTGGCCCGGGCCAGCGCCGCGCGTCCGGCATCCGCCGTGCCCGCCAGCACCTCGACGTGCTGCAGGGGCTGCGGCGGCAGTTCGGCGAACAGCGCGCGCAGGGCGTCGCGTTGCAGCGCCACGGTCTCGGTCATGCGGTCGTGCAGCAGGGTGGCGAGTTGCTGCAGCTCGTCGTCGTTCAGCGGCTTGGCGGCGCGCAGCAGGCCACTGTCGCGTTCCAGACGGTACTCCACCGCACGCTCCACCCGATGCACCGGGGCGCCGCAGAGACGGGCGATATCGGTGGCCTTGGAAGCCCACGGCGAAATGGTGCCCAGGCGCGGCAGGACGAACAGGGTCTGCCCGTCTTCGGGGCCGGTGTAGGGGTCGCCGTAGCGCAGCAGGCCGTCGAGTTTGTCGTGCAGCGCGGCATCGGGCGCGGCGTCCAGCGCCACGACATGCAGGAATCGGGCATGAATGCGGCGCACGCGCGGCGCCAGCTCCGGGAACGACTGACGCAGCCGCGTCAGCAGCGCCTCCTGACGAAACGCGGACAGGGCGCTGGCGCCTTCAAAAAAGAGGATGTGCATGCGGGAACCCTGACGGGTGGGCAGAGGAGGGAGAGCAGCGGCAAATTATAGGAAGCGCGTGCGCGGCCCCATCCCGCGCAGTGCCGTTGTCCGGCAGGATCACGTCTTGGGGCAGCGATGTGATAATGACGCCATGAGCATCACCATCAAAACCCCTGAAGAGATCGACAAAATGCGCGTGGTCGGACGGCTCGCCTCCGAGTTGCTCGACTATCTCACCCCCCACGTCCAGCCCGGCGTGACCACCAAGGCTCTCGACAAACTGGCGCACGACTACATCACCCAGGTGCAGCAGGCCATTCCGGCGCCGTTGAACTACGCGCCGCCGGGCTACACGCCCTATCCGGCGTCGATTTGCACGTCGGTCAACAACGTCATCTGCCACGGTATTCCCAACGACAAGCCGCTCAAGAGCGGCGACGTGGTGAACATCGACGTCACCGTCATCAAGGACGGTTTTCACGGCGATTGCAGCCGGATGTTCAGCGTCGGCACGGTTCCCAAGCATGTGCAGCGCCTGGTGGATGTGACCTTCGATGCCATGTGGCACGGCATCGCCCTGGTCAAACCTGGCGCGCGGCTGGGCGACATCGGCCACGTCATCCAGACCTTCGCCGAAGGCGCGGGCTACAGCGTGGTGCGCGAGTTCTGCGGCCACGGCATCGGCCGCAAGTTCCACGAAGACCCGCAGGTGCTGCACTACGGCAAGGCGGGCACCGGCGACGTGCTGCGGCAGGGCATGACCTTCACCATCGAGCCCATGATCAACGCTGGGCGCCGCGACATTCGCGAAATGGCCGACGGCTGGACCATCGTCACCAAGGATCGCTCGCTTTCGGCGCAATGGGAGCACACCGTGCTGGTGACCGAGACCGGCTTCGAGGTTCTCACCACCTCGGCGGGTTGCCAGCCGCCGCCCGCCTTCGTGCGCGCTGCCGCCGTCGCCGCCTGAGCCTGCCACCGGCGGCTCGGGCCGCATTTGCCCCCTCGATCGTCGACCGCCCATGCCTCCCGCCCTCGCCCAACGCGCGGACAGCAGCGCGCAGCCGCAGGAACTTGCCGATATCCGTCAGGCCTGGAAGGCCGGTCGCGCCGCCCTGCTGGATGCCTTCACCCGTCGGCCCATGCAGGTCACACCGCTGCTCCACGGTCTCACGCGCCTGGCGGACACCACGTTGCTGGCGCTGTGGAAAGCCGCTGGCATGCCGCGCGACGCCGCGCTGATGGCCGTGGGCGGCTACGGCCGCGGTGAGCTGTTTCCGCACTCCGACATCGATCTGCTGCTGTTGCTGCCCCAGCCCCAGGGCAGCGCGCCCGCCACCGATGCCGCGGCCGAACGCTTCATCACCGCCTGCTGGGACTGCGGCCTGGAGATCGGTGCCAGCGTGCGCACGCCCGAATCGTGCCTGGACGAAGCCGCCAAAGACATCACGGTGCAAACGGCGTTGCTGGAGTCGCGCTTGTTGTGCGGCAACCGCGCGCTGGCGCAGGCCATGCAGCGCGGCTTCAAAGCGCACCTCGACCCGCGCGCCTTCTTTCAGGCCAAGATGCGCGAGCAGCAGCAACGCCATATCAAATACGAGGACACGCCCTACGCCCTCGAGCCCAACTGCAAGGAAAGCCCGGGCGGTCTGCGCGACCTGCACGTTCTGCTGTGGATCGCCCAGGCCTGCGGCTTGGGGCGCACCTGGAAGGAACTCGCCGCCAGCGGCATCATCGCCGCCAACACGGTACGGCAGATTCAGCGCAATGAAACCGTGATCAAGCGCATCCGCGCGCATTTGCATATCCTGGCCGGGCGGCGCGAAGACCGGCTGGTGTTCGACCAGCAATCCGCCGTGGCCAAGGTGCTCGGCTTCACCGCCACGCCCACCAAGCGTGCGGGCGAGCGGCTGATGCAGCGTTACTACTGGGCGGCCAAGGCCATCGAGCAGATCAACCAGATCGTGTTGCTCGATATCGAAGGCCGGCTGTGGCCGCAGTCGGTGGCGAAGGCGCAGCCCTTGCTGGGCGTCGACGGGGTGGAGGATGGCCGTTATGTGCTGCGCGACGGCATGATCGAACCGGCCGACCTCGGCCAGTTCCAGCGCGAACCGTGGACCCTGCTCGAAATTTTTGCCGTGTTCCAGCGTGCCCCTGGCGCCCGCGGCCTATCGCCCAGCGCCTTGCGTGCCATTTATCTGGCCCGCAACTGCATGGACAGCAGCTTCCGCCACGATCCGCGCAGTCGCGCGCAATTCCTGCGCATCCTGCAGGCGCCGCAGGGCATCGTGCACGCCCTGCGGCTGATGAACCGCACCAGCGTGCTCGGCCGCTATCTGTGGGCGTTCCGGCGCATCGTCGGCCAGATGCAGCACGATCTGTTTCACGTCTACACCGTCGATCAGCACATCTTGATGGTGGTGCGCAACATGCGCCGCTTCTTCATGCCCGAGCACGCGCACGAATACCCGCTGTGCTCGGAACTCGCCGCCAATTTCGACCCGCCCTGGTTGCTCATCCTCGCCGCGCTGTTCCACGACATCGCCAAGGGCCGGGGTGGCGATCACTCCGATCTTGGCGCCATCGAGACACGCAAGTTCTGCAAGGCTCATGGCATCAGCGCCGAACACACCGAGCTGGCGGTGTTTCTGGTGCGCGAGCATCTGCAGATGTCGCGCGTGGCGCAGAAGGAAGACCTCAGCGACCCCGACGTGATCGCCGCCTTCGCCCGGCGCGTGGGCGACGAGCGCCACCTCGTGGCCCTCTACCTGCTCACCGTGGCCGATATTCGCGGCACCAGCCCCAAGGTCTGGAATGCCTGGAAGGGCAAACTGCTGGAGAACCTGTACCGCGCCACCTTGCGCGCGCTGGGCGGGCAAACACCACAGCCCCAGGCCGAGTTGCAGTGGCGCCAGCAGGAAGCGCAGCGCATCCTCAACCTGTATGCCCTGCCAGACGGCGCGCAAAAGCCGCTGTGGGACACCTTGGACATGGGCTACTTCCTGCGGCACGACCCGCAGGACATCGCCTGGCACACACGTAAGCTTTACGCCCGTATGGCCAGCGAGGTGCCGGTGGTCAGCGCGCGTCTGGCTCCCGAGGGGGAAGGCTTGGAAGTGCTGGTGTACGCGCCCGATCAGCCCGATCTGTTCGCCCGTATCTGCGGCTATTTCGACAGCCAGAATTTCAACATTCTCGACGCCAAGATCCACACCACCAACAAGGGCCGGGCTCTCGACAGCTTCGTCGTCGTCTCGCCGCATACCAAGGTGCATGACCGGGCGATGATCGGCGTGATCGAAACGTCGTTGCTCGAGGCTCTGCGCAGCACCGCCCCCCTGCCTCCGCCGCATCACGGCCGGTTGTCACGCCGGGTGCGCAACTTCCCGGTGAGCCCGCGGGTCGGATTGCGTCCGGACGAGCGCGGCCAGCGCTGGATTCTGAGCGTGACGGCGCATGACCGCGCCGGTCTGCTGTTCGGCATCGCCCAGGTCCTGGCGCGGCACCATGTCGATTTGCAGCTGGCCAAGGTCACCACCTTGGGCGAGCGCGTCGAAGACACCTTTGTCGTCTCCGGTCCCGGACTGGGTGACGCGCAGATCCAGAACGGCATTGAAAACGAGTTGCTGCAGGCCATCTCCGACTAGGGCCTGTTCACGCAAGTTGCGCGCCGCCCACCCCGCGCAACCATGGGACAATCACGCCCTGGGGGAATTTTTCTCCATGGCCGCGATCCGAGCTCGCGCGTCGCTCAACTCTCCATCCGTCCGACATCTTGAAGCTCCTGTTCGATTTTTTCCCCATCATCCTGTTTTTCATCGTCTTCAAGATCGGTGGAATCTATGCGGCCACGGCGGTGGCCATTGCTGCGACCTTTGCGCAGATCGGCTGGGTGTGGTTTCGCCACCGCAAGGTCGAACCCATGCTGTGGTTGAGCCTGGCCGTGGTGGTGGTGTTCGGCGGCGCCACCCTGCTGTTCCACAACGACACCTTCATCAAATGGAAGCCCACGGTGCTCTACTGGCTGTTCGCTGCCATCTTGGCGGGTGCCCAAGTGCTGCAGGGCAAGAACCTGATGCGCTCGCTCATGGGCAAGCAGATGCAACTGCCCGACCCGATCTGGACCAAGGTGAACTGGTCGTGGGTGGCGTTCTTCGCCTTCATGGGGGTGCTCAACATCGCCGTGGCTTACAACTTTTCCACCGATCTCTGGGTGGACTTCAAGCTGTTCGGCAGCCTCATCCTCACCCTGGTGTTCGTCGTCGGCCAGTCGCTGCTGCTGTCGCGGCACATGAAGCTGGACGAAAACGCCTGATGGCCGCCCCGCCCTTGCGCCGCGCCGAGCGCATCCGCGCCTTGCTGCAAGACGCCCTCGCGCCCGAGTTGCTTGAGGTGGCTGACGACTCTGCCGCTCACGCCGGCCATGGCGGCTTCGACCCCGACGGCAGCCATTTCCGCGTGCGCATCGTCAGCGCGCGATTTGCCGGTTTGAGCCGACTGGCCCGCCATCGCCTCGTGTATGATGCCTTGGCTTCGATGCTGCATCACGAGATTCACGCGCTGGTGCTCGATTGCCAAGCCTCCAAAGACCCTGCAGCCCTCGGCTCGCGCTGAATGACTGCGGCCCGGTCCGGCAGTTTGTCCCTCCCTTCTGGATGATTCCATGTTGAAACTCTCCCGTCTTCTGGCCGCCACGGCACTGAGCTGTGCGGTTGCCGCCCCCGTTTGGGCGCAAAACATCGCCACGGTGAATGGCAAGCCCATCCCCCAGTCTCTCGCCGACTCCGTGGCCAGCAGCATGGCCAAGCAGCAGGGTCAGCCCGTCACGCCGCAGCTCAAGGAGATGGTCAAGAACGAGTTGATCAGCCGCGAAGTCATGGTGCAGGAAGCCGACAAGCTCGGCCTGGACAAGGAACCTGCGGTGCAGGACGAACTGCGCATCGCGCGGCAGAACATCCTCATCCGCACGCTGTTCAACGCCTATCTGCAGAAGCACCCGATCACCGACGCGCAGATCAAGGCCAAGTACGACGAATTCACCAAGTCGTTCGGCTCCACTGAATACAAAGCCCAGCACATCCTGGTGCCGAGCGAGAAGGAAGCCCAGGACATCATCGCCCAGTTGAAGAAGGGCGCCAAGTTCTCCGACCTGGCGAAGAAGTATTCCAAGGACACCGGCAGCGCGGCCAATGGCGGCGACCTCGGTTGGTCGTCTCCGGCCAACTATGTGCCGCCGTTCGCCAAGGCGCTCGAGGCGCTCAAGCCCGGCCAGTACACCCAGACCCCGGTGCAGAGCCAGTTTGGCTGGCATGTCATCAAGCTCGACGCCACGCGCCCGGCCAAACCGCCCACCCTCGACCAGCTCAAGCCGCAAATCCAGGCCGAGTTGCAGCGTGAGGAGATCACCAAGTATCAGGACGAACTGCGCGCCAAGGCCAAGATCACGGAATAAGCGCAGCCGCCCGGTTTCTGCCCATTCGCGCGGCAGAGGAACGCCAAAACGCCCGCTGTTGCGGGCGTTTTGTTTGATCGCAGGCGTCTGGCGGACCAGTCGGCCGAATCAGCCGACCGTCGTGGACCATCACAGCCCGAGCATCTGGTCCCTCGCCTTGAAGTAATGCCGCGCATGAGCGACGATTTGCCCGTCGGTGGGGTGATCGGACGACTCCACGCCCAGCACATGATCGGCGACGGCCGGATCGTGCTGCAGCAGATGCTTGAAGAGTGCCAGCTTGGCCTGGCCCGGGCCGGTGATCAGCAGTTCGGGTACATCGGCCACCGCACGGGCGACCGCGTGGTAGTAGTGCTGGTCTTCGGGTGCCTTGCCGCTGCCCACCGTACCCGCCATGACGTGCAGGTGCGGATGCTCCTTGGGCAGAATGATGGATTTCTCGATGTCCGCCGGGTCGATGAACAACACGCGAGCCTGAGAATGATCGACCCAGATCACGGCATGACGATGTTCCATGGTGCACTCCTGTGGTGGAAAAGCGATGGCTGCACGCTAACACGCCCCGCATGCCGCTTCATTGATCTGAGGACAGACTGGGCGATGCCGCCTGCAGTCGGCGGGCCTGGCTCGTCAACGACTCGGTCTGGTGCTCTTCCAGGGTGAGGCCGTGGCCGTACATGCCGAAGGCCCAAGTGGCGAGCAGCCCGAGCAGGCTGATGGCAGCCATCAGCGCCAGCACCGCGGGCACCCCCAGCGCCGACTTCACCAGCGGCAGTCCGAACACCCCCAGCGTGGCCCCCACTTTGGCCACCGAGGCGGCAAATCCCGCGCCGGTCGCCCGCAGTTGCGTCGGGTACAACTCGGTGGGCAGGATGTAGGTGGTGCTGTTGGGCCCCATGTTCATGCTCAGATTGAACAGGACAAAACCCGCAAACACCAGCGGCACATGCTGCCCTGTGCCGCCGTTCAGCACCGTGCTCAGCCACAGCACGGCCATCCCCAGCGTCATGCCGGCGAAGCCGATGAGCTGCATGCGGATGCGACCGAACCGGCTCACGGCCCAGAAGCCCAGGGCGAAGCCCACCAGCAGGAACAGATCGATCAATCCGGTGCCGCGGGCCAGCACCGCAGCCTGCGGAATCGGGGCCAGATGCGCCTGCTCGACATGCATTTCGGCGAGCAGCACGGTGGTGAACAGGCCGACGCCATAGGTGGCGATGTCCATCAGCAGCCACGGCACGGTGCTCAACAGGGTGCTGCGCAGGTAAGCGCGGCGAAACAGCATGGCATAGCCCGGCGGCTTGGACGACTGCGGCAGACGCGCCACATAGTGCACCGTGTTGCCCAGCCGGGCGGCCATGCGCTCGAGTTCGCGCCGGTCAGACGGCACGAAGCGCTCGAGCATGTGCACGGCCTCGCGGTTGCGTCCCTTGCCCATGAGCCAGCGCGGGCTCTCCGGCAGGTTGAGTCGCCCCAGCAAAAACATGACGGCGGCGAGCAATTCGGTGGCAAAAAACCAGCGCCACACGCCGGGATCGGGGGCCAGGTGCAGCAGCGCCATCGCCAGCAGCGCGGCCAGCAGCAGGCCGACGGACTGGCAGGCGATCGCCGCCACCATCATCTTGCCGCGACTGCGATGCGGCATGCACTCGGCGAGGTAGCTGCCGCTGACCGGGAAGTCCATGCCAATGCCGACGCCCACCACCAGTTGCGCGGCGATCAGCCCCCAGGCATTCCAGGTCAGTGCGCTGAATCCAGCCGCCGCAGCGAGCACGGCCATGTCGAGCAGAAAGACGGGCTTGCGTCCCAAGCGATCCCCCAGCCGCCCGCCCAGGATGGCGCCGCCGATCGCCCCTGCGACCAGGGCCGCGCCGAGCAGGCCGGTCTGCAGCGCGGAGAGGCCGAGGTCGCGGCTCAGCAGCGGAATCGCCATGCCCAGCATGAATACCGACAGCCCGTCGATCAGGGTGCCACCACTGACCAGCGCCCAGGCGACCCCATGCTGCAGCCGCAAGGGGGCGGTGTCGAGCATCGCCGTCATCCGCGCATGGTCGGGGTGAATACTGACGATGCTGCCCGGCGGCGGGCTGGCGGCCTGTGGCGAGGCATCCATGGCGTGGGCTCAGACTGGCAGGCGGGCCTTGCGGCCGCGGGCTGGCGTCGGCGCGATCGACGCCAACCGCCAGCTCGCCACCATGGACCGGCGGATGGCGCTCACCTCAGCCTCGCGAAGGCCGATCCGGTCGCGGTGGCGCATCGTCTCCAGCTGCATGCTCGGGCAAGGCCGCGCTGCCAACCGGCGCGAGATACTCGGCCATCGCCTCCCAGGGCTTGCCTTCGGCCAAGTCGGCGTAATAGGCGCGTGCCGTTTGGCCGAGTTCACTGTTGGGATCGAGCAGATCGCGCCATTGCGCGCTCCCCAGCCGACCCATGGCCCGCCAGACGAATTCCTGGAACGCCTGCATTTTCTCCGGGGACAGCGGGGCTTGTTTCATGGTGCCATGCGCCGTCGATCGGGTGCGCCGCGCGACGGCTGTGAAGATGAACTGCGACCATCGTACAAACATCGGCGCGTCGCGCCCAGCGACAACGGGCCGATGCTTGGACTGGATCAAACCAGCGACGCCGCGGCGCGCAGCCCGCGGTATCTCCACCTGCCAGGACTCACGGCGCGGCCTTGTCTCCTGACGCGGCATGCGCCGCCCATGCCGCGCGCAGGGCTCGCGCCGTGTGGCCCGGCGCATCGGCCGCTAGAAAGGCGGTCACCGGACCCTGCAACACCAGACGCCCGCCGCCTTGGCCGCCTTCCGGGCCGAGGTCGATCAGCCAGTCGGCGTTGGCCATCATGTCGAGGTCGTGTTCGATGACGACCACGGTGTGTCCGCTGTCGGTCAGGCGGTGCAGCACCCGGATGAGTTTCTCAGTGTCGGTCATGTGCAGACCGACGGTCGGCTCGTCGAGCACATACACCGTGGGTCGGGTTCCCGCGGTGGCCAGCTCGGTGACCAGCTTGATGCGCTGCGCCTCGCCGCCCGACAAAAAAGGACTGGGCTGGCCGAGTTGCAGATACCCCAGGCCCACGTCTTGCAGCAGTTGCAGGGCGTGATGGATTTTGCGGTGCGCGGCGAAAAACGCCACGGCCTCGTCCACTTCCATCTGCAGCACCTCACCGGCGTTGCGGCCACGCAGGCGTACCGCCAGCGTTTCGGGGTTGAAGCGCAGGCCGTTGCAATCGGTGCAGGGCACGGTGACGTCGGGCAGGAAGTTCATCGCCACCTTCACCGCGCCCTGCCCTTCGCAGGTCGGGCAGCGCCCGGGCCCGGTGTTGAACGAGAAGCGGCTGGCGGTGTAGCCGCGAATGCGCGCCTCTTCGGTATCGGCAAAGAGCTGGCGGATGGCGTCCCAGATGCCCAGATAGGTGGCGGCGCACGACCGCGGCGTCTTGCCGATTGGCGCCTGATCGACTTCGAGCACGCGCTCCAGACCCTCCCAGCCGGTGAGCTCGCCCGCGCCGTCGAGTTCGCCGGCATCGCCCGCCAGGCGCTGCCGCAGCGCGGGCACCAGCACGTCGCGCGCCAGGGTGGATTTGCCCGAGCCTGACACACCCGTCACCACCGTCAGGCGTCCGCGCGGAAACTGCGCGCTCAGGCCTTGCAGGTTGTGCCGATACGCGCTTTGCAGATGCAGGGCGGGCTGCTCCGCCAGGGTGCGCGGGCGCGGCTGCAGCGGCCAGGGCATGGGATAGCGCAGGCTGCGTGCGGTGGCCGTGTCGGCATGGGCCAGTACGTCGCGCAGCGGCCCGCTGGCCACGACTTGGCCGCCGCGCCGCCCCGCCCCGGGGCCGATATCGATGAGGTAGTCGGCGCGGCGCATGGTGTCTTCGTCGTGTTCCACCACCACCAGGGTGTTGCCCTTGGCCTTGAGCAGGGCCAGGGCGTCGAGCAGGATGCGGTTGTCGCGCGGATGCAGACCGATGGTCGGCTCGTCGAGCACGTAGCACACCCCGCGCAGATTGCTGCCGAGCTGCGCCGCCAACCGGATGCGCTGCGCCTCGCCGCCCGACAGCGTGGGCGCGCCGCGGTCCAGCCCCAGGTAACCCAGGCCCACCTGCTGCAGAAAGGCCAGACGGGCGCGGATCTCGCTCAGCGCATCGCGCACGATCTCGGCTTCGCGCGGCGTGAGCTGCAAGCTACCGAACCAGACGGCCGCAGCATCGACATCCCGCGCAGCGAGTTGAGCGATGGACTGATCGCGCAGCCGCACGGCCAGGCTGTCGCGGTTCAGCCGCGCGCCGTGGCAGCTCGGGCAGATGCTGGGCACGCTGCTCTCGGCCGCCGGTGCTGCCTTGCGGCCACGGCCGGAGCCGCTGCGCGGCGCAGGCTTGTCGCCGTCGGCCTCGACCCAGGCTGCCTCCTCGCCGGTTTGTGCGGCGTCGAAGCCGGCGATGAGTTCGCCGGTGCCGAAGCAGGTGCTGCACCAGCCCGTGGGCGAGTTGTACGAAAACTGGCGTGGATCCAGCTCGCGGAAGCTGCGACCACAGCCCGGACAAGCCCGCTTGGTGGACAGCAACAGGCTGCGCATGGGCGGCGGCGCCAGGCCCTCGGCCATCGCCGCCTTCAGTCCATCGAGCGGCGCCAGCACCAGCACCGCGCCTTTACCCAGGGCCAGCGCCCGCCGCAGCAGATCGCGCAGCGCCTCCTCGTTGTCGGCGCGCACCACCACGTCACCCACGGGCAGCTCGATGCCGTGCTCCTTGAACCGGTCGAGCCGCGGCCAGGGGTCGGTGGGGACGAAGGCGCCATCCACCCGCAGATGGGTGTAACCCATGCTGCGCGCCCACACCGCCAGATCGGTGTAGTAGCCCTTGCGCTGCACCACCAGCGGCGCGAGCAGGCCGATGTGCCGCCCGCTCCAGTCGCGCAGCAGTTGCGCGGCGATCGCCTCCGGGCTTTGCGGCTCGATGGGGATGTTGCAGTCAGGACAGTACTGCGTGCCGCATTTGGCGTAGATCAGGCGCAGGAAGTGATAAGCCTCGGTCAGCGTGCCCACGGTGCTCTTGCGCCCGCCGCGGCTGGTGCGCTGCTCGATGGCCACCGTGGGCGGGATGCCGACGATGGCTTCCACATCCGGCCGTGCCGCGGGCTGGACGAACTGCCGGGCGTAGGCGTTGATCGACTCCAGGTAGCGCCGTTGCCCTTCGGTGAACAGCACGTCGAAGGCCAGGGTGGACTTGCCCGAGCCGGAGACCCCGGTGATCACCGTCATCGCGCCGCGCGGAATGTCCACATCGACCCCGCGCAGGTTGTGTTCACGCGCCTGGCGGATGGCGATGAACCCGGCTTTCCCTGCCCGCAGCGCGCTGGCGAGGTGCGGGCCCACGGGCTCGTCGACGGCATCAACATCGGCGCTGGCAAGGACGTACGTTGCCGCGGGCTCGGCAGCGCGCAGCACGCCGGCATCGTTCGCCGCATCGCCGTAGCGATCTGCGTCCCAAGCCGGAGCGGCTTGGGCTGGAGTGACTTGCTGCCCAGCCGCGCGTTGCGCGGCGTCGCGCGCCAGCGCCTGGCCGGTGAACGATGCCGCGCAGGCGGCCAACTCGTCGGGCGGGCCGGCGAACACCAGCCGACCTCCGGCATCCCCCCCGTCGGGGCCGAGGTCGATGACCCAGTCGGACGAGGCGATGACGTCGAGGTTGTGCTCGATCACCAGCACGGTGTGCCCGG
>JAKAFC010000189.1 GCA_021818065.1 Pseudomonadota bacterium
CGCCTTTGATCTTGTCCACCACATCCTGGCCCTCGACCACCTTGCCGAACACGGCGTAGCCCCAGCCCTGCGCGGTGGGTGCGGTGTGGTTGAGAAAGCCGTTGTCGGCGACGTTGATGAAGAACTGGGCAGTGGCCGAGTGCGGATCGGAAGTGCGTGCCATGGCCAGGGTGTAACGGTCGTTCTTCAGGCCGTTGTTCGCTTCGTTCTGGATCGGGGCCAGCGTGGGCTTTTGCTTCATGCCGGGCTCGAAGCCGCCGCCCTGGATCATGAAGCCGTCGATCACGCGGTGGAAAACGGTGCCGTCGAAATGGCCCGAACGCACATAGGCGAGGAAGTTCTCGCTGGATTTGGGGGCGTGCTCGGTGTCGAGTTCGATGCGGATGTTGCCGTGGTTGGTTTGGAGTTCGACCATGATGGGCTTTCTGGAGTCAGGTTCAGTTGAGGAGTTTGGCGGATTCGATGACGATGGGCTTGACCGGCACGTTCTGGAACGGGCCTTCGTTCTGCGTCGGCACGGCGACGATCTTGTCGATCACGTCCATGCCGGAAATCACCTTGCCGAACACGGCGTAGCCGTAGCCGTCGGGCTTGGGGTAGTCGAGGCTCGGGTTGTCGACCACGTTGACGAAGAATTGCGCCGTGGCGGAGTTGGGGTCGGCGGTGCGCGCCATGGCGATGGTGCCGCGCAGATTGCGCAGTCCGTTCTGGCTTTCCAGCGGAATGGGCGCGCGGGTGGGCTTTTGCTTCATGTCAGGGGTGAAGCCGCCGCCCTGCACCATGAAGCCGGGAATGACGCGGTGGAAGATGGTGCCCTTGTAAAAGCCGCTCTTGACGTAATCGAGGAAGTTGGCGACGGTTTTGGGGGCGCGCGCCGGGTCGAGCTGCACGACGAACGAGCCCAAGGTGGTGACGAACTCGACCTTGGGCTGCGGCGCGGCAGGCGCATCGGCCGCCGAGGCCGTGGGTAGCGCGGCGACGAGCAGGCTGAGTGCTGCGAGTGCCGGAGCCAGCGTGAGGCGAACGACCCGCAACAGGCGGGACGGCGCGGAGTGTGCCAAGAGATGCAGGCTGTTCATGGTTATGAAACGCTTCCTTGAAAAATGAGGTGCCATTGCGCGCTGCGCTGTGCCCAGTATTGCCGGTAGAGCGGGCCGCCGGGCGACGCGGCTGAACTGTACTGCACCACGACCTGTCCGGGGTATTGCAGGACGGTCAGCGCCCCAGGGGTGACAGCCGGGTTCTGCGCAGCCCCTTGCGGTGCCGACGCCGCTGCGGCCAGCGCATCCTGCGGGCGCAGGCCCTGCGCGGCGGAGCGAGTCACGTCACTCTGGAACTGCGCCAGCACCTGCTGGCGCTGCGCGGTCCACTGCGGCGGCGTCAGCCATTGCACGTCGCGGGTGATGACCACGGGCGTGCTGCCGGCCGGGGTTTCGGCCATCAGGCTGCGCACGTCGGGGTTGGAGAGCACCACGCAGCCGTCGGACGACAACGGCACGCGGGCGTAGCTGTCGGGTGGCGTGCCGTGCAGCCACACGCCGAAGCCGGTGTGGCCCTGCTGTTTGTCCCACTCGTTGGGGTAGTTCAGCGTCAGCGCGCCGGCGCCGTACAGCGGCTTGAGGTCTTTGGCGCCGATCTTGCGGGTGATGAAATAAATGCCCAGCGGCGTTTTCATGTCGCCCACGCGCGTCTTGCCCGCGCCCAGCTTGCCCTGGCTGAAGTAGTAACTGGCCTCGAACTGCGGCATGCCGCCGCGCTGCCGAAAGAGATAGAGGCGGGAACGTGCGGTGTCAACGACGATGGCGCGCTGCACGTCCGGGGCGAGGGCCACCAGGTTGGCGGGAATGGCGCCCGCAGGGGGCGGTGCGGTGTAGGCAGCAAGGCGGGCCAGGGCTTCGGCGCGCAGTTCCAACAGGCGAGCCCGCTGGGGCGCATCGGCCGGCTCGGCTTGGGCTGGTGGCGGTACGGCGGCGAAACCGGCGTGTCCGCGGCTGGCCTGCATGACATCGCCCCACAGCAGTTGGGCCAGGGCAAAGCGGGGCTCGTCGCGGGCCAGAGCTTCGGCCTGTGTGCGGGCGGCGTCGAGCCGACCTGCCGCCAACTCGGCGTAGGCATGGACCAGGCGGCGCTCGGCGCCGTCTTGCGCCGGTACCGTGCCCAGGGTGGTGGTGAGCTTGAGCAGGGTGCGGGCGGTGACGGCGGGCTGGGTGGGATGCTCCGCAGCGTCAGCCGTCGGCTGGCCCGTTGGCTGGCCACGGCTGCCCGAAATGGCGCTGGGCACGGCGTTGTAGTCAGTGGCGGCGCGCGCGGCGAACACCAGCGGCACGCACAACAGGGCCCAGGGCAGCAGTTTGCGCAGAAGGGGGCGGCGGTTGGCGGGCGTCACGGCGCGACCGGCGAGGGGGACAGGTGGCGGGTCAGCCGACGATTTCACGCACGATCAGCCACTTGCCGTGCTCGCGCTGCAGTTGCAGGGTTTTCGGACCGTCGAAATCCAGCGAGCCCGCGGTGTAGTGCTGGCGGAAGCGCGCGGTGGCCTTGTCGCCGTCCACCGTCACCTGCATGGCGTGCACCTTGACCGAGATCTTGGCTTTGTCGGCAATGCGGGCACGGCGCTGCTCCTTCCAGGTCGCCAGGCTCATGCCCTTTTCCGGCTTGAAGTTCGGGGCGTAGGCGCCGAAGTAGGCGGGCAGGTCCTTGCTCTGCCAGGCCGCGGCCCAACGCGCCACGGCCTCCGAGACCGCGGTCTGCTCGGCAGCGGTCGCAGGCTTGTCGTTTGCCGCCGGGGGCTTGGCCATGGCGGCGGCCGGCGCGGCAGCAGGGTGGGGCACCACCGCGGGCGTCGGGGCGGGTTTGGGCGCGGTGTGCTCGGCAGCGGCGACGATCACTGGTTTGGACGGCGCTGCCGGCGGGGGCATTGCTGGCGCTGCGGGCGCGGGTTTGGTCTCCTTGCCCGGCTGGGCCGTGCCGACTTTCAGGGAGGCAGGAGCCGGGCTCTTACCCTGCTCGAACAACTCGCGGATCAGATTGAGTTTGACCTTGGCGTTAGCGTTCTCGTCAGGGGCCAGTTGCAGGGCCTTCTGGTAGGCCTGGCTGGCCAGCTTGGCGTAGATGTCGCCCAGGTTGGCCTGGGCCGTGGCGTAGCTGGGGTTGGTGCGAATGGCCATGTCGAGCGCGGCGCGAGCCTTGTCGTACTGGCCTTGCTGGGCGTAGAGCACGGCCAGATTGTTGTAGGGCTCGGGCAGTTCGGGGTACTGCTCGGTGAGCGACTGGAAGATCTGAATCGCCTGGGCGTCTTTTTTCTGCTCGGTGAGGATGACGCCTTTGAGGAACTGGTACTGCGGATCCTTGGGCTTTTGCGCCAGCAGCGTGTCCACCTGCTGCAGCGCCGTCTGCAGATCGCCCTTTTGCAGATTCTGCGAGACGCTGGCCGCGTCCGCTGCCCAGACGGCTGGACTGCTGAGGACGGCGGCGATCAGGGCGGTGAGGAGACGGTGGCGCATGGTCGAACGGGGTGGAGGAAAGGGTGGGGTGGCGGCTGGATGGTCCGGCGAACGGCGTGCCATCGGGGGCGCCTGGCCGAATCGGCGTCCAGCATCCGGTCAGGTCGGAAAACGGCTGCTTGTGCTAAGTTTTTGATTTTATCCAGGGACATGGCGCTTCGGCGCGCCAGCCGCCGTCCCCCGCTCCCCACCCCATGACTGCGTTGCACCTCCACAATACTCTGACGCGCGGCAAAGACCGCTTCGCGCCCATCGAGCCCGGCCACGTCCGCATGTACGTCTGCGGCATGACGGTCTACGACTACTGCCATCTCGGCCATGCGCGGGTGATGGTGGTGTTCGATCTGCTGCAGCGCTGGCTCAAGGCGCAGGGCCTGCGCGTGACCTATGTGCGCAACATCACCGACATCGACGACAAAATCATCCGTCGCGCGCAGGACAACGGCGAGACCATCCGCGCCCTGACTGACCGCTTCATCGCTGCCATGCACGAAGACGCCGACGCCCTCGGCGTCGAGCGGCCCACCCACGAGCCGCGGGCCACCGACTATGTGCCGCAGATGCTCGATCTGATCGGCACCCTCAAGACGCGCGGACTGGCCTACCGCGATCGCGCAGGCGACGTCAATTTCCGCGTGCGCGCCTTTTCCGGCTACGGCAAGCTCTCGGGCAAGTCGCTCGACGAACTGCGCGCTGGCGAGCGCGTGGAGGTCGATGCCGCCAAACAGGATCCGCTCGACTTCGTGCTCTGGAAAGCGGCCAAGCCCACCGAGCCCGGCGAAGTGAAATGGCCTTCGCCCGATGGTCCGGGACGTCCCGGCTGGCATATTGAATGCTCCGCCATGAGCTGCGCGCTCTTGGGCGAAACCTTCGACATCCATGGCGGCGGTGCCGACCTGCAGTTTCCGCACCACGAAAACGAAATCGCGCAGAGTGAGGGCGCGCATGGCAAGCCCATGGCCCAGGTCTGGCTCCACAACGGATTTGTGCGCGTGGACGGCGAAAAGATGTCCAAGTCGCTGGGCAACTTCTTCACCATCCGCGACATCCTCAAGCATGTCGATGCCGAGTCCGTGCGGCTGTTCATCGTTCGCGCCCACTATCGCAGCCCGCTGAACTACAGCGACGACCACCTGCAAGACGCCCGCGCCGCGCTCGAT
>JAKAFC010000190.1 GCA_021818065.1 Pseudomonadota bacterium
CGTCAGGCGCGACACTTCCACGCCTTCTTCCAGATCGGAATCATCCACCAGGCTCAGCGCCTCGAGCTGGAGCTCGCGCGTGCTCACCGGCTTCTGGCCGCGGATCTCCTCGTCCAGAACCTGGTGGAAACGCTCGACGAAGGCCTGGATCAGCTTGCCTTCGTTCTGCCGCAGCGCGTGGCTCATGTCGGCGAACTGCTGCCGGTCACGCCCGGTGCCCGCGGCCTCGGCCTGCTGCTCCAGCGCCCCGATCACCTGGCGCACCACGGTGCGCATCAGTTCGTCGGAACGCTGCACGGCGTCGTCGATGCAGGACTGGAAAATTTCGGAGGGCAGCATGGCGGGGCAACAGGATGTCCGGCAGGCAAAATCGGGCATTGTTCACAATGTAAATCCATTTCCGCTGCAATTTCCTCCTTTTGGGCCGCCGTAGGGCGATCGCGCGCTCGAACGTTGCGCCTCTGCAATGTGGCAGACGTCTGCACCCATGTCCGATAAATCCACCGCCACGGCCCGCCTGGCCGACGCGCTGTGGCGCGCCAGCGGCACGCGCTGGACGCTGCATGCGGCGCAGGCGAGCAGTTTCTGTGCCACCTGGCACCTCGACAGCGCCAGCCAGCGGGCCTTTCTCAAGGTGCTGCCGAGCGCGCGCGGCGCGGTGCTGCACGCCGAGGCCGACGGCCTGCGTGCGCTCGCCGCCACCGGCGCCGTGCGCGTGCCTGCCGTGCTGTTCTGCGCCGACGACGCGGCCAGTGGCCAGACGCTGCTGGCGCTGGACTGGCTGGATTTGCGCCATCCCGACGTCGGCTTCGGCCCGCGCCTGGGTCAGGCCATGGCCGCGCTGCATGCCGTCGCGCCCCCCGCCTTGCCGCAAGGCGTGCGCTTCGGCTGGCGGCGCGACAACTGGCTGGGCGCCACGCCGCAGGCCAACGCCGGGGACGACGACTGGGTGGCGTTCTTCAACCGCCAGCGCCTGGGCGCACTCATCGCCAGACTGCAGGCCGATCCCGCGCAGGTGGCGCTGTGCGCGCTGGTGCAGCAGGTGATGCAGCGCTGGCCTGGGCTGCTGGGCGACCACACCCCCCAGCCCAGTCTGCTGCATGGCGACCTTTGGAGCGGTAACTGGGGCATGCTGCCGGACGGCAGCCCGGTGCTCTACGACCCTGCCGTGTCCGTGGGCGATGCCGAAGCCGAGCTGGCGATGATGGAGCTGTTCGGCGCGCCGCCGCAGGGCTTTTGGCCAGCCTACCGCACGGCCGGGCGCGGGCTGCATCCCGGTTACCCGCAGCGCCGCGCGGTGTACCAGCTCTACCACCTGCTCAACCACGCCCTGCTGTTTGGCGGCGGCTATGCGCGTCAGGCGGCGTCGTGTGCGCAGCAGGTGCTGCGCACCGTGGGCTGAGCGGCGGTGTCGGCCGGGGTTGAGGACGGCGCGGCGATGCGGCCCTGCTCCTGCAATTCGCGCCGCAAGCTATGGGCGGCTTCAACCATGTGGCGCAGCGCGGCCTCGGTTTCCGGCCAGGCCCGGGTCTTCAGCCCGCAATCGGGGTTGACCCACAGACGCTCGGGCGGGATGACCTGCGCGGCACGGCGCAGCAGACGCACCATGGCCGCGGTGGTGGGGACACGCGGCGAATGGATGTCGTATACCCCGGGGCCGATGTCGTTGGGGTAGGCGAACGAGCCGAAGCCGTCGAGCAGCGCCATGGCCGAGCGCGAGGTCTCGATGGTGATGACGTCGGCGTCCATCGCCGCGATGGCCGGGAGGATGTCGTTGAACTCCGAGTAGCACATATGGGTGTGAATCTGCGTGTCTGTGCGCGCCACGCCCGCGGCCACGCCGAAGGCGCGCACGGCCCAGTCGAGGTAGGCGGGCCAGTCGGCGCGTTTGAGCGGCAGACCTTCGCGGATGGCGGGCTCGTCGATCTGGATGATGGCAATGCCCGCCTTCTGCAGATCGTCCACCTCGTCGCGCACCGCCAGGGCGAGCTGCAGCGCCACCGCGCTGCGCGGCAGATCGTCGCGCACGAAGCTCCACTGCAGCAGGGTGATGGGCCCGGTGAGCATGCCCTTGACCGGCTTGCTGGTCAGCGACTGGGCGTAGCGCGCGGTGTCCACCGTCATCGGCTCCGGGCGCCACACGTCGCCCCAGAGGATGGGCGGTTTGACGCAGCGCGAGCCGTAGCTCTGCACCCAGCCGTTGCTGCTGAAGGTGTAGCCCCACAGCTGCTCGCCGAAGAATTCCACCATGTCGTTGCGCTCGGCCTCGCCGTGCACCAGCACGTCCAGGCCCAGGGCCTCCTGCCGCTGGATGACCTCGGCGATCTCGGCGCGCATGCGCTGCAGGTAGTCGGTCGGGCGCAGGGCGCCGCGGCGCCAGGCGGCGCGCGCCGCGCGAATGGCGTCGGTCTGCGGGAACGAGCCGATGGTGGTGGTCGGCAGCGGGGGTAGGTGCAGGCGCGCATGCTGCGCGGCGATGCGTTCGGCATAGGGCGCGGGCCGTGCCGCGTCGGCAGCGGTCAGCGCCTGGGTGCGGCGGCGCACCGGCGCCACGGTGATGCGCGGGCAGTCGCGCCGCGTCTGCAACACCGCGGCGTTGGCCTGCAGGGCGTCGTGCACCGCGGTTTCGCCCTGGTCGAGCGCCGTGGCCAGCAGCTGCAACTCCTGCAGTTTCTCGGCGGCGAACGCCAACCAGGGCAGCACCTCGGGGTTGAGGCGACCATTGGCTTCACCTGCCACGCTGGTGGGCACATGCAGCAGCGAACAGGAGGGCGCCAGCCACAGGCGTTCGCCCAGCGCGGCATGCAACGGCCGCAAGGTGGCCAGCGCCGCCTGCAGGTCGGTGCGCCAGATGTTGCGGCCGTCGATGATCCCGGCCGACAGCACCCAGCGCGGCGGCAGGGCGTGGGTCCAGGCGGCGAGCTGCTGCGGCGCCCGCACCAGGTCGAGGTGCACGCCGTCGACTGGCAGCGCCGCCAGCGTGGCCGGGCTCAGGCTGACCGACGCGAAGTAGGTGGTCAGCAGCAGCCGGGGCCGCAGCGCTCCGGCCTGCGCGGGAATTGCGCCGTACAGCACGGGCAGGGCGTCAAGCCAGGCGCTGTCCAGATCCAGCGTCAGCGCCGGTTCATCGAGCTGCACCCAGTCCACTCCCAGTTCGGCCAGGCGGGCCAGCACCCGGCCGTACGCGCGCGCCAGCGCCGGGGCAAGCTGCAGGCGGTCGAACCCGGGCTGGTGCGTGGCCGACAGCCAGAGAAAGGTCAGCGGCCCGACCAGCACCGGCTTGGGGCGATGGCCTGCGGCCTGCGCCTCACGCACGCGGTCGAACAGGGTTTGCGCGCCAACGTCGAAGGTTGTGGCGCTGTCGAGCTCGGGGACGAGGTAGTGGTAGTTGGTGTCAAACCATTTGGTCATGTCCATGGCGGGCTGCTCGGCATTGCCGCGCGCCAGAGCGAAGACCTGATCGAGGGTGAGGCTGGACGCGGCAAAACCGAAACGCGCGGGCAGCGCCCCCAGCAGCGCGGCGGTATCGAGCATGTGGTCATACAGGGCGAAGTCGCCCACCGTGGCGAACTGCAGACCGGCATCGCGTTGTGCCGCCCAGTGCGCTGCGCGCAGCTCGGCGGCGGTGGCTTGCAGTGCTGCGGCGTCGCTCTGGCCGCGCCAGTAGCTCTCCAGCGCGAACTTGAGTTCGCGTTGTGCGCCGATGCGCGGATAGCCGAGGATGTGTGTGGTGGTCATGCCCTTGCTCCAGCGTGAAAAGTCTTGAAGGGCGGCAGTGTGCTGCTGGGCCGTTGGGTGAATCAAGCGACGAATTTTTAGGATAGGATGAATCACATTCATCTTGAGGCGCTGCCATGCTTGAACTTCGCCACCTGCGCTCGCTCCTGGCCATTGCCGATAACGGGCGCATCAACGCGGCGGCCAGTGCGGTGCATCTGACACCGTCGGCGCTGTCGCACCAGTTGCGCGCGCTGGAAGAGCACTACGGCACCACGCTGCTGCTGCGCGATGCCCGCGGCTTGCGCTTCACCCCGGCTGGCGAGCGTCTGCTGGCGCTGGCGCGGCAGATGCGCGAGGCGCAGCAGGCGGCCGAGCTCGACCTGCAGCGCATTCAGGGCGACACCCGCGGCACCCTGCGTCTGGTGCTCGAATGCCACACCTGCTTCGAGTGGCTCATGCCGGTGATGGATGCCTTCCGCCAGCGCTGGCCCGACGTCGAGGTGGATCTGGTGTCCGGGTTTCACAGCGATCCGCTGGCGCTGCTCGGCAAAGGCAAGGCCGATGTGGTGATCGGTGCACAGCGTCCAGCGGGGCGGCAGTGGGCCGCGCTGCCGTTGTTCCGCTACGAAATCCTGCTGGCGCTGCCGCCTGGGCATGCGCTGTGCGCCCGGCGCAGCGTGCGTGCCGCCGATCTGCAGGGGCAGACGCTCATCACCTACCCAGCGCCGCCCGAGCGCATCGACCTGATCCGCGAGGTGCTGCAGCCCGCGGGCATCACGTTGCCGCGGCGCACCGCCGAACTCACCATCGCCATCCTCCAGCTCGTGGCCAGCCGACGTGGGGTGGCCGCGCTGCCCAACTGGGCGCTGAAGTCCGCCATCGATAGCGGGTATGTGCAGGCACGTCGCATCGGCCCGCGTGGGTTGTGGAGCGAG
>JAKAFC010000191.1 GCA_021818065.1 Pseudomonadota bacterium
ACCCGCGCGTCATGTCGGCCATTGCCATCGATCAGGTGGTCGAGTCGTATGTCCGCCCCAAGGCCCTGCAGTACCTTGAAGAAGGCAAGTCGGTGATCTTCGCCGGCGGCACCGGCAATCCCTTTTTCACCACCGACACCGCAGCGGCGCTGCGCGCGGCCGAAATCGGCGCCGAGGTCATGCTCAAGGCGACCAAGGTGGACGGCATCTACACTGCCGATCCTGCCAAGGACCCCAAGGCCGAGCGGTATGCCCGCATCAGCTTCGACGAGGCCATCGCCCAGCGCCTGCAGGTGATGGATGCCACGGCCTTCGCGCTGTGCCGCGACCAGAAAATGCCCATCCGCGTGTTCAGCATTTTCAAGCCCGGCGCCTTACTGCGCGTGGTCCAGGGCGCCGACGAGGGCACGGACGTCTACGTCTGACCAGCGCACCGTGTTCTGGCCCGCAGCGGCGGGCGTGTCGCCAGTTTTGTTTTTGACCCGTTTGTGGAGTGCATCATGGGCATTGCCGACATCAAGAAAACCACCGAAGACAAAATGCACAAGTCGATCGAGTCGCTCAAGCTCGATCTGGCCAAGGTGCGCACCGGGCGTGCGCACACCGGCCTGCTCGACCATGTGATGGTCGATTACTACGGCACCATGATGGCGATCAATCAGGTGGCCAACATGAATCTGGTCGATGCCCGCACCATCAGCGTGCAGCCGTGGGAAAAGAAGATGGTGCAGGCCGTCGAGAAAGCGATCCGCGAGTCCGACCTGGGTTTGAACCCGCAGACGCAGGGCGACATCATCCGTGTGCCCATGCCCGCGCTCACCGAAGAGCGCCGGCGCGATCTGGTCAAGGTCATCAAGCAGGAAGGCGAGAGCGCCAAGGTCGCGGTGCGCAATCTGCGTCGCGATGCGAACCAAAGCTTCAAGGAACTGGTTAAAGCCAAGGAAGTTTCGGAAGACGACGAGCGCCGGGCGCAGGACGAGGTGCAAAAGCTCACCGACCGCTGCATCGCGGAGATCGACAAGCTGCTGGCGCAGAAGGAAGCGGAGATCATGGCGGTCTGACCGCCCGCCTACCCCGTCTGAACGACCCATGGAGCGCGTTTGCACCTGATCGCATGAGCAAGAAGTCTGTCGAAAAGCTCGATTCGTCGCGGCTGCCGCGCCATGTGGCGGTGGTGATGGACGGCAATGGGCGGTGGGCGCAACGGCGATTCCTGCCGCGCTCATCGGGCCACAAGTTCGGCGTGGACGCGCTGAAAAAAATCGTGCGGCACTGCGCAGAGGTCGGCGTCGGGCATCTCACAGTCTTTGCCTTTTCTTCCGAGAACTGGAGCCGTCCGCCCGAAGAAGTGCAGACCTTGATGGACCTGTTCGTCAAGGCGCTCGAACGCGAATCGCCGGAACTCGCCAGGCAAGGCGTGCAATTGCATGTGGTGGGCGATCTGTCGGCGTTTTCTACCGAGATGCGGACGCTGGTCGCGCAGGCCGAGGCGCTGACCCAAGGCAACACCAAGCTGGTGCTCAACGTGGCGCTGAATTACGGCGGCCGCTGGGACATGCTGCAGGCGGCGCAGGCCTTGGCGGCGGCGGGCGAGCCCATCACCGAGGCAGCGCTGACGCGCCACCTCGCGCTGGCGCATTCGCCCGACCCCGACCTGCTGATCCGCACCGGGGGGGAGCATCGCATCAGCAACTTCCTGCTCTGGCAACTGGCTTATACCGAGTTGTACTTCACCGACGTCCTCTGGCCTGATTTCGGCGCCGAGGCCTTCGATGCCGCGCTGGCCGACTTCGCCCGGCGCCAGCGTCGTTTTGGCGGCGTACCCGCCGCCACGACCGCGGACAAGTCGCGCGCCGCCGCCTGAGGCAAGCGGCGACCCCATCATGCTGCGACAGCGCGTCCTGACGGCCTTGGTGCTGATGGCCTTGTTGCTGCCCACCCTGGTCTGGTCTGACCCGTTGCCGTTCGCGCTGCTGGCGCTGGCCTTCTGCGCTGTCGGCATGGCGGAGTGGGCGCGCCTGGCGGGTTATGGCCATGCCGGTGTGCAGTGGGCCTGGGCGCTTGGCTGGCTTGGCGCTGGCGTGCTGGTGCTCTGGCAACTGCAGCAGCAAGCCTGGACGCTGGCGCCTGGGTGGCGCGGCTTCTGGCTGCTGTGTAGCGCCTGCTGGCTGCTGCTGCTGGTGCTGAGCCTGCCGCGGGCGCAGGCGCCTGCGCCGCTGCGCCAACCGGCAGTCTTGGGCGCCGTCGGTTTCGTGCTGTTGCTGGCGGCCTGGCTGGCGCTGGTGGAACTGCGCGTGCAGGGGGCGCTATTCATGCTGTCGCTTTTGGCCCTGGTCTGGGCGGCCGACATTGCTGCCTATTTCGGCGGGCGCGCCTGGGGGCGCGCCAAGCTCGCCCCCGCCATCAGTCCGGGCAAAACGCGCGCGGGCGCCTGGACGGCGCTGACTGCGGCGCTGGCCTATGCCGCCGCCTGTGCGGCACTGCCCGCACTGCAGCCCAACTTCTTCTCTCTGTTGGCGCAGCGTTACGGTTGGGGCGGCATGCTGCTGCTCGCCGTGCTGCTGGTGGTGCTGTCGATTGCCGGTGACTTGTTCGAGTCGCTGCTCAAGCGCGCAGCCGGGGTGAAGGACAGCGGTCGGCTGCTGCCCGGGCACGGCGGCGTGCTCGATCGCATCGACGCCTTGCTGCCGGTGCTGCCACTGGCTCTGCTGTTGCTGGTCCTATGAAATCCGTCACCGTTCTCGGCTCCACCGGGTCCATCGGCACCAACACCCTCGCCGTGCTCGATCTGCACCGGGCGCAGTTTCGCGTGTTTGCGCTGGCGGCGCACCACAACGCCGACAAACTGTTCAGCCAGTGTCTGGCCTTCCAACCGGCCTACGCCGTGTTGGGCGAGGCGCAGGCCGCGCTGGCGCTGCAGCACCGGCTGCGGGCCGCGGGCTGCGCCACCGAAGTGCTGTGCGGCCCGGCGGCGCTGGAGCAGGTGGCCTCGGCGCCCGAGGTCGATCTGGTGATGGCCGCCATCGTCGGCGCGGCGGGTCTGGCCGCCAGCCTGGCGGCGGCGCGCGCTGGCAAACGCCTGCTGCTGGCCAACAAGGAGTCGCTGGTGGTCGCGGGCGATTTGCTGCTGCAGGCGCTGGAGCAGGGCGGTGGCACGCTCATTCCCATCGACAGCGAGCACAGTGCCATTCTGCAGAGCCTGCCGACCGACCGCAGCCGCTGGCAGGTGGACGTGCGCAACATCGTGCTCACGGCGTCGGGCGGGCCGTTCCGCCAACGTGCTCCGCACAGCCTGCACGAGGTCACGCCGCAGGAAGCCTGCGCCCATCCCAACTGGAGCATGGGCGCGAAGATCTCGGTGGACTCGGCCACCATGATGAACAAGGCACTCGAAGTCATCGAGGCGCACTACCTGTTCGGCATGCAGCCGCAGCAGATCGAGGTGCTGATCCACCCGCAGAGCATCGTGCACTCCATGGTGAATTACCTTGACGGTTCGGTGCTGGCGCAACTCGGCCAGCCCGACATGCGCACGCCCATTGCCTATGGTTTGTCGTATCCGGCGCGCATGGCGTCGGGGGCGCCGTGGCTGGATCTGGCGCGCGTCGGACGGCTCGATTTCGAACAGCCCGACCCGCAGCGCTTTCCCGGCCTGGGTCTGGCGTTCGAGGCCTTGCGCATGCCGACGGGCGCATGTACCGTGCTCAATGCGGCCAATGAAGTTGCGGTCGATGCGTTCTTGCAGCGCCGCATCCGTTTCACCGATATTCATCGGATCAACGCGGATTTGCTCGGCGCGGCAGAATGCGCGGGCTGCGATTCGCTGGGCGCCCTGGCCGAGCTCGATGCGCAGACCCGGCGTCAGGCGCAGCAGCGCGTGGCGCACTATGCGGCCTGATGCCTGGCACACGGGCCGCCTTTCGTCTGGAGCGAGATCATGAACCTGCTCATCACCTTGCTGGCGTTTGCCTTCGCTCTCGGTGTGCTCATCACCATCCACGAGTACGGCCACTACCGCGTGGCGGTGGCCTGCGGCGTGAAGGTGCTGCGCTTCTCCATCGGCTTTGGCAAGCCGCTGCTGCGCTGGACGCACGGGCCGGACAAGACCGAGTTCGTGCTCGCCGCCATTCCGCTGGGCGGTTTTGTGCGCATGCTCGATGAGCGCGAGGGTCCGGTGGCTGCAAGCGAGGCGCACCGTGCGTTCAACCGGCAAAGCCTGTCCAAACGCGCCGCCGTGGTTGCGGCCGGACCGGCGGCCAATCTGCTGCTCGCCGTGGTTCTGTTCGCCGTGGTGGCCATGGTGGGGGTACGCGAGCCTGTGGCCATTCTGGGTCAGCCGCCGGCGCAGTCACCAGCCGCTTTGGCCGGGGTGGAGGGCGGCGAGCGCGTCGTGGCGATTGCCCGCGACGGTGCCGAGCAGGCCGTGCAGAGCTGGACCGACCTGCGCTGGAAGCTGCTCGATGCGGCCATGAACGGCGATCGTCTCGATCTGCTGGTGCAACGCGGCGATCAGCCCGGCGCCGATGCGCCGCAGCGCCGCATCGCGCTCGATTTTTCTGCCAGCACGCGGGCGGCGGAAAACGCCGGATTTCTCACCGCCTACGGCCTGCACC
>JAKAFC010000023.1 GCA_021818065.1 Pseudomonadota bacterium
TGCTGACGTTGCCTCGTTGCTTGGGCAAACAATGTTCGACAAGGGCGAATTGCTCGGCGCTGATTTCCATGTGCAGCAGTGTCGCTCATCGGCCCCATCGGTGCAATTAGTGTTAACACGCCCTAGTCAAACCCATCTATACCGGCTCCTACCAAGACACTATCACCAAAACGCTCACGGCGTTGCGCAGTGGTGGCAGCGAGGCTCCCAAAATGGCTGTGGCTCTTTCTGTCGACGTCTTCACACTGTTCGATCAGGGCGTACTCGTCGCGGCAGAAGACCTTACGGCCGTCGATAACGCCTGGCTCAAGAGCTTCTATCCGGCGTTCCTGCCAATTCACAGATCGCGGGCAAAACGTGGAGTGTCCCGTTTCAACGCTCAACCCCTGTCTTGTACTGGAACAAGGCCGCGTTCAAAGCCGTCGGACTGGACCCTGAGAAGGCGCCGGAGAATTGGGCCGAGATGCGTGACATCGCGCGTCGTCTGACCCGTCTACACAATCCCCAGAGTCCGACAGATTGGGGTCTGCAAATCCCAACGTCCGGATTTCCGTACTGGCTGTTCCAGGGTCTCGTCATCGAGAACGGTCAGGCCCGCTTGTCGTCGGCAGATGGCAAGACCACCTTTTTCGACACGCCTCAGGTGATCACCGCGCTTCAATTTCTCGTAGATCTATCCCGAAAAGACAAGGTTATGCCCGAGGGCATCATCAACTGGGGCACGACGCCCCAGGACTTCTTCCAGCATCGTTGTGCCATGATGTGGACGACCACGGGCAACCTCACCAACGTGAAGGCGAACGCCAAATTCGACTTCGGTGTCTCGATGCTGCCTGCCAGTAAGCGTCGGGGTGCGCCAACGGGTGGCGGTAACCTCTATGTCTTTAGCAACACGACCGCAGCGGAACGCGCCGCAGCCATGCGCTTCATTCGCTGGGTTACTTCACCCGACATGGCCGCAGACTGGGGAATCCAGACCGGCTATGTAGCCACTACTCCTGCTGCCTGGAATTCACAACGTCTGAAAGAGTATGTAGCGTCCTTTCCGCAGGCCGCTGTGGCGCGAGACCAACTCAAGTACGCTGAACCAGAACTCTCCACCTACGACAACCAACGCGTCACCAAGGTCTTCAATGATGCCCTTGAGGCCGCCGTTACCGGGCAAAAGTCCCCCTCAGTTGCCTTGAAGGAAGCGCAGAAAACGGCCGAAAGTCTACTGCGTCGGTATCGCAACAGTTGATATCAAAGCGTCGTTTTGCAGCATGTACGTCATGGCTCGACGGTCATCTTTTCTCTCTCGTCAGGCGCCATCGTTCCATTTCCGCCGACCAGTCTTACGTCATGCACTGACGGCTTGGGCCTTGTTGGCACCAGCCTTGGTGCTACTAGTCGCGTTCAACTTATATCCCGCTTTGACAACGTTTTGGCAAAGCGTGATGTCCACCCCGACAGGGCACCAGCCAGCTCGCTTTGTCGGCTATCAGCACTTTGCCCAGATGCTTGCGGATCCCGTGTTTCGCACCGTGATGCGCAACAACCTTCTTTATGCGGGAGTCACCATTCCTGCGTCGGTCACCATCGCCTTGCTCATGGCATTGATGGTCAATGCACACCTGCCTGGCAAAGCTCTCGCGCGCATGGCTTTTTTCACGCCCACAGTTCTACCGCTGGTGGCTGCCGCAAATGTCTGGCTGTTCTTTTACACGCCTGGCTACGGCTTGCTAGATCGATGGCTTCACCTGCTCGGAATGCCCGGACGCAACTGGCTGGGCGAACCCGGGTCCGCGCTATGGGCAGTGGCGGTTGTTTCGATATGGAAGCAGGCGGGCCTGTTCATGGTGTTTTACCTAGCAGCACTGCAGAACATTCCGCAGCATCTGGTAGACGCCGCGCGTCTGGAAGGTGCCAGTAGCTGGCAGATCTTCGTTCGGGTCACCTTACCACTGGTCGGACCGACGACACTCTTCGTTTTGATAAACGCAGTTGTCGGTGCATTCAGCCTGGTGGACATACTTTTCGTACTAACCAATGGTGGTCCCGACAACGCCAGTAATCTGTTGCTTTACTACGTCTACCAGAATGCGTTTCAGTACTGGGACACCGGCTACGCTGCTGCGCTCTCGGTGGTGCTCATTGTCATTCTTGGTCTCGCATCCCTTGCCCAGTTTGTTGGCTTGGGGCGGCACACACACTACCAATGACGAGGTACAGCAATTTGTTGCTGACTGCTGGAACCTGGGTGCTAGCCCTACTGTGGATTGCACCCCTCTTGTTTGCGCTATGGGCAGCTGTTCACACCAGTACAGACGCCACACACTTCAATTTAGGGGCGCCTCTCACCATAGACAATTTCCTAAGTGCGTGGCGTGCAGCGCCGTTCACGAGTTACTTCCTCAACACCTTCCTTGTCGTAACCATGATTCTCATGGTCCAGCTGTTGGTTTGCGCACTGGCCGCTTACGCCTTTGCCCGTTATCGCTTTGCGGGGCGCAGTTTGCTGTTTTCGCTGGTTATGGTGCAGTTGCTTGTGATGCCTAATCTATTGATTGTGGAAAACTACAACACGATGGCGCGACTCGGGCTGGTCAATCATTTGGTAGCTATCGGGTTACCTTACTTTGCGTCGGCATTCGGCATCTTCCTTTTGCGGCAGGCCTTTTTAACTGTCCCTATCGAACTGACAGATGCCGCGAGTCTTGAAGGGGCCGGTTCCCTCGCCGTGCTCTGGCATGTCTACCTGCCCCTGTCACGTCCCGTACTCGTGGCGTACGGGTTGGTCTCGGTCAGCTACCACTGGAATGACTTTCTCTGGCCGTTGATTGTGACAAACAGTCCGAGAAGCAGGGTTCTGACAGTAGGCCTGCAAGTGTTTTCCACAGCCGATCAGGGGGTCGACTGGGCGCTGATCAGTGCTGCCGCGGTGATGACATCAGCCCCTCTCCTACTCGCGTTCTTGTTGTTTCAGCGGCACTTTGTTCAGAGCTTCATGCGTGCAGGCTTGCGGTAACCAGGAATCATCTGATCACAGTATGCATGACATAAAAACATGACGATTCCATGACATCAAAAAACAGTCGCAGATCTGCAACTGCGATGCAATATGACGATTTTTTCATCATCGATTCAATGGCGATTTTTATAGTTTCATTCAGCCTCTCCAGGGCGATTGTGGACGAACAGCATTCGTCGGCAATATTTTTTGTGGGGTGAGGCGGAAATCTCACCCCCATTTTTCCTATAGGAGATCCGAATGAAAAAAACTCTGATGGCCGCCGCACTTGTCGGTTTGTTTTCGGGTACCGCATTTGCTGCGGACAGTGTGACGCTTTATGGGACGATGGACCTTGGCATCGCCCATTATGATAATGGTGGCTCTTCTGCTGTGACGAATATGTCTCAGGGTGGTGTGAGCAATTCGCGCATTGGCCTCAAGGGCAAGGAAGATCTGGGTGGCGGTCTGAATGCAATTTTCCAGTTGGAAACCGGTATTTGCGCACAGGGCGGCCCGCTGACCAGTGGTGGTTTCTGTTCCGGTGGGGGCTTCTTCCAGCGGCAGGCCTGGGTGGGTCTGCAAGGTGACTTCGGTACGCTGCGCCTTGGCCGGTACTACACCTATTCCGACCTCGACCTGTACGATTTCGACCCGTTCACCGACAACACGGTGGCAGGTGTCGGCAATCTGCCGGAAAAATGGATTCCTGTTCGTTTCAGCCAATCGATCACCTATGACTCGCCCTCCTTCGGCGGTTTCGATTTGGGCGCGCAAATGGCCTTCGGTGATGGCTCGGGTCTGACCACCAACACGGCGTCCAAGACTATTGGCGGTTACGGTCTGCGCGCGCGCTATCTGAGTGGCCCGGTGCGTGTCAGCTTGGAAACCACCCGTGTCAACGACATCAATGGCAATGCCACGGTCAAGGATGTGCGTCTCTCGGGTGCCTACAACTTCGGCATTCTGTCGTTGAGCGGTTTGTACGGACAGAACAGCCCGGATAACGCCGTGCTCACCCCCACCGCTTCCGGCAAGATCTTCAAGACCAAGTATTACATGGTCGCGTTGTCGGTCCCCGTGGGCCCTGGCAACATTCTGGCGTCCTACACGCAGATCAAGAACGATACCGTCGCGAATGCTGGTGCGAAGCAGTTTGGTATTGGCTACTGGTATAACCTGTCCAAGCGCACCATGGTGTACGCGAACTACGCGCGCATCCAGAATGACGCCAATGCCCTCTACACGGTGGGTGTCGGCAACGATGCGCCCTTGGGCAAGAATGGTTCGACATCCTCGGGCGTGATGTTCGGTATCAAGCACACCTTCTAAAACGCACCATTCGATTCATCCTTGATTATCCTGGCGGATCACCCGCCAGGATTTTTTATTGGAGTACAACATGAATCATCGGCAATTTCTTCTGGCCAGTGGTGTCACCCTGGTCTGCACATTCGGTGGCGTCGCCATGACGTCGGCGCAGGCCGCGGAACGGATCAAAATCCAGTTCTGGAACGCCATGAGCGGCGAGCTCGGCAAGACGGTGCAGCATGTGGTGGACGAGTTCAACGCCTCGCAGACGCAGTATGAAGTGGTATCGGTCAACAAGGGCTCCTACCCCGACACCATGATGGCGGCGATTGCCGCGTTCCGCGCCAAAAATCCGCCCGATATCGTGCAGGTGTTCGACGTCGGCACCGCCACGCTGATGTCGGCCAAGGGCGCTTACGAGCCGGTGTACGAACTGATGGCCAAGCAGGGCATCCCGTTCTCCACCAGCCAATTCATCGAGGGCGCGGCGAGCTACTACAGCAACGCGCAAGGCAAGCTGGTCTCCATGCCCTTCAATTCGTCCACCCCGGTGCTCTACTACAACAAGGAATTGCTGGAAAAGGCTGGCGTGCAACCCCCGAAGACCTGGCAGGAGATGGGTGAAGTTGGTCAGAAGCTCAAGGCTGCAGGTGTGAAGTGCGGCTTCACGACGGGCTGGCCCGATTGGGTGCAGTTCGAGCAGTTCTCGCTGTGGAATGGCATTCCCTATGCCACGCAGGACAATGGCTTCAAGTCGTACAAGAACGTGAAGCTGTTGCTCAACGGCAAACCCTACGTCGACCATGTGACCGATCTGGTGCAGTGGTCGAAGGAGGGTATTTTCAAGTACGCGGGTGCGGCCAGCACCAACGCCACGCCCTTGTTCAATAGCGGGGAGTGCGCCATGTACATGGACAGCTCGGCCTCGATGGCTGCGGTGAAGGCGGGAGCCAAGTTCCCCTTCGGCATCGCCCCCATGCCATATGACGCCAACCTGAAGACCGCGCCGCAGAACACCGCGGTGGGCGGCGCTTCGCTTTGGGTGATGAAGGGCGTGCCAGCGGATCATTACCCTGGCATCGCCAAGTTCCTCGACTTCCTGGGCTCCGCCAAAACCCAGTCCTACTGGGCCAAGAAGACCGGCTATGTGCCGGTGAGCAAGGCCGGTCTGGGCTTGCTCAAGGCCGAGGGCTATTACGAGAAGGAGCCCGGTGCCATGGTGGCGATTCAGGAGTTGACCAACAAGCCGCCCAAGCCGTTCACCATGGGCATCCGTCTGGGTTACATGCCGCAGATCCGCGACACCATTCGCGCCGAGCTGGAAGATGCTCTGGCGGGCAAGGCCACGCCGCAGCAGGCGATGGATGCCGTGGTCAGCAAGGGCGACAAGCTGTTGGCGCAGTTCGGCCAGACGGCCGCGCAATAAGTCAGTCGGCGTGTCCATGTCGGGTCCATCCCCCGCCGCCGCTTCTGGCACCGTGCCGGGTCAGAAGCGGCGCAAGGCGCGCGAGGCGGCGCCATTTCCGCATCGCGTCCTTCCCTATGTTTTGCTGGCACCGCAACTCGCGGTGACCGTGCTGTTTTTCGTCTGGCCCGCGCTACAGGCGTTGTCAGGCGCGTTCTACCAAGCCGATCCTTTCGGCCTGAGTCAGCAATTCGTCGGCCTGAGCAACTTTGCCGCCCTGTTTGAGGAGCACAGTTATCTGCGCGCTTTCCGTGTGACGGCGCTGTTCGCCGTGGTGGCCACGGTGCTGGCCATGGGGCTGGGCTTGCTGCTGGCCGTGCTCACCGACAGCCTGGTGCGCGCACGCGGGGTCTATCGCACCCTGTTCATCTGGCCCTACGCGGTGGCACCGGCCATTACCGGGTCGTTGTGGGTGTTCATGTTTTCGCCGCAGATCGGTGCCGGGGCGCAGGTGTTGCGGGCGCTTGGCGTGCATTGGAACTACATCCTCGATGGCGATCAGGCGCTGCTGCTCATCATTGCCATGACCGCTTGGCAGCAGATCGCCTACAACTTTCTGTTTTTCACCGCGGGTTTGCAGGCCATTCCGGTATCGCTGCTCGAAGCGGCTGCGCTCGATGGCGCGGGGCCGGTGCGACGGTTCTGGGGCATCGTGTTTCCGCTGCTGGCGCCGACCAGTTTTTTTCTATTGGTGATGAATAGCGTGTTCGTGTTGTTCGACACCTTCGGCCTGATCAATATCGTCACCAAGGGTGGCCCCGGCGAGTCCACCCAGACGCTCGTCTACAAGCTCTACCAAGACGGCTTCCAGAACCTCAATCTGGGCTCGGCAGCGGCGCAATCGGTGGTGTTGATGCTGTTGGTCGCGGGGCTGACCATCGTGCAGTTCCGCTACATCGGCAGGAAGGTGCATTACCAGTGAAAACGGCATTGTTACGCGCGGCTGCGCTACGGCACGGTGTGCTCATCGTCATGGCCGCCATCATTGCCCTGCCGCTGTATCTGGCCTTGGTGGCAGCAAGCCATGCTCCTCAGGCGCTGCTCGGTCACTTTCCGTTGCTGCCTGGCGGCAAACTGCTGGACAACTTGGGAGAAGTGTTGGGACGAGGGCTGCCCGGAACCATCCCCGTCTGGCGCATGTTGCTCAACAGCCTGATCATGGCCCTGGGCATTACGGTGGGCAAACTGGCCATCTCCATCCTCTCCGCCTATGCCGTGGTGTACTTTCGCTTTCCGCTGCGCATGGCGGCGTTCTGGCTGATTTTTTTCACACTGATGATGCCCATCGAGGTGCGCTTCTTTCCCACCTACCAGATCACCGCCAGTCTGCATCTGCTCAATAGCTACAACGGTTTGATCGTTCCACTCATCGCCTCGGCGACGGCCACGTTTCTGTTCCGCCAGTTCTTCATGACCCTGCCGCGTAGCCTGGCCGACGCCGCCCGCATCGATGGCGCCGGGCCGATCCGTTTCTTTGTCGACATGGTGCTGCCGCTGTCGCGCACCAATATCGCCGCCTTGTTCGTGCTGGTGTTCGTCTACGGTTGGAACCAATACCTCTGGCCGTTGCTCACCACCACCGATGCCAGCTACACCACCGTGGTCATGGGCATGCAGGGCATGATCAATGCCGGCGCCAGCTTCGCCCTGCCACGCTGGGATCTGATCATGTCCACCGCCTTGCTGGCGCTGCTGCCACCGGTGATCGTGGTGTTGCTGATGCAGCGCTGGTTCATCAAGGGCCTCACCGATTCGGATAAATAAGCCATGGCGACTCTTGAACTGCGTCAAGTCACCAAATCGTTCGGCGACACAGCGGCCCTGCAGCCCACCTCGCTGGCCATCCCCGATGGCGAATTCGTGGTGCTGGTCGGCCCTTCGGGCTGCGGCAAGACCACGCTGCTGCGCATGATTGCCGGGTTGGAAACCCCCACCGGTGGCGACATCCTGATCGGTGAACGCCGTGTCAACGATCTGGAACCCAGTGCTCGTGACATCGCCATGGTGTTCCAGAACTACGCCCTCTATCCCCACATGAAAGTGCGTGACAACCTCACCTACGGCCTGCGGCTGCGCGGTGCCGACAAGGCAGAGATTGCACGACGCGTGCAGTGGGCCGCGGGCTTGTTGGGTCTGGGCGAGCTGCTCGATCGCAAGCCCTCGGCCCTGTCGGGAGGTCAGCGCCAGCGCGTGGCCATGGGCCGCGCCATCGTGCGCGAACCGCAGCTCTTTTTATTCGACGAGCCGCTGTCCAACCTCGATGCCCGACTGCGCAACCACATGCGGGTGGAAATCAAACAACTCCATCAGCGGCTCAAAACCACCACGGTGTTCGTCACCCACGACCAGATCGAGGCGATGACCCTGGCGCAGCGCGTGGTGGTGATGAACCAAGGCCGCATCGAGCAGGTTGGTACGCCGGGAGAGGTGTACGCCAAGCCGTCGAGTGTGTTCGTCGCCGGTTTTCTCGGCGCGCCGGGTATGAACCTGTTTGAAGCAGAACTCGGTACCGACCGTGCGACCCTGCACATCGCGCAGGCCGCGCCGCTGCGCCTGTCCTCCCCCCTGGACACCGCGGAGCGGGCGTTGATCGTCGGCATCCGGCCTGAGGCCCTGGTGCCGGATGACCAAGGCGCGTGGCAGATGGACATCGTGCTGCGCGAAGCGCTCGGCGCTGAAACCATGCTCCACGGCCAGATCGGCAACCAGCTCTGCGTGGTACGGCTGGCTGGCGACGCCCCGTGGCAGGAAGGCCAGCGCATCGGCCTGCGTGTGCCCACCGAGGCGCTGCATGTGTTCGACCGCGCAAGCGGAGTGCGCATCGAGCCATGAACGTCCCCACCCTTTCCCAGCCCGAGCCCACCGCCTGCGATGTTCTTGTCATCGGCGGTGGCGTCAACGGCGTGGGCATCGCGCGTGATCTTGCGGGGCGCGGCTTCGACGTGGTGCTGTGCGAGCGCGACGACTTGGCGGCGCACACCTCGTCGGCCTCCACCAAGCTGATTCACGGCGGCCTGCGCTACCTGGAGTACGGCGAATTCGGCCTGGTGCGCAAGGCGCTGCAGGAGCGCGAGGTGCTGTTGCGCAGCGCGCCGCACATCATGTGGCCGCTGCGCTTCGTCATGCCGCACGCGCCGGGCATGCGGCCGGCGTGGATGATCCGCGCCGGTCTATTCCTGTACGACCATCTCGCCCGGCGTGCCTGGCTGCCGGGTTCGGGACGCATCGACCTGCGCAGCCATGCCGCCGGCGTGCCGCTGCAACCGGCCTTCGTGCGCGGCTCCATCTACTCCGACGGCTGGGTGGACGATGCCCGGCTGGTGACGCTGTGCGCGGTGGATGCCGCCGCGCGTGGCGCCGCCGTGCTCACCCGCACCGCCTGCGTGCAGGCCGTGCGCAGTGCCACGCACTGGCTGGCCAGCCTGCGCACGGCCGATGGCGCCAGGCGGCAGGTACGCGCCCGGGCCCTGGTCAACGCCGCCGGGCCCTGGGCCGAGCAGGTGCTCAAGACCATGCTGCACAACGCCGACGGCTCACCGCCGCGCGAGCGCCAGTCGCTGCGGCTGGTGCGCGGCAGTCACATCGTTGTGCCGCGGCTGCATGCGCACGCGTATGCCTACATCCTGCAGGCCAGCGACCGCCGCGTCGTGTTCGCCATTCCGTATGAGCACGCTTACACACTCATCGGCACCACCGATGTCGAGGTGACCTCGGCCGACGATGCCGAGGTGTGCAGCGCGGCCGAGGCCGACTACCTCTGCCGCGAAGCCAGCCGATACTTCCGCACGCCGGTGCGGCCGGAGCAGATCGTGTGGCGCTACGCCGGGGTGCGCCCGCTGCTCGAAGACCACGCTGGTGACGCCCGCGCCGCCACGCGCGACTACAAGCTGGAAAGCGACACCGACGGTGCCCCGCTGCTCACGGTCTGGGGCGGCAAGATCACCACCTTCCGCAAGCTCGCCGAGCAGGCGGCCGACCAACTCGGCGCCGCGCTCGGTGAGCCCCGCCCGGCATGGACGCACGACGCCATGCTGCCCGGGGGCGACCTGTCGGCGTGGATCGGCCCGGCGCAGCGCCCCGACACCGACTTCGCGCGCTTCCTCGACGCCGTGTGTCAGCGCCACCCCTGGCTGCCCGCCGAGTTGGCGCAGCGCCTGTGCCGCGCTTACGGCAGCCGCATCGACCTGGTGCTGCGTACACCGCAGGGCGAAGAGGCCACGGAGTTGCCAGACCTCGGCGCCCAAATCCTGCCAGGACTGTTCGAGGCCGAGCTGCGCTACCTGCAACGGGCGGAATGGGCGCAGACCGCCGATGACGTGCTGTGGCGCCGCAGCAAGCTCGGCCTGCACACCACGCCCGCGCAGCAGCACGCACTGCGCGACTGGTGCGCCGCGCACCCGGGCTGAGAAGGTGTGAACAAACCCACCATGGCCCCTCATCGCGCTCCAAGGGCCCCACTCGGCGTTGCGATCGGTGGTGTTGGTACGCGCCGTGCCGACGGGCACGGCTGTGCTTGGCGCCTTGATTGGAACCCTTGGCGCACGCTGCTTGGCCGCGCCGGATTCATTCACACCTTCTGAAGGCCCCACCCAAGGCCGGGACGGTGTCAACCCATACCCCTAAGGGTATGAGGGCAAAACAATTCGTTACCCGCAGCCGATGATCTGCGTCAGAGAATTTTTCCAAATTTCAGAAATTCCTGAAACTTCAGACATCGCCATGCAACTTCCTGAACTCGCCCGCCGCTTCGTGCTGCACTTCGGTGAAATGGGCAGCCGCTGGGGCATCAACCGCACGGTTGGTCAGATCTACGCCCTGCTGTTTATCAGCGAGCGGCCGCTCAACGCCGACGACATTGCCGCCGCCCTGGACTTTTCGCGGTCCAACGTCAGCATGGGCTTGAAAGAGCTGGGCGCCTGGCACTTGGTGCGCATGCAGCATCTGCCGGGCGACCGCCGCGATTATTTTTCCGCGCCCGACGATGTCTGGGCCATCTTTCGCACCCTGGCCGAGGAGCGGCGCAAGCGCGAGATCGACCCCACCCTGTCCATGCTGCGCGACGCCTTGCTGGAACAGCCCGACAGCCCCGCCGAACAGTATGCGCAGGAGCGCATGCGGCAGATGCACGACCTCATCGAGCTGGCAACCCGCTGGTTCGACGACATCCAGCGCATGCCCAGCGAGGACGTGCGCCGCCTCATGCAACTCGGCGGGGCGGTGCAAAAGCTGCTGGCCTTCAAGGGCCGGGTCAAGCTGGTGGCCTCGCGCAAGCGCGCCCCCACGGAGCAGGCCGCACTCAAGGCGGTGGAGGACTGAGCCATGTGCGCCGCCGCCTGCTGGACCTTGCGCAACAACCTGCCGCCGCCGCAGCCGGTGGCGGCGTGCGGCTAGGCCGTCTGCGGTCAGCAAGCGCGCAAATCGCTTCGCGGGGGCGCTGCGTCGCGCGGTGTGCCCCGGCCTCGGTATCAACGCAATCGTTTTCTGGAGTGCATCATGGACTGGCTTCAAAACCCGGAGCTGCTCGCCCGGGCGCAGTTTGGCTTCATCGCGGTGTTCCACATCCTGTGGCCGCCGCTCACCATCGGGCTGGCGCTCATCCTGTTCGGCATGGAAGCGGCCTGGGTGAAGACGCGCAACATCGTCTACTACCAACAGACCAAGTTCTGGACCAAGCTGTTTCTCATCAACTTCGGCGTCGGCGTCATAAGCGGCATTCCGATGGAGTTCTCCTTCGGCACCAACTGGGGGCCGTTCTCCACCGCGTCGGGCGACTTCATGGGCAACATCCTCGGCTTCGAGACGGCCATGGCCTTCATGCTCGAAGCCGGGTTCCTCGGCATCATGCTGTTCGGCTGGAACCGTGTCGGGCCGAAGATGCACCTGTTCGCCACCGGCATGGTGGCCTTCGGCAGCACCTTGTCGGCCTTCTGGATCATGGTGGCCAATTCATGGATGCAGACCCCTGCGGGCGTCAAGCTGGTCGATGGCAAGTTCGCCATCACCAACTGGCTGGCTGCGGTGTTGAACCCCGACCTGCCCTACGGCTTCGGCCATATGTTCACGGCGGCCATCGAGCTCAGTCTGGTGGTCATGGCCGGGGTGAGCGCCTACTACCTGCTCAACAAGCGCCATGTCGAGTTCTTCCGCCCGGCGTTCAAGTGGGCGGTGGTGGCCTTGTTCATCGTCGCCCCGCTGCAAATTCTGATTGGTGACTCCGCGGGCAGCGCGCTGGCCGACACCCAGCCGGCCAAGCTCGCCGCGATTGAAGCGCACTGGCACACCAACAAGCCCGGAGAAGGCGCGCCGTGGGCGTTGCTGGCCATCCCCAACCAGGCCGCGCAGAAGAACGACTGGGCGCTGGAAATTCCCGATGGCCTGAGCCTGATCGCCACCAAAACCCTGACTGGCAAGGTCGTCGGCCTCACCCACTTCAAGCCGGAAGACCAGCCCCCGGTGTGGATTCCGTTCTACGCCTTCCGCGTCATGGTCGCGGCCGGGGTGTTTGTCGCCTTCATGGCCTTCTGGACGCTGTGGATGCTGTGGCGCAAGAGCGAGCGCATGACCGTAGCGCGCATCAGCGACAACAAGTGGCTGCTGCGCGGCTGGCTGCTGGCCATCCCCGCCATCTACGCCGCGGTCGAGGCCGGGTGGATGACGCGCGAGATCGGGCGCCAGCCGTGGATCGTCTACGGCATGATGCGCACCAGCGAAGGCGTGAGCCACTTGCCCGCGGACACGGTGCTGTGGTCGCTGTCCATGTATGTGCTGTTCTACGGCGTGATCGGCATCGCGGCGCTGGTGTTTGCCAGCCGCATGATTCGCAAGGGGCCGAGCTTCGAGGCACCGCCGCATCCGCCGGTGTCACGCGGCCACCGCGCTCCTGCGGGCGTCACCCCCGCGCCGCACGCGCCGCAGCCCGCGGCCCTGGCAGGCAGCGCCAAGCTCGCCGTGGAAGGAGGGCAGTGACATGGACTTCAGCAATCCGCAGGAACTGCATCACATCCTGGCCACGGCGTGGTTTCTCATCATCGGCCTGTTCATGGTGTTCTATGTCGTGCTCGACGGCTTCGATCTCGGCGTCGGCGTACTCTCGCTGTTCGTCGGCGAGCGCCGCCGCAAGGTGATGATGGCCAGCCTGGGCAGCATCTGGGACGCCAACGAAACTTGGCTGGTGGTCATCGGCGGCACGCTGTTCGGCGCCTTTCCGCTGGCCTACGGCACGGTGCTGCACGGGCTGTACATCCCCATCATCCTGATGTTGCTGGGCTTCATGCTGCGCGGCGTGTCATTCGAGTTTCACGAGCTGTCGCAGCGCAAGGCCTTCTGGGGCGCCATGTTCGGTCTGGGCAGCCTGCTGGCGACGGTGGCCCAGGGTTTCGCGCTCGGCGGCCTGCTCAATGGCGTCAAGGTGCAGGACGGGGTCTATGCCGGGGGCGTGTGGGACTGGTTCTCGCCGTTCAGCCTCATCGTGGTGTTCGGTGTGGTGGCGGGCTACGCCATGCTCGGCTCGACCTATCTCATCATCAAGACCAAGGACGAGATTCAGCGCGGCTGCTACCGCCGCGGTCAGTTGCTGGCGTGGATCATGCTGGCCGTGGGCGCCGTGGTCACGGTGTGGACGCCGCTGCAGTATCCGCAGATCTTCGCGCGCTGGCTGACCACGCCCAACCTCTACTTCTTCGCCGTGCTGCCGGCGCTGGCCGGACTGAGCTTCCTCATGCTGCTGCGCGCCCTCAAGCGGCAGGCCGAGGTGGCGCCGTTCGTCTGGACCATGCTGATCTTCCTGTTCTCGTTTGCCGGACTGGCGGCCACCTGGTACCCGTACATCGTGCCCGGCTCGCTGACCATCGATCAGGCGGCTTCCGATTCCAGCACCTTGGTGTTCATGCTCATCGGCATCGGCATGCTGATCCCAGTGATGATCACCTACAACGTCTACCAATACATCGTGTTCCGCGGCAAGATCGACCCCGACGCCGAGCACGCGTATTGAAGGCCGACCGCGCAGCGCGGTCAGCCGCTCACGGCTTCATGCTGGCGATGCGGTTGTCCGCGCCGAGCAAAGCGATGCGCGGGCGGAAGGCGCGGGCAGTGGCGTCGTCCATCGGCGCGTAGGTGCAGATGATGAGCACATCGCCGATGGCGGCATGACGCGCTGCCGAGCCGTTGAGGCTGACGCGGCCGCTTGCCGCCGGTTCGGCGATCGCATAGGTGGTGATCCGGGCGCCGTTGGTGACGTTGTAGATCTCGATCTGCTCACCGGGGAGGATGTCGCAGGCGTCGAGCAAGTCTTGGTCGATGCCGCACGAACCTTCGTAGTGCAGATCGGCGCCGGTCAGCGTGGCGCGGTGAATCTTGGCCCGCAGCATGATGCGCGCGGGCGGGACGGTGGGCGATGGCTGGGACATGTGTGTTGCCGATCGATGGGGCGCGGGCACAGCACGCCGGCGCAGGCAAAAAAGAACCCGCACACTGCGGGCGACATAGAAAAGAACCCGCACACGGCGGGTTCTTGACAAAGCCAAAGCGCGGGCTGAATCAGCGCTTGGAGAACTGCTTGGCGCGACGGGCGCCGCGCAGACCCACTTTTTTCCGTTCCACTTCGCGGGCATCGCGGGTGACGAAACCTGCCTTGGACAGCGCGGGCTTGAGGCTGGCCTCGTAGTCGATCAGCGCGCGGGTGATGCCGTGACGCACGGCGCCGGCCTGGCCGGTTTCGCCGCCACCGTGGACGTTGATCTTGATGTCGAAGCTCTCGACGTTCTCGGTGAGAACGAGGGGTTGCTTGACGATCATGATGGAGGTCTGTCGGCCGAAATACTGCTCGACGTCTTTCCCGTTGACCGTGATCTTGCCGGTGCCCTTCTTGATGAAGACACGGGCCACGGAGCTCTTGCGACGGCCTGTGCCGTAATTCCAGTTTCCGATCATCGCCTGTCCTTAGATGTCGAGGGTCTTGGGCTGCTGGGCGCTGTGCGGATGCTCGGCACCCCCATAGACCTTGAGCTTCTTGATCATGGCGTAACCGAGCGGGCCCTTGGGCAGCATGCCCTTGACCGCCAGTTCCAGCGCACGGCCGGGGTGACGCGCCTGCATGTCCTTGAACTTGGTGGCGTAGATGCCGCCGGGATAGCCGGTGTGACGGTAATAGGTCTTGTCGTTGGCCTTGTTGCCGGTCACGCGGATCTTGGACGTGTTGACGACGATGATGAAGTCACCGGTATCGACGTGCGGGGTGTAGATGGCTTTGTGCTTGCCACGCAGACGGTGGGCCACTTCGCTGGCGACCCGACCGAGAACCTTGTCTGCGGCGTCAATCACGAACCACTCATGCACGACTTCGGCCGGTTTGGCGCTGAAGGTTTTCATGGTTGTTCCTAGGATGATGAGCGAGCTGTTTGAAACCCACCAGTGATGTGCGGCGCGCATGGCGTGCCATGCACCGCGCCCACCGGCATGGGCTTTTCCGGCCCTCGCTCCAAGCCAAAACCCGCCATTATAGACATACACGGCGCCTTGTCATCGGCAAGTGCTTGATTTTCTGGAATATCGCCACCGCGGTGTCGTGGTCAGACCACCATGCGGCGACTGCGCCTGCCGTTGCGAATCACCCCGCGTGGCTTGCAAATGCGCGGATTGCGCCTAAACTATGCTGCATTGCAGCAATTTCCGTGCACGCCGCCATCATGCCTCAACCCGCCAAGACCACGCCCGCCAGCGTGCCGACGGCCCCGTCCGTGGTGCTGCCGTATTTCAACCAGCCTGCCGCGCCCATCATCCCGGTGCGCCCCATCGGTCCCGAGCATCGGCCGCAGTTGCTGCGGCATTTTCTGGCGCTCAGCCCGGAAGATCGCTACCTGCGTTTCGGCTATGCCGCCAGCGACGACCGGCTGCGCGACTACGTCAATTCCATCCGCTTCGGCCAGGACGAGATCTTCGGCGTGTTCAACCGCAAGCTCGAACTGCTGGCCGTGGCGCACATCGCCATCCCGCCGGGTCAGACCACGCGTGCCGAATTCGGCGTGTCGGTGTTGCCGCGCGGCCGCGGCCTGGGGATCGGCACGCGGCTGTTTCGCCGCGCTGCGGTGGACGCGCGCAACCGTGGTCTGCGGGTGCTGTTCATGCAATGCCTCAGCAGCAACGAGGGCATGCTCAAAATTGCCCGCCGCGCCGGCATGACGGTGCGCAACGAAGCTGGCGAAACCGAAGCCTGGCTGGAACTGCCCGACGACGATTACCAGAGCCACTTCGACGCCCTGCTGGAGAACCAGACCGGGCAAGTGGACTACTGGTTCAAGGCGCTGATGCGGCAGTGGCGCTGCTTCTGGCTGTTCGGCCGCTGTGCCGAACCGGCCTGAGCTTGCCTCGGTCGCCGCGCCTCAAGGCAGCCAGCGCGCCACCGCCACGGTGCGCCAGCCGTTGAACTGCTGCCACACCACCATCACGCTGCCTGCCGGGCTGATGGCGATGGCGGGAAAGCTGGCCTGCACCGTGGCTTGCGGGTCGGACAGGGTTTGTGGCGCATTCCAAGCGCCCGTTTCAGGGTTGAGGCGCGCGATCTGCACCTGCATGCCCTCGGGCCCGTCCTGATACCAGGCGCAGCGCACGCCACCGGCGGCGTCCACCGCCAGCACGGGGTTGCCCGCGCTGCGCTGCGCCGGGTCGTCGATCTGCGTCGGTGTCGTCCAGCCGGAACGATCGGCCCGCAGCCGCGAGGCGAGGATGGCGTCGCGCGCGGCGCCTTGCGTCAGCCCGGTCTGCTGCCAGGTCAGGGTGACATTGCCCGCGGCATCCCTGATCAAGGTGGGCGACAGCGCGGCGCCCTGAAATGCGCTGCTCTGCAGCGTATGCGTTGCGCTCCAGGACGGGGCTTGCGAGCGCGCCGGGGCCAGACGCCGCACGACAATGCGGCGCTGAGCCTGCCGCCCCTGCGACCAGGCAGCGAGCACGGCGCCTTGCGGCGTCGCCGCAAGCGCGGGCATGGTGGCGGGTTGACCCGCAGGGCTCAGGCGCTGCGGCGGGCTCCACGGCACTTGCGGCGCCGCCCGTGTGGTGGCATCAACGGCCTCGGACCCGGACGCGCCCTGCTGCCATGCCACCACCACGCGGCCCTGGGGTGTGGTGGCTACCACCGGGTTGTAGGCGTTGGCCGTGCCGCGGTCGAGGTTGCGGGCGGGTTGCCAGCGATCTGCCGCGGCGTCCCAGCGGGCCGCCTCGATGCCGGTATGGTGGCCGTCAGGCTGCTGCCACACTACGGTGACGTTGCCCAGGGCGTCGACGGCGAGTTGCGGGTTGGTGGCATTGCCCGGCAGCGCCGGGTCGTCCAGCCGCTGCGGTGGGCTCCAGCCGGTGGTGCCCAGCCGGGCAGCGAGAATGGCGTCGCGCCCATCCACGGCCTGAAACCACACCGCGGTCACTTGCCCCTGCGGCCCGGTGGCCAGGGCCGGCGTGCTGGAGCCGCTCGCGCCCGGGCCGTGCAAGTCGATGGCTTGCGGTGCGCTCCAGCTTTGGGTGTCGGGGTTGAAGCGGCTGGCCAGAATGGCGCGCCGGCCGTCGTCGTCTTGGAACCAGACGGCGACGAAACCGCCGTCGCCGGTGACCGCGACCTGCGGGCCGTTCACTGGCCGATCGACCAAGCGCGCTGTGCGGCTGTCGTCGATCTGGGTCGGCGCGCTCCAGGTGCTGCAGGTGGTGGTGAAGTGGCTGATGGTGTGCGGCGGGCGGCCCTGCGCCAGGGTGTAGGTGGTGCAGCCCGCCAGCGGCAGGCGCGGCTGCAGCAGCGCCTGGTCGCCCGTGATCTGCAGCGCAGCGTCCACCGGCAGGCCGATGGGGCTGCGCAGTTGCAAGCTGCCGACGGTCTGCGCCGCCGCCCGCGCCGGGGTGGCAAAGCGCAGACCCACTGCGGCCACCCGCGACACGCCCGAGGCGGCGTCCGCCGGGATGGGCACGGGTGCCGCAGCGACAGGCCCAGCGATGAGCGCCGTGGCCAGGGCCAGGGTGCGCAGCCTTGCAGGCATAGCGCGCGGCAGGCTCATAACCGCCCCATCAGCTTCATCAGCCAGCGCGTGCGCGGGCCGTAGGGTGGGGCCGCCAGGCCAATGCCCGACAGCCGACTCTGAAACAGCACCGGCTTGAGTTGGCTGAAGGTGTCGAAGCCCCAGCGTCCGTGGTAGTGCCCCATGCCCGAGGCGCCGACGCCGCCGAAGGGCAGGCCGTCCTGCGCAAAGTGCAGCAAGGTGTCGTTCACCGTCACCCCGCCGGCGTGGGTGCGCAGCAGCGCCTGCCGGGTGCGATGCCGGTCGTGGTCGAACCAGTACAGCGCCAGCGGCCGGGGTTGGCTGCGCAGCATGGCCACGGCCTGTTCCAGATCGTCGTAGGGCAGCAGCGGCAGCAGCGGGCCGAAGATCTCCTCGGTCATCAGCCGTACCGTGGGCGGGGCGTCGCTCACCAGCGCCGGGGCCAGGCGATGGCGCAAATCGTCGGCCTGCACGCCCTCGAACAGCGGGTGCACCTGCGCACCACTGGCGCGGGCTTCACCCAGCAGGCCGAGCAGGCGGCTGTATTGCCGGTGGTCGACGATGCTGGTGTAGTCGGGGCTGCGCAGGCCGTCGGGGTAGAGCTGCTGCGCCTCGGCGCGGCAGGCGGCGATGAAGTCGGCCTCGGCGCCGCGCGGCAGCAGCACATGGTCGGGGGCGATGCAGGTCTGCCCGGCGTTGAGCAGCTTGCCGAACAGAATGCGGCGCGCTGCGTGCTGCAGGTCGTACCCCGGGGCGATGATCGCGGGCGACTTGCCGCCCAATTCCAGCGTCACCGGGGTGAGGTTGGCGGCGGCCGCGGCCATGACGCGACGGCCCACGCCGGTGGAGCCGGTGAACAGCAGATGGTCGAACGGCAAGGCGCTGAAGGCCGCGCCGATGTCGGCATCCCCTTGCACCACGGCGACTTCGTCGGCCCCGAACACCTGCGCCGCGCGCTGCGCGAACACGGCGCTGAAGGTCGGGGTGAACTCGGACAGCTTGAGCATGGCGCGGTTGCCCGCCGCCAGGGCTGCCGTCAATGGCGCCACCGCCAGCACCAGCGGGTAGTTCCACGGCGCGATGATGCCCACCACCCCCAGCGGCTGCGGCAGCACATGCGCGCGCGCCGGCAGAAACCAGGGCGACACCGCGGCCGCCCGCGGCTGCATCCAGCGTCTGCCGTGGCGCAGGGCGTCGGCAATGCCGGCCAGACTGGGGACGAGTTCGAGCAGCCCGGTCTCGGGCGGCGGACGGCCGCCGAAGTCGGCGTCGATGGCCTCGGCGAAGGTGGCAGCCTGCTGCCGCAACAGCGCCTGCAACCGGCGCAGCCGGTCGCGCCGCACCGCCCAGTCGGGAAAGGGCTGGGCGTCGCAGGCGGCGCGCTGGGTGCTGAAGGCGTGTTGTAGCGCGGTCGCCAGATCTGGAGCGCGATCCATGGAAGCTCAGGGGGAGAAAAGTGCCGACCCATGGTACTGCGCTGTTGCCGCAAACGGGGCGGCGACAAGCCCGTACTGCGAACACAGGTATCGAGTTGTGACCCAGGCAGTATTTGCCTAAGCAATAAACTGCACGGCATGAATTCCCAGTCGTCACCTCCCGCCGAGTCGCCCGCACCGTCGTTCTATGACGGCGCGCATTACAACAAGGACGAGTCCGTCGGCTTCCTCATGAAGCGCGGCCTGGCCGTGCTGGTGCGCAACCTGGAGCACCAACTCCAGGCGCTCGACCTCACCGGCACGCAATGGCATGCCTTGCTGCACGTGCATCTGGGCTGCGACACCGTGGCCGGCTGCGCCCGCGAAATGCAGACCGATGCCGGCGCCATGACGCGCATGCTCGACCGCCTCGAAGCCAAGGGCCTGCTGGTGCGCGAACGCAGTTGCAGCGACCGCCGTGTGGTCAACCTCGCGTTGACGCCGCGTGGTGTCGAGGTGGCGGCGCAGATTCCGCATGTGCTGTCCGAAGTGCTCAACGCCCACCTGCGCGGCTTCAGCCAGGCGGAGTTCACGCTGTTGCTCAACCTGCTGCGGCGTTTCGTCGACAACGGCGAGGCGCTGGCCGAAGCCAACCAGGCCGCCCCCGGGCCGCATCTGGTGGTGCAAGAGCGCACGACGGACGACGACCACGATGCCGCCAAGACTTCTTCCTGATCCGCCTTCCATCATGTCCCACTCCATGTCTCCGCGCACTGCGCTTGCACCGCGCCGCCTGCTGGCAGCGCCCTTGCTGGCTGCGCTGCTGCTGGCGGGCTGCGCCAGCACCGAGGGCATCGCCCCCACGGCCCAGCTCACCGCGCCGCAACAACTCGGCCTGCAGCCGGCGCAGACTGCCTTTCCCCAGACCGACTGGTGGACGGCGCTGCACTCGCCCGAACTCGACCGCCTGATCGCCACGGCCCTGGCGGACAACCCCAGCCTGCAAGTGGCCCAAGCCCGCCTGGCGCAAGCCAGGGCGCAAGTGCAGGGCGCCGACAGCGCGCTCAAGCCCAAGCTGGGTGCGTCGCTGAGTTCCACCCGCCAGCAATTCAGCAACAGCTACATCTACGGCCCCTACGGCGGCAACTGGTACAGCGACAACGAGGCCATGCTGCAAGGCAGCTGGGAGCTGGACTTCTTCGGCAAGAACCGCCAGACCCTGCAAGCCGCCATCGGCGAAGCCCACGCCGCCGCTGCGCAGGAGCAGGCGGCGCGCGTGCTGCTGGCGGCCAACGTCGCCAGCGCTTACGTCAACCTGGCGCGGCTGATCGCCGTGCACGACGTGCTGCAGAGCACGTTGCAGCAGCGCGAACACATGCTGCGTCTGGTGCGCGACCGCGTGCGCGCCGGTCTGGAAACCGATGTGCAGGAAAAGCAGGCCCTGGCCGAAGTGCCGCAGATCCGCCTGCAACTCGAACAGACCGCGGTGCAGATCAGCCAGGCGCGCAACCTGCTCGCCGCCCTTACCGGCCAGGGCCCGCAGGCAACGGCGACCCTGACGCCCGATCTGGCCGCCCTGCCCACCCTGGCCCTGCCCGAGACCTTGCCCGCCGCGCTGGTGGGCCGTCGCGCCGATCTCGTCGCTGCCCGCTGGCAGGTGGAGGCGGCGCTGCACGGCGTGAAGGCGGCGCGCGCCGCGTTCTACCCCAACATCAACCTCACGGCGTTTGCCGGTTTCAGCGCCCTGGGCTTCAGCCATTGGCTCAGCGGCAACAGCCAGACGCTGGGCGTCGGTCCGGCGCTGACCCTGCCGATTTTCGAGGGCGGCGCGTTGCGGGCCCAACTGCGCGGCAAATCGGCGCAGGCCGACGCCGCCATCGCCCAGTACAACGCCACGCTGGTGGACGCCGTGCGCGAGGTGGCCGACGCCATCGCCGCGCGCCGTTCCATCGGCCAGGAGATGGCGCAGCAGCAACACGCCCTGCGCGCCGCGCAGGACGCGCTGCGCCTGGTGGAAGCGCGCTACAAGGCTGGGCTGTCGAACTACCTCACGGTGCTCAGCGTGCAGTCCTCCGTGCTCAAGCTGCAGCAGGCAGGCGTCGATCTCAAGGCCCAGGCCCTGGTCGATGACGTGGCGCTGATTCGCGCCCTGGGCGGAGGCTACGCCCCGTCCACCCCGCCGCCTGAGGCCCCGGTGCAGACGGCGCAGGCCGCCCACCCCGCAAGTCCCGAACAAAACCAGAACCCCAACGGAGTCCAGCCATGAGCACCCCAGACACCAAGACCAACGCCGCCGAGCCCGCCGCTGCGGCCAATGGCAACGGCAACGGCAAGGCCGCCAAGCGCCGCCGCCTGATGCTGCTGGCCATCGCCTTTTTCGTCCTCGTCGGCATTGCCTATGGCGGCTACCACTATTGGGAATCGCGGCGCTACGCCAGCACCGACGACGCCTACGTGCAGGGCAACCTGGTGCAGGTCACGCCGCAGGTGGGGGGCACGGTGGTGGCCATCGACGCCGACGACACCGCGCTGGTCAAGGCCGGTCAGCCGCTGGTGCAGCTCGACGGCGCCGACACCCACGTCGCCCTGCAGCAGGCCGAGGCTGCGCTGGCGCAGGCCGTGCGCCAAGTGCGGGTGAGTTTCGCCAACAACGGCACGCTGGCAGCGCAGGTCGCGGTGCGCAAGACCGATGTCGCCAGCGCCGAGGGCAACCTCGCCACCGCGCAGGCCAACGTCGCCAAGGCCGAGGACGCGCTGCGGCGGCGCCAGGCGCTTGCCGGCACCGGCGC
>JAKAFC010000024.1 GCA_021818065.1 Pseudomonadota bacterium
AATTTGGAGAGGTGATGAGCAGACAGTATTTCGGCACCGACGGCGTGCGTGGTCATGTGGGCAAGAGCCCTATCGTTCCTGAATTCGGCTTGCGTCTGGGGCATGCGGCGGGCAAGGTGCTGCGGGCTCACGGTGTGCACCGCCCGACGGTGCTGATCGGCAAGGACACGCGCATCTCGGGCTACATGCTGGAATCGGCGCTGGAGTGCGGCTTCATTGCCGCCGGTTGCGATGTGGTGCTGGTGGGCCCGCTGCCCACGCCGGGGGTCGCCTACCTCACCCGGGCCTTGCGGCTGGATTTGGGGGTGGTGATCAGCGCCTCGCACAACCCGTTTGCCGACAACGGCATCAAATTCTTTTCCGCCGGCGGCAGCAAGCTGCCGGATGTCTGGGAACTGGAAGTCGAGGCCACGCTGCCCGAGGCCGAGGGCTGTGTGCCGTCCGAGCAACTGGGCAAGGCCAGGCGGCTCGACGACGCCGCAGGGCGTTATATCGAATTCTGCAAGAGCACCTTTCCCAACCATCTCACCCTCAAGGGGCTGCGGCTGGTGGTCGATTGTGCCCACGGCGCGGCCTATCACATTGCGCCGTCGGTGTTTCACGAACTCGGCGCCGAGGTCATTGCCATCGGCGCCCAGCCCGACGGCTTCAACATCAACAAGGAAGTCGGCGCCACTGCGCCCGACGCGCTCATTCGCGCGGTGCGGGCTCACCATGCCGATTACGGCATCGCCCTCGACGGCGATGCCGACCGCCTGCAACTCGTCGATCGCCATGGCCGCTTGTTCAACGGTGACGAACTGCTGTACCTGCTGGCCATGGATCGCAAGCCGACCGGCGTGGTGGGCACGCTGATGACCAATCTGGCCGTGGAAAAGGCGCTGCAACAACACGGCATGGAATTCGTCCGCGCCGCCGTGGGCGACCGCTATGTGCTCGAAGAGTTGCTGGCGCGTGGTTGGCAACTGGGCGGGGAGGGCTCCGGCCACCTGCTGCTGCTCGACCGTCACACCACGGGCGACGGTATCGTCGCCGCGCTGCAGATGCTCGAACTCGTGGTGCGCACGGGGCGGTCGCTGGCTGACTTGTTGGCCAATCTCGCGCTGTATCCACAGACTCTGGTGAACGTGCGCCTGCCGCAAGGTCTGGACTGGAAGTCGCACGCTGCGTTCCGTCAAGCTCGCAGCGAGGTTGAGCGCCGTATCGAGGGCACGGGTCGGGTTCTGATTCGACCCAGTGGCACGGAGCCCGTGCTGCGCATCATGGTGGAGCACCCCGATGCGCAAGAGGCCGAACGCGACGCCAGGGAGTTGCAGGCCGCCCTGCTCAGCTGAGCAGGCCTCCAGACCAGCTTCTTTCTTGGATTGTCAAGGCTGCCCGGCATACCTGCCGGGCTTTCTTGGCGACGTCATGCGCTGGATTGATGAAACGCATCAAAATGTCGCATATGTAACCAATGGTAATCATGTTGTCATAATTCCTTCATAGGCTGACATCACGCGCTCCTGATGGCGTGGATCTCACTCGCGGAGTTATTGGCCATGAATCTCAAAACAATTGCAGCCGCACTGGCGGCCTGTGCCGTGGCGACGTTTGCCCCGGTCACGATGGCGCAGTCGGTCGAAGTCGACGCGGCACTGCCCAGCTACGAAAAGGTCGCCGGTGTTTCCGGCAACTTCACCAGCATCGGTTCGGACACCCTCAACAACCTCATGACCCTGTGGGCCGAGGCCTACAAGCGTTACTACCCCAACGTCAACATCCAGATCCAGGGCGCAGGGTCCTCGACCGCACCGCCGGCCCTCACCGAAGGCACGTCGAACTTTGGGCCGATGAGCCGCATGATGAACGCCAAGGAGGTCGAGGCCTTCGAGAAGAAGCACGGCTACAAGCCGACCGCTATACCGGTGGCGATCGACGCGCTGGCTGTGTATGTGAACAAGGACAACCCGATCAAGGGCCTGTCCATGCCGCAGGTCGATGCCATTTTTTCCTCGACCCGCAAATGCGGTGGTGCGGCTGACATCACCAAGTGGGGCCAGGTCGGTCTGACCGGCGAGTGGGCCGATCGCGCGATTGCCATTTATGGCCGCAACTCGGTTTCGGGCACCTATGGCTACTTCAAGGAGCACGCGCTGTGCAAGGGCGACTTCAAGAAGAACGTCGCCGAGCAACCGGGTTCGGCCTCGGTGGTGCAGAGCGTGACCGGGCAGATCAACGCCATCGGCTACTCGGGTATCGGCTACAAGACCTCGGGCGTGCGTGCCGTGCCGCTGGCGAACAAGGAAGGCCAGCCCTTCGTCGAGGCTGACGCCAAGCATGCCATCGACGGCACCTATCCGCTGGCCCGGGTGCTGTATGTGTACGTGAACAAAAAGCCCAACCAGCCGCTGCCGCCGATGGAGCGCGAATTCTTCCGCATGGTGCTGTCCAAGCAGGGGCAGACCGTGGTGGTGAAGGATGGCTTTGTTCCGCTGCCTGCCAAGATGGCCGACAAGGCCTTGGCTGAAATTCTCAAGTAACCGCCCATGGGCCGGTGCGTCCGGCCCGCATTCGCACTGTTTGAGGAGAATTTCATGCTTGCAACAACATTGCGCGTGAGCGCAGGTCTTGCCGCTGCGGCGCTGCTCGCATTGGCTTCTGGCTGCGCCACGCAGCAGGCGTCCAAACCCGCGGCTGAACAAACCGCCAGCAAACCGGCGACGCAGACCGAAGACAACTTGTTCATCGCCTACAACGATGAGAACGGCCGCATTTATGTGCTGGGTGATCCTTCGCTGTATCGCCTGTATCTGCAGACCGGTGAGGTGGCGCTGACTCGCACCCGCATCGGCGCCGGTCCGGATGGCGCCACCGTCGTGTTCGGTATGAACAAGGACGATGCCAAGACGGGTGGCCCGACCCTGGCGGAGCAGTATTACGACGGGGCCAAGCAGCCGCAGGGGCCGTTCTACGGTGAAGTGTTCAAGGGCGGCCGCTTCTATGTGTTCAACGAGTGGAAGGACATGGCCGATTACCTCAAGCACGGTGAGGTTGCACTGACCTACACCGAAATCGGGGCCGGCCCCGACGGGGAAACGGTGGTCTACGCGTTGAACAAAGACAGCGCGAAGAACGGACCGCCGAAAGCGGCGATTGCACAGTTCCACCGCATGCATCCCGCCAAGGCCAAGGCGGCGCAGTAACGGGCAGAGGGCGGTACGCCGTACCGCCCTTCAACCCGGCTCATACCCGGGCGCTGACCGATTCCGGATTTCAACATGACTGACGACTCTCTCGATGCCGCCTCGGCTCTGCCGCGGCAGGCTGCGACGCCTTCTCCGCCCGCGCGGGTGGCGTCCAACCTCACGACCATTGCCGGAGCCATGCGCCGCCGCCTGTGGGCGGACTGGGCATTCAAGAAGGTGATGACCCTGGGCGGCATCAGTGTCATCGTCGCCATCACCCTGATCTTCTTTTACCTCGCCAGCGTGGCGCTGCCGCTGTTCAAGCCCGCGGCCGTCGATGACTGGAAAGCCCGCGCCATTCCAGGGGGAGCGGCGCAGCAGACCGGTGTGCTGCTGGCGGAAGAGCAAGCGGAGATCGGCGCGCGCGTCACGCAGCAGGGCCAGGTCGAATTCTTCGGCCTCAAAGACGGCAAGACGCGCGCCAATGTGGCAGTTTCCATTCCGCCACAGTCGCGCATCACCGCCTTTGCCGCGGCCGACCCGCAGACGGAAGTGTTTGGCTACGGCTTGTCCGACGGCCGCGTGGTCGTGGCGCAGACGCATCACGCTGTCTCGTATGGGGAGGGCAACAAGCGCCGCATCACCCCGTCAGTCGAATATCCCCTGGGGCAGGACCCGATCGATCCGGGTCTGCAGGGCAGCGCCATCCGCAAGCTGGCCTTGCAGGTTGACAAAGACGGCAATGCCACATTTGCCGCGTTGAGCGAGGACGGGCGGATCCACGTCGCCTCGATCACTGCCAAAAGCAACCTGATCACCGGCGAAAAAACCCTGGACACCGTCAACGCGGTGATCGACGGCGTCTGGAAGGACGTGTTCAAGCTGATCGTCGAGGTCAAGCAGCGCGAACTGTATGTCGCCCACGACGGGCGCTCCATCAGTCATTTCGATCTGAGCGACAAGGCCGCACCGCGGCTGGTTGAGACCACCCCGATCGTGGCCGAGGGCGATGCGCTGACTGCGCTGGAAGTGCTGTCTGGCGGGTTTTCGCTGATCGTCGGCACCCAGTCGGGCAAGCTCGATCAGTGGTTCCCTGTGCGCGATGCGGCCAATCAATTCCGTCTGACGCACATCCGCGACTTCAAACCGATGCCCGCGGCAGTCACGGCGCTGGCCCCCGAGGTCTTCCGCAAGGGCTTTGCGGCAGGCGACAGCGAAGGCAACGCCGCGCTCTATTACGCCACGTCCGATCGCTTGCTGTGGCGCGACCGCGTCGGCCCTGGACCGATCCGGGCCCTGGGCCTGTCGCCGCGGGCCAATGCCCTGCTGGTGCAGACCGCCGACGACCAACTGCACACTGCGCAAGTCGAGAACGAGTACCCGGAGGTGTCGTTCAGCGCGCTGTGGCAGAAGGTTTGGTACGAGAGCTACGAAAAGCCGGACTACATCTGGCAGTCGGCCGCCGCGACCAATGACTTCGAGCCCAAGTTCAGCCTGGCGCCGCTGACCCTGGGCACACTCAAGGCTGCCTTTTACGCCATGCTGCTGGCCACGCCGCTGGCGATTCTGGCGGCGATTTACAGCGCGTATTTCATGTCGCCGCGTACCCGCCGCATCGCCAAGCCTTCGCTCGAGCTGATGGAGGCGTTACCCACGGTGATTCTGGGCTTCCTCGCCGGCTTGTGGCTGGCACCGTTGGTGGAGAACAACCTGCCGGCCACGCTGATGAGCTTTGTGTTCATCCCGGTGGCGGTGCTGGTGGCAGCCTACGCCTGGCATCTGCTGCCCGAAGGTCTGCGCAACCGTGTGCCCGCTGGATGGGAGGCCATGCTGCTGCTCGGGGTGGTGATGGCTGCCGTCTGGCTGGCGTTCCAGCTCGGCCATCCCATCGAGGCGCAGTTCTTTGGTGGCGACATGCCGCATTGGATCGGCAAGGAATTGGGCATTCACTACGAGCAGCGCAACTCGCTGGTGGTCGGCATCGCCATGGGTTTTGCCGTGACACCGACGATTTTTTCCATCGCCGAGGACGCCATTTTCAGCGTGCCCCGGCACCTCACCACCGGCTCGCTGGCGCTGGGCGCTACACCCTGGCAGACGCTGAAAAACGTCGTGCTGCCCACGGCCAGCCCCGGGATTTTTTCGGCGGTGATGATTGGCATGGGGCGTGCGGTGGGCGAGACCATGATCGTGCTGATGGCCACCGGCAACACCGCGGTGATGAATCTCAGCCTGTTCACCGGCTTCCGCACCCTGGCGGCCAACATCGGCGTCGAAATGCCGGAGGCGGCTGTGGGTACCACGCACTTCCGCCTGCTGTTCGTCGCCGCGCTGGTGCTGTTCGCTTTTACTTTCGTGGTCAACACCGTGGCCGAGCTGGTGCGGCAGCGGCTGCGACAGAAATACACCGTCATCTGATCGCAGACGACGCAAGGACTTGCTATGCAAACATGGTTCAAATCGGGCGCGCCCTGGGTCTGGCTCACAGCCGGTGGCATGGCGCTGGCCTTGGTGCTGGTGTTCGGGGTGCTGTGGCTGACGGCCGCGCGCGGCTTGGTGTACTTCTGGCCGTCGCCCGTGGTGCAGACCACCTATCTGGAGAAGGATGGCAAGCGCGTGCGGCTGATCGGCGAGGTCAAGGAAGTCGAAGAGGTGTCGCGTAAGCGTCTGCTCGACGCCGGCTTCAAGGATTTGCCCGGCGATGCGCCGTTCGTCAACCGCCTGCTGTTCAAGCTTGGCAACCGCGACCTCACCGGTGCCGACTTCAAATGGTTTCCCGAACCGCTGCTGGGCGCGTTTACCTATCCGCGGGATCTGCTGACCATTGAGCGTCACGAATGGGGCAATTTTTACGGCCATCTGCTCGCGGTGACGGAAAACGGGCGCGAGGTCGCCAGCGGGCAGGCAGCATGGCCTGAGCTTCAATTGCGCGTGGATCGGGCAGGGCGGCTGTTCAAGGCCATCCACCGCGTCGAAAAGGTCGACATTGGCAACGTCAACTACGAACTGGAGCAGTTGCGGTTGCAGGAGCGTCGGCTGCAGTTGCGCGGCAAGCTCGGCACCATCGAGAAGGAGCGCATTGCCAGGGAGCGCGCCGCCGATGAAAAGCAGTTCGCCGCGCTGCAACAGCAGCTGGAGCAGCTGCGCACCGAAATCGCCCGCGACGCGGTGATCGTCGAAACCGCCAGCGGCGACAAGGTGACGATTCCCCTGGCCAAGGTGGCGCAGGTCTACCGCCCGAACGACATGTCCTTCGGACAGAAAGTCGGCTTCTACTTCGCCAAGCTCTGGGCCTTCATGACCGAAGACCCGCGCGAAGCCAACACCGAAGGCGGCATCTTCCCGGCGATTTTCGGCACAGTGATGATGGTGATGCTGATGACGGTGCTGGTCATGCCACTGGGCGTGGTCGCCGCGGTCTACATGCGCGAATACGCTGGCAACGGGCCGATGATCCGCATCATCCGCATTGCGGTGAACAACCTCGCCGGGGTGCCGTCGATTGTGTACGGCGTGTTCGGCCTGGGCTTTTTTGTCTACTTCCTCGGCGGCAACATCGACCGGCTGTTCTTCGCCGAGTCGCTGCCGGCGCCGACCTTCGGCAGCCCGGGCATTCTGTGGGCATCGCTGACCCTGGCGATCCTCACTCTGCCGGTGGTCATCGTCTCCACCGAGGAAGGGCTGGCGCGGGTGCCGCGCAGCCTGCGCGACGCCAGCCTGGCGCTGGGTGCAACCAAGGCCGAAACCCTGTGGCGCACCGTGCTGCCGATGGCCAGCCCCGCGATGATGACCGGGCTGATTCTCGCCGTGGCCCGCGCCGCCGGCGAGACCGCGCCGCTGATGCTGGTCGGCGTGGTCAAGCTCGCGCCCAACCTGCCGCTGGACAGCCACTTTCCGTACTTCCACCTCGAGCGCCAGTTCATGCACCTGGGCTTTCACATCTACGACGTCGGCTTCCAGAGCCCCAACGTCGAGGCGGCGCGGCCGCTGGTCTACGCCACGGCGTTCCTGCTGGTGCTGGTGATCGTCGCGCTCAACCTCACCGCCGTGTCCATCCGCAACCGGCTGCGCGAGAAGTACCGCGGCCTGGAAAGCATTTGATCCCTGGGAATCCCCATCATGTCTGCCATCTCCCCCACGATTCAAGCCGACGCGCCGCGTCGGGCTGCAGTCGATCTGTCGTCCATCGTTCGCCACAGCGCAGCCTCGTCCGATGATCCGCCGCAGACCAGCTTTTCTGTCCAGCAGGTCAACCTGTGGTACGGCGCGTCGCAGGCCTTGCAATCCATCGACATGGACATCCCGGCCAAGCGTGTGACGGCATTGATCGGGCCGTCGGGCTGCGGCAAGTCGACCTTGCTGCGTTGCTTCAACCGCATGAACGACCTGGTGGACAACTGCCGGGTGGAAGGGCGAATCGTGCTCGACGGCGTCAACATCTACGACCGCGCGGTCAATGTCGCCCAGTTGCGGCAGCGCGTGGGCATGGTGTTTCAGAAGCCCAACCCGTTTCCGAAGTCGGTCTATGAAAACGTGGCCTATGGCTTGCGCATCCTCGGCGTGCGCGACAAGAACCGTCTGGATGAAAGCGTGGAGCGCGCGCTGCGCCGTGCCGCGCTGTGGGACGAGGTGAAGGACAGGCTGCAGGTCTCGGGCATGAGCCTGTCGGGTGGGCAGCAGCAGCGCCTGGTCATCGCCCGGGCGCTGGCACTCGAACCCGAGGTGTTGCTACTGGACGAACCGACGTCGGCGCTCGACCCGATTTCCACCGCCAAGGTCGAGGAACTGGTGTCCGAGTTGCGCAACGACGTCACCATCATCATCGTCACGCACAACATGCAGCAAGCCGCGCGGGTGTCGGATCACACCGCCTACATGTATCTGGGCAAGCTGATCGAATTCGGTCGCACCGATCAGATCTTCCTCAAGCCACGGCGGCAGGAAACCGAGGACTACATCACCGGTCGTTTTGGCTGAGGCAAAGCCGACAGTCGTGTGGGCAGGGTGCACTTGCCGACCGCGTGCTCCTCTGCAACTGCTCTTGCGCCCCGGTGCGACTGTCTGACCAGCTCAAATGACGGTGTCATATGATTGTCACAAAGCATTCCTAGGATGGTGTCGTGCTCCCCATTTGCACAAGCCCATCCAAGGAGAATTCAATATGTCAATCCATCGCCGAGCCTTCGTCAAAGCCGCTGCAGCGATTGCTGTTGCTGGCGCATTGGGTGCCAGCGCCATTCCGTCCGCGCTTGCCGGTGTGAGCCTGACCGGTGCGGGCAGCACCTGGGTTTACCCGCTGGTGGCCAAGTGGTCCGCCACGTACGAGAAAGAAACCGGCAACAAGATCAACTATCAGTCCATCGGCTCGGGCGGTGGCATTGCGCAGATCAAGGCAGGCACCGTGGCCTTCGGCGCCAGCGACATGCCGCTCAAGCCCGAAGAGCTGGCCAAGGAAGGTCTGATCCAGTTCCCCACGGCGGTGGCCGGCGAGGATCTGGTCTACAACCTCCCCGGCATCAAGCCGGGTGAGCTGATCCTGAGCGGTCCGGTCGTTGCCGACATCTACCTGGGCAAGATCAAGAAGTGGAATGATCCCGCGATCGAGAAGCTCAATCCGGGTGTCAAGCTGCCTTCGACCGACATCACCGTGGTGCACCGCTCTGACGGTTCCGGCACCACCTTCACCTTCGCCGATTACCTGTCGAAGGTGAGCCCGGAGTGGAAGGAAAAGGTCGGCGCCAACACCTCGCTGAACTGGCCGACCGGCGTGGGCGGCAAGGGCAATGAAGGGGTCGCCGCCTATGTGCAGCGCATTCCTGGCTCCATCGGCTACGTCGAATACGCCTACATCCTGGAAAACAAGCTGGCTTACGCCCGCATGATTAACCGCGACGGCAAGGTCGTCAGCCCCAGCCTCAAGGGCTTCCAAGACGCCGCAGCGCATGTGGACTTCACCAAGGCGCAGGACTTCTACGTGATCCTCACCGACCACACCGGTCCCGACACCTGGCCGATTTCCGGCTGCACTTGGCAGATTCTGCGCAAGGCCGCTCCCAAGGCGACCAACGAAGAAGTCACCAAGTTCTTCCTGTGGGGTTTCGACAAGGGTCAATCCATGGCGGAATCCATCGCGTTTGGTCCGCTGCCTCCCAGCACCGTGGATGCGATCAAGGCCTACTGGAAGAAGAATCTCGGCATTTAATGGTGTAGAAGGCACACGCACATGAACGGATCCGAGGTTGTCATGCCCGAATCGCTTGGTTCTGGCGCAGCTTCGGAACAAAAATCCGCGAAGAAGGCAAGTTCTTCTTCTGCGGATTTTTTGTTCCGAAAAGGAACGGGGTTCATCGCCCTGCTGGTGGCTGTCATTCTGGTGGCGGTCATGGTGTCGCTGGTCATCGAAGGCTGGCAGGCGATTCACACCTTCGGCTGGCGTTTTCTCGTCACCAGCACCTGGGATCCGGTCACCAATGAGTTTGGTGCGCTCGTCTTCATCATCGGCACGCTGGTGAGTTCGGCCATTGCCATGCTCATCGCCGTGCCGGTGAGTTTCGGCATTGCGCTGTTCATTTCCGAGTTGTCACCCCGCTGGTTGCGCGGCCCGATTTCCGCGGTCATCGAGCTTCTGGCGGCCATCCCCAGCATCATCTACGGCATGTGGGGCTTGCTCGTTTTCGCGCCGTGGTTCGCGGCGGTCGAACCGTGGATCAACGATCACCTGGGGGCGATCCCGGGAATCGGTGTGTTGTTTCAAGGGCCGCCCATGGGCATTGGCATGCTGCCCGCAGGCATCGTGCTGGCCATCATGATCATTCCGTTCATCGCGTCCATCATGCGCGACGTGTTCATGATCACGCCGCCTGCGCTCAAGGAGTCGGCCTACGCCCTGGGTGCTACCACCTGGGAAGTCGCGCGCAATGTCATTCTGCCGTTCACCCGCACCGCGGTGACTGGCGGCATTTTTCTGGGTCTGGGTCGGGCGCTGGGCGAGACCATGGCCGTGACCTTCATCATCGGTAACGCCAATAACCTCAGCGCCAGCTTGCTGATGCCGGGCAGTTCGATTGCCTCGGTCATCGCCAACGAGTTCACCGAGGCAACCACCAGTCTGTACAAGTCCTCGCTGCTGGCCTTGGGCCTGATCCTGTTCGTCATCACACTCGTGGTGCTCGCCTTCGCCAAGCTGCTGTTGCTGCGCCTGGAATCGCGTGCTGAAGGGAAGAAATCATGATGTCCCGATTTGCCAGGCGGCAGTTGATTAACTGGATCAACATGACTCTCGCCGTGCTGATGACGGTGTTCGGCGTGTTCTGGGTGGTGTGGATTTTGTGGACCACCCTGCGCTTCGGTCTGCCCGCCATGAGTCTGCACCTGTTCACCCAAGATACCCCCCCGCCCGGTAGCGAAGGCGGCGGTCTGCGCAATGCCTTCGTCGGCAGCCTCATGTTGCTGGGGATCGCCGTGGTCATCGGCACCCCCATCGGTGTGCTGGCCGGCACCTGGCTGGGTGAGTTCGCCGTCAAGCACAAACTCGGCGCAGTGGTGCGATTCCTCAACGATATTTTGCTGAGCGCGCCCTCCATCGTCATTGGCTTGTTCGCCTACGCGATTCTGGTCGATCCGCTCGGACACTTCTCGGCATTCTCCGGCGGCGTCGCGCTGGCGCTGATCCTCATCCCTGTGGTGGTGCGGACCACCGATGAAATGCTGCGGCTGGTTCCGGGTTCGCTGCGTGAAGCGGCGATTGCGTTGGGCACGCCGTACTGGAAGATGGTCACCAAGATCACCTGGCGCGCGGCGTCCACCGGCATTCTCACCGGCGTCATTCTGGGCATTGCACGCATCAGCGGTGAGACTGCGCCGCTGTTGTTCACGGCCCTGAACAACCAGTACTTCAGCCATGATCTGTGGCATCCGATTGCCAACCTTCCTGTGGTGATTTTCCAGTTTGCGATGAGCCCTTATGCCAACTGGCAGCAAATGGCATGGGCGGGTGCGTTTGTCGCCGTCGTTTTCATTCTGCTGCTGAGCTTTGGCTCGCGCTGGCTTCTCAGCCGCAGCGCCAAATAGTTCTGCCGCGTCCCGACACCCCCATTCAAGACCACGATCATGCAAACCTCCTTCGCCTCCGCACGCCCTGGCTCCGCCGATGCGCCGAAAAGCGGCCCCAAGCAGTTGACGACCAAGATCCAGACCCGCAACCTGAGCTTCTATTACGGCAAGTTCAAGGCCATCAAGGACGTCAACCTGGAGATTCCCGAAAAGCAGGTGACGGCGTTCATCGGCCCCTCGGGCTGCGGCAAGTCCACCCTGTTGCGGATGTTCAACCGCATGTTCGAGCTCTACCCGGACCAGCGTGCCGATGGGGAGATCAACATCGACGGCGAGAACATTCTCACCACCAAGAGGAATGTGTCTCTCATCCGGGCGAAGATCGGCATGGTGTTCCAGAAGCCCACGCCTTTCCCGATGACGATTTACGAGAACATCGCGTTCGGGGTGCGTCTGTACGAGAACCTGAGTCGCTCGGAAATGGATGAGCGCGTCGAAGCCAGCCTGATGAAGGCGGGGCTTTGGAACGAGGTCAAGGACAAGCTGCAGCAGAGCGGCACGGGTCTGTCGGGCGGGCAGCAGCAGCGCCTGTGCATCGCGCGGGGAATCGCCATCAAGCCGGAGATTCTGCTGCTCGACGAGCCGACGTCGGCGCTCGACCCCATCTCCACGGCCAAGGTCGAGGAACTGGTGACCGAGCTGAAGAACGACTACACCGTGGTCATTGTGACGCACAACATGCAGCAGGCTGCCCGCGTCTCCGATTTCACGGCTTACATGTATTTGGGAGAGATGGTGGAGTTCGGCGAGACCGATCAAATTTTCCTCAAGCCCAGGAAGCAGGAAACCGAGGACTACATCACCGGCCGTTTCGGCTGAAACCGCCGCCATCGGCGCCGTGCCCGACCATACCGAATAACAAAGGAGTCATGTCCCATGGACAACAAGCCGCATCTCTCAACGCAATTCGACGCCGAAATCAACGCCGTCTCCACACGGGTGCTCGAAATGGGCGGCCAGGTCGAATCGCAGCTCGCCCAAGCCATCTATGCCCTGCGTCACCTCGACATCGAGGCGGCACGCAATGTGCTGCAAGTCGAGAAGCGCGTCAATCAGATGGAAGTCGATATTGACGGCGAAATCACCCAGATCATCGCCAAGCGCCAGCCGACGGCGCGCGACCTGCGGCTGCTGGTGGCCATCTCCAAGACCATCGCCAACCTGGAGCGCGCGGGCGACGAAGCGGCGCGTATTGCGCGCATGGCGCGTGACATCGTGGAGTCGGGCACCTCGGTGTCCATCGGCATTTCCGATCTGCAGCATGCCTCCAATCTGGCCATCGACCAGCTGCGCCGCTCGCTCGATTGCTTTGCCCGGCTCGACGAGAAGGCGGCGGTGGAGATCGTCGAGTCCGACAGCCAGATCGACGACGAATTCGATGGTTTCACCCGCAAGGTCATCACCTATGTGATGGAAGACCCGCGCGCCATCTCCACCATGCTCGACCTGATGTTCGTGGCCAAGGCCATCGAGCGCATCGGCGACCACGCCAAGAGCATTGCCGAGTTTGTCATCTACATCGTGCGCGGCACCGATGTGCGCCACAACAAGGAAGCCTTCCGCGAGGTGGCTGGTTCCGTCTGACACGCGACCACAAACCATCCTGAGCCCAAGCACCATGAGCCTGTCGAGCAACATTCTGATCGTCGAGGACGAACCCGCCATTGCCGAACTGCTGGCAATGAATCTGCAGCATGCCGGGCATTGCCCCATCCGTGCCGGCAGCGCCGAGGAGGCGCTGCGCGTCATCCGCGACGTCCTGCCCGATGTGTTGCTGATCGACTGGATGCTGCCCGGCATGTCCGGCGTGGCATTGGCGCGGGCGCTGCGCACCGATGCGCGCACCAAGGCCATTCCCATTATCTTGCTGACCGCGCGCAGCGAAGAGGGCGACAAGGTGCAAGGTCTGGACGCTGGCGCCGACGACTACATCACCAAGCCGTTTTCGCCCAAGGAGCTGCTTGCGCGCATTCGCGCCGTGCTGCGGCGCCGGGCACCGCAACTCACCGACGAGCAGGTGGAGATCGGCGGCCTGTCGGTCGATCCGTCGAGCCGCCGGGCGCTGTTCAAGAAGTCCGGCGCCGAGCCGCTGGAAATCCGCCTCGGACCGACCGAGTTCAAGCTGCTGCATTACCTGATGGCGCATCCGGAGCGGGTGCACAGCCGCGGCGCCCTGCTCGACAAGGTGTGGGGCGATCATGTGTTCATCGAGGAGCGTACGGTCGATGTGCACATCAAGCGTCTGCGCGAGGCGTTGTCGCCGGTGCAGTGCTCCGACATGGTGGAAACCGTGCGTGGCGCAGGCTACCGTTTCACCGCGCAGATGCGCACGGCGCAAGCCACGGCGGCTTGATCGCCTGCTGCCGAAGCCGCGTGCCAGCGTGCGCAGGGTGTGCATCCCTGCGCAAAGCGTATGGGCTCGCCTGTCCTATAGTGCTTGATGCGGCGCATTGCACCGCGGCCATGTTGCCAGGTGGATCCCGCTGCGGCATGCGCTCTTCCAGCTTGCGCCTCTCTCTCCCATGATGTCCGTCGTCTGGCGTCTCACCACCATCTTGCTGCTCGTCGGTCTGGCCGCGGCCGGTGGCGCGTTGCTCGATGGCGTTCCGGGAGCCATGCTGGCGGCATTGGTGCTGCTGGTCGCGGCGGTGTTGCGCGATTCGCTGGCCCTGTCGCGGCTGATTGCCTGGCTCAAGGCGCCCGAATCGGCCCCGACGCCGCAGGGTACGGGGGCCTGGGCCGAGGTGTTCTACCGGGCCTCGCGCCAGCTGCGCCTGTGGAGCGGGCGGTTGCGGTATGAAGAGTCCAAGCTGCAGCGGTTCATCGAGGCGCTGCAGGTCTCGCCCAACGGCGTCATTCTGCTCGACGAGAACAATCAGATCGACTGGTGCAACGCCACGGCGGCCCAGCATTTCGGCCTCGATGCCCAGCGCGACTTGCGCCAGCATGCGGTGCATCTCATCCGCAATCCTGAGTTCGTCGCCTACTTGCAGGGACAGCAGTTCCACGAGCCGTTGCACATGCACCGGGCGGGTTCGCGCGGTCAGTTCACGCTGAGTGTGCAGGTGTTTCCGTATGGCGATCAGCAAAAGCTGCTGCTGTCGCAGGACATCACCCAGTTCGAGCGCACCGAGGCCATGCGCCGCGACTTCGTCGCCAACGTGTCGCACGAGATCAAGACGCCACTCACCGTGCTCGGAGGGTTTGTCGAAACCATGCGCGACATGCCGTTGGATGACGCGCAACGTCAGCGCGTGCTCGACATGATGCAGACCCAATCCGATCGCATGCGCCATCTGGTCGATGACCTTCTGGTGCTGGCGCGTCTGGAGGGCGACCCCTATCCGCCGCCGGAGCAAGCCATCGACATGCCGGCGATGATGGCGCAATACAAGAGCGAAGCCATGGCGCTGTCGGCCGGGCGGCACCAGATCGCTGCCGACGTGCGGACCGATCTGTGGCTGCGCGGCAGCCCGCAGGAGCTGCATTCCGCGCTGTCCAACCTGGTGAGCAACGCCGTGCGTTATACCCCCGATGGCGGTTCCATCCATCTGGAGTGGGATGCGGTGTTCGAGAACGACGTCCCGCGCTACGCCGAATTCAGCGTCGCCGATACCGGCATCGGCATCGCGGCCGAGCATATTCCCCGGCTGACCGAGCGCTTCTACCGTGTGGACCGCGGACGTTCGCGCGAGTCGGGCGGGACCGGTCTGGGCCTGGCGATTGCCAAGCATGTGCTGCTGCGGCACCAAGCCGAGCTGCTGGTGCACAGCATCCCGGGCAAGGGAAGCCGCTTTGTAGTGCGTTTTCCAGCCACGCGCGTGGTTGCACCCGGGGCAGCCCAGGGCGTGCCCGCCGCACCGGAAGACACGCGCGAAGCGGCCTGAGCCCAGCGCGGTGCCGTGTTATTGCTTGCGCTCCAGCCGCGAGTGCATCAGCACCTGATGGCAGCTCAAGCGGCTGCGTGAGCCACGCGGACGGTGGTAGTTGCCGTCGCTGTCCATCTCCCAGGCATTGCCCGGATGCTGCCACTGCATGCGCAGGCCTTCGCGGATGACCTGGGCCTTGATCTTGTTGTCGAGCAGCGGCACGGCGATTTCCACACGGCGCAGCAGGTTGCGCTCCATCCAGTCGGCCGAGGAGATGTAGACCTCGGCCTCCCCGCCGTTGTGGAAGTAGAACACCCGTGAATGCTCGAGAAAGCGGCCGATGGTCGAGCGCACGCGGATGTTGTCCGACAGTCCCTCGACCCCGGGGCGCAACATGCAGGCGCCTCGCACCAGCAGGCGGATCTCCACCCCGGCTTGCGATGCGGCGTACAGCGCCTCGATCACCGTCGGTTCGAGCAGGGCGTTGACGCGGGCCCAGACGCGCGCCGGCTTGCCGTTGCGGGCATGATCGGCCTCGCGGGCGATGGCGGCCAGCACATTGGCATGCAGGGTGAACGGCGATTGCCATAGGCGCTTGAGCTGCTGTACCTGGCTGGAGCCGGTGATCTGCAGGAACACGCGCCGGGCGTCTTCGCAGATTTCGGGGTTGGCGGTCATCAGGCCGAAGTCCGTGTAGAGCCGGGCGGTGCGGGCGTGATAGTTGCCGGTGCCCAGATGCGCGTACATGCGCAGCACCTTGCGTCCGGAACCCTCGGCCGCTTCGCGCCGCACGATGAGCAGCATCTTGGCGTGGCACTTGAAGCCGACGACGCCGAAGACCACATGCGCGCCCGCGGCCTCCAGCCGCGACGACCAGTTGATGTTGGTTTCCTCGTCCAACCGCGCCATCAGTTCCAGTACCACGGTGACTTCCTTGCCGTTGCGCGCGGCCTCGATCAGCGCGTCCATCAGCTCGGAGTTGCCGCCGGTGCGGTAGATGGTCTGCTTGATGGCGACCACCGAGGGATCACGGGCCGCGGTCTTCACCAGATCGACCACCGGGGCGAAGGCGTCGTAGGGGTGATGCAGCAACAGGTCGCGGGCGCGGATGCGGTCGAAGATCTCGGCATCGACGCCGGGCCAATTCGCGGGCAGGGCGGGCAGGTACGGGGTGAACAGCAGTTGCGGCTCGTCGACGTGATCGAGGATTTCCTGCAGCCGCACCAGGTTCACCGGGCCGTCGACGCGGTAGCAGTCTTGCCGCAGGATGTTGTTCTCGCGCAGCAGCAGGGCGATGACCTCGGGCGGGCAGTCGGCGGCCACTTCCAGCCGCACCGCATCGCCGAAATGGCGTGCGCGCAGTTCACCCTGCAGGGCGGCCCGCAGGTTGGTGATGTCGTCGTCGTCGATGAACAGCTCACTGTTGCGCGTGACGCGGAATTGGTGCACGCCGCGCACCGTCAGGCCCGGGAACAACTGCCCGGCAAAGGCCTGCATGCACGACGACAGCAGCATGAAGCCGTAGCGCACATCGCACAGCTCGGGCGGCATGGGCACGATACGCGGCAGGGTGCGCGGCGTCTGCACCACGCCCAGCTCGATGTTGCGGCCAAAGGCATCGGTGCCTTCGAGCTGCACGGCGAACACCAGGTTCTTGTTGATGACGCGAGGAAAGGGGTGCGCCGGGTCGAGGCCGATGGGGGTGAGCAGCGGCGAGACCTCGGTCTCGAAGTAGTGCTGCGCCCAGGCGCGTTGCGCCTCGGTCCAGTCGGGCAGGCGATACAGGCGGATGCCCTGGGCTTCGAGCGCGGGCAGGACGGCCTGCTGCAGCACGCGGTACTGGTCAGCGATCAGTGCGTGGGCGCGGTCGGAGATTTCTTTCAGCGCATCGCTGACGCGCATGCCGTCGGGGGTGTGCGAGGCGGGGTCGGCCTCGAGCATGTCTTGCAGGGTGGCGACGCGCGTCTCGAAGAACTCGTCCATGTTGCTCGACACGATGCTGAGAAAACGCAGCCGTTCGAGCAGTGGGTTGGTGTCGTCCAGCGCCTGGAACAGCACGCGGCGGTTGAATTCGAGGGTGCCCAGTTCACGGTTGAGCAGGCGGGGGGCGATGTCGGTTTGGGGCATGAAGGTTCAGGCGAAAAGGCTACTGGCATTTTGCCAGCGCCACGGCAAATCCGAGCGAGAATGACGCCATCCGATGAAATCTTGATGACAAGTTTCAAGAATCCGTCATCAAACTGACGTTCAATGTCCTTATGCCCACCTTGATGAATCAACATCTCGCCGCGGTCGACCTCGGCTCGAACAGCTTTCGCATGCTCATCGGCCGCGCGCAGGACAGCGCCGCCGGGGTGCAGATCTACGCCATCGACTCGCTGCGCGAGCCGGTGCGGCTGGCCGCGGGGCTGGATGACAAGAAGGTCCTCTCCGAGGCGGCGCAGCAGATCGCCCTGCAGACCCTGCAGCGCTTCGGCGAGCGCCTGCGCCAGTTTCACCCCGACCGCGTGCGCGCGGTGGCCACCAACACCGTGCGCGTGGCCAAGAACGCGCCGCAATTTCTGCAGCGGGCGCAAGCGGCGCTGGGCTTTCCCATCGAGGTCATCGCCGGCCGTGAGGAAGCGCGCCTGGTCTATATCGGCGCGGCGCATTCGGTCTCGGTGGTGCAGGGCAAGCGGCTGGTGGTGGACATCGGCGGCGGCTCCACCGAGTTCATCATCGGCCAGGGCTACGAGCCGGGGATGATGGAGTCGCTCTACATCGGCTGCGTGTCCATGAGCCAGCGCTTCTTTCCCGGCAATCAGGTCGACGAGACCACCATGCGCGCGGCCGAGATCGCGGCACGCAAAGAAATCCAGATCATCGCTGCCGACTTCAAGCGCAACGGCTGGAACCACGCCGTGGGCTCCAGCGGCACGGCGCGCGCGCTGGCCGACATGATCGGCGGCAGCCGCCTGAATCCGCCCGACCAGCCCGGCGACATCACGCTGCAGGGCTTGCGCGAACTGCGGCGTGCGTTCGTGCGCGCGGGCAATCTGAACAAGCTGCGCATGGAAGGGCTCAAGCCCGACCGCGTGCCGGTGGCCGCCGGCGGACTGGCCATCATGCTCGGCGTGTTCGAGGAGTTGGGCATCCAGCAGATGGAAGTCACCGATGCCGCACTGCGCCTGGGCGTGCTGTACGACTTGCTGGGCCGCGAACAGTCGCAGGATATGCGCGAAGTCACCGCGCTGCAATTCGTGCAGCGCTATGGCGCCGACCCGCAGCAGGCGCAGCGCGTGAGCGAACTGGCGTTGAAGCTCTATGCCCAGCTGCGCCCGGACGCCAGCGAGACCGAGCAGCGCCTGCTGCGCTGGGCCGGGCAACTGCATGAAATCGGCCTGTCCATCTCGCACAGCGCCTACCACAAGCACTCGGCCTACATCGCCGCGAATGCCGACATGCCGGGGTTTTCGCGTGGCGAACAGGCGGCGCTGGCGCAACTGGTGTTGGCGCATACCGGCAAGCTGAAAAAGCTCAACGCCACCGACCTGGAAAGCGTCGATCTGGACGCGGTCATGGCGTTGCGTCTGGCGGTGATCCTGGCGCGCAACCGCACCCCGGTCGATCTCGACGGCCTGCACCTGCGCTACCAGCCCGCCGGGGTGAGTCTGCCTGGCGTGCGCCGGGCGCTGGAGATTGTTGCGCCCGAAGCCTGGCTCAAGGCCAACCCGTTGACCGAATACAGCTTGCGCCAGGAGGCCGCCGAATGGGCGCGGTTGAACTGGAACGTGGCGTTACACAGTGTGCCTTGATTGCGTCATGCCTGCCGCGTAAGGTTTGACGAACGACGCCCCGTCGGGCGACGACCCCAACCACCAGGAGCAGACAATGCAGATCATTCTCACGCGGCATGGCGAAGTCGAAGGCATTCATCCCGAGCGGTTCCGCGGCCGCATGGAACTGGAGTTGACCGCGCTCGGACGCCAACAGGCCGAGGCCGTGGCCAAGCGCATCGCCGCAGAGTTCACGCCGCAGGCGGTGTACACCAGCCCCATGGGCCGCTGCCGCGAGACCGGCGCCGAAATCGCCGCGGCCTGCGGCCTGAGCGCGCAGGTGCTCGATGGTGTCAACGATCTCGACTACGGCCAGTGGCAATGGAAGACGCACGACGACGTGAAGGCCGCCCATCCGCAGGCTTACGCGCTGTGGAAGAGCGCGCCGCAATGGGTGCGTTTTCCGGGCGGCGAGTCACTGCAGGACCTGGCGCTGCGCACAGCCGATGGCCTGCGCGCGCTGATGCAACGGCATGCCGATCACAGCGTGGTGCTGGTCGGCCATGACAGCGTCAACCGCGCGCTGCTGCTGCATGCCCTCGATCTGCCGCTGTCGGCCTACTGGCGCATCACCCAGCAGCCCTGCTGCCTCAACCTGTTCACGGTCGATGCCCAAGGCAAGGTGACGCTGCAGTTGGTCAACGACACGGCCCATTTGCGGAGCCTGTGATGCGACCCGGCGCCGACCCGCAATGTCCGTTCTGCCAGGACATGCCCTGGGTGCTGCACAACGACCTGGGTTTTGCCATCTATGACCGCAGCCCGGTGAATCCGGGCCACCTGCTGTGCATTCCGTTTCGCCATGTGGCCGACTGGTTCGACTGCACCGCCGCCGAGCAGCAGGCGTTGCTTGCGCTCGCCGCCACCGGTCGCGCGCTGTTGCAGCGCGAGCGCAAGCCCGACGGCTTCAACCTCGGCGTGAACTGCGGCCGCGCAGCCGGGCAAAGTATTTTTCATGTGCATCTGCACCTCATCCCGCGCTATCGCGGCGACATGGCCGAGCCGCTGGGCGGGGTGCGTGGTGTCATTCCGGCGCGGCAGAAGTACTGAAGGGTTTGGCACCATGGCTTGCATTTCGATGCAAATCTGCCGCCCCTTTGCATTGACCCTGGCCGATTCGTGCCTTAAATTCTTCGCACAACAACGGCGATGGAGTTCGCCGATCAAATGCCACGCGGGGCCCGAGTCGCCCCGCTTCAGGCTGATGACTCCTGACCTTTTCGTGCGGTGGCCTGCAGTGCAGCGCACCGCATCTCCAGGGAGGAGTTGACGATGTTTCCATCCATCTCGATTGGCCGTGCCTTGCCTTGCCGCCAAGGTCATCCGCCAGCAGCAGATTTCTTACACTCAGAAACCAGTCCGCACCTGTGCGTCGCGCAGGGGCCTGCGGTCGTGTTTGCCAACCGTTGAAAGGAATGCAGTATGCCCTCGATCCCTTCCTCCCTTCTTGGCCAAGTCGACGCCCGCCTCTCGCATCTTCCCCTGCCGTGCAGCGTGGTGCTGCCGGGAGGCCAGCGCGTCGGTCCGAGCAACGCCCAGGTTGAAATGCGCCTGCGCGACAAACGCGCCCTGTGGCACATCACCACCGGACAGATCGGCAAGCTGGCCGAAGACTACGTGGAGGGCATGGTGGACATCTTCGGCAGTCTGCGCGACCTCATGCGCATCGCCCCGGTGCTGCTCGACGACGACCCGCGCAAGGAGCCGGCGTCGGCCACGGCGCGCATGTGGCACCAGCTGCGTCGCACGTTGTGGGAGCATAGCCACCACACGCGCGAAAAGGATGCCGCGCAGATCCAGAGCCACTACGACGTGTCCGACGACTTCTACGCCTTGTGGCTCGACCCGCGCCGGGTGTATTCGTGCGCCTATTTCGCCCAGCCGTCCATGACCCTGGCGCAGGCGCAGGAGGCCAAGCTCGATCACATCTGCACCAAGCTGATGCTCAAGCCGGGCGAGCGCTTCATCGACATCGGCGCTGGCTGGGGCGGGCTGCTGCTGTGGGCTGCCGAGCACTACGGCGTCGACGCCACCGGCATCACCCTGTCGAAGAACCAGTACAACTATGTCAACCGTCTGATCGTCGAGAAGGGCCTGCAGGGCCGGGTGCGCATGCTGCTGCAAGACTACCGCGACGTCGATGAATCGCAGCCCTTCGACAAGGTGGCCTCTGTGGGCATGTGCGAGCACGTCGGCCGTCCCAACCTGCCGCTGTATTTCAGCAAGATCCGCCGTCTGCTCAAGCCCGGTGGGCTGGTGATGAATCACGGCATCACCGCGGGTGGGGTGGACAACAGCCAGCTCGCCGGTGGCATGGGCGACTTCATCGAAAAATACATCTTCCCCGGCGGGCAGCTGGTGCATGTGAGCGTGATGGCCGACACCATGACACGCGGCGGCCTGGAGCCGCTGGACATGGAATGCCTGCGCCCGCACTATGCCAAGACCCTGTGGTACTGGGTGGATGCGCTCGAAAGCCAGATCGACGAGGCCCGCCGCGTGCTTGGAGACAAGGCCGAGAAGACGCTGCGCGCCTATCGCCTGTACCTGGCAGGCTCGGCCATGGGCTTCGAGCAAGGGTGGATTTCGCTGTTCCAGATGCTGGGCAGCCATCCCAACGGCGTGGTCGAGGAACGGGCCGATTGCAGCAACATCCTGCGCGCGCGGCAGTGCGAGTATCCGTTCAGCCGCGCTTACATGTACGACCACGCGGCGCCCGCCGCGGCCGCGGCGGCCACAGCGCAAACGGCGCAGCCCACGGCCCCGGCGCACCAGCCGGAGACGGTTTGAGTTCGGCCAAGACGCAGCCCCAGTTGCCCGACTTGGCGCAGCGCAGCAAGGCGCTGCGCTTCGTTCTGGTCA
>JAKAFC010000025.1 GCA_021818065.1 Pseudomonadota bacterium
GAATTGCCGTCCCGCGGGCAGCAGCATGATGCCCCCTTCCTCCGCCTGCGCCAGGCCCAGCAGTTCGGCGCCCTCGATCAGCGGAAACAGTTCGTCGACTGAAAAGTGCATGTCCTCGGCCAGTTCAGGCAGGCTGATGCGGGTGTTGGCACTGCTCCTCTCCAGCGCATCGAGCTCTTCGAGCAGACCAGCCAGGGCGTTGACCGACAGCGACGGCAGACGCAGGCCGATGCCCGGCGCCTGCTTGCGCACCGCATCGCGCCCGGTGGGGCGGGCGGTCATGGCGCCGTAGATGCCTTCCACCAGGTCGCGGAACTGCGCCGACTCGCGGTCGCGCGGGTGCGGCAGGTCGATGCGCATTTCGCTGATGACCCGTCCGGGGTTGGAGCCGAGGATGACGATGCGGTCGGCCATCAGCACCGCCTCCTCGATGTTGTGCGACACCAGCAGAATGCCGCGGGTGGGAATCTTGCGCTCGGCCCACAGGTCGAGCAGGTCGGTGCGCAGGGTCTCGGCGGTGAGCACGTCGAGTGCCGAAAACGGCTCGTCCATCAGCAGCACGTCGGGGTTGATGACCAGCGCGCGGGCAAACCCCACACGTTGCCGCATGCCGCCCGACAGCTCGCGCGGATAGGCCGACTCGAACCCGTCCAGGCCGATGAGGTCGATGGCTGCCAGCGCACGGGCACGGCGCTCGGCCGGGGGCACCTTCAGCGCCTCCAACCCCAGTTCCACGTTCTGCAGCACCGTCAGCCAGGGAAAGAGCGCGAAGCTCTGGAACACCATGGCCAGACCGGGAACCGGGCCGTCGATGGGCTTGCCGCGATGCAACGCGGTGCCGCTGGTGGCGGGCACCAGCCCGGCCAGGGTGCGCAACAAGGTGGACTTGCCCGAGCCCGAGCGGCCCAGCAGCACCAGGATCTCACCGTCGCGCAGATCCAGATCGACGCCGTCGAGAATCAGCAGCTCGCTGCCCTCGGGCGTGCGGTAGGCCTTGCGCACCCCGGCGAGGTGGAAGATGGGCACGGCGCCCTGAGCATCGGGCGCGAGCGGGGCGGGAACGGATTGCATACCAACTCCTTGAAACGCGAGGTCAGTCGAGCCGCACGCGCGACACGGCAAGCAGATACAGGCGATGCCACACCAGGCGGTTGACGGCGATGACGTACAGCGACATGACGCCCACGCCGAGCGCAATCTCGGCACTCTTGCCCTGGGCCGTGGCCTGGCTGATGAAGGCGCCCAAGCCGGTGGCGGTGAGGGTCTTGTCCCCCCAGCTCACCACCTCGGCGACGATGCTGGCGTTCCAGGCGCCGCCGCTGGCGGTGATGGCGCCGGTGACAAAGCCGGGGAACACCCCGGGGAGGTACAGCCGCTTCCACAACAGCCAGCCGCGCAGGCCCAGGTTTTTTGACGCCTCGCGCATGTCGGTGGGGATGGCCGAGGCCGCGCCCACGACCGAGAACAGGATGTACCACATGCTGCCCAGAATCATCAGCGGCGCAGTCCACACATCGACGTTGAGATGCCAGTGGACGATGATGACCACGAACAGGGGAAACAGCAGATTGGCCGGAAACGCGGCGAGAAACTGCGCCAGCGGCTGCACCGCCTGCGCCCAACGCGGCCGCAGCCCCACCCAGATGCCCACGGGCACCCAGACCAGCGACGACAGCGCCACCAGGATGAAGACCTTGACCCCGGTGATCACCCCCAGCCACAGCACATGCCCCACCAGCGGCCAGCCGAAGTCGCGCGGCAGCACATCGGCCAGACGCACCAGCGCCCACACGGCAAACACCACCACGGCAGCGTAGAACACGCCATCGCCCCAGCGCCGTGCGCGCTCGGCGCGACGGCGCGGCGGCCGCACGGACGGGCCCACACGCACAGTGAACTCCCACAGCGCGGCGGGAAAGCGCGACAGCTGGCGCAGCACCCGGGTGCGGCGGAAAAAGTCCAGCACCACCGAGCGCGGCGCCTCGCCGCCGGCGGACATCTCGAACTTGAACTTGTCGGCCCAGGCGATCACCGGGCGGAACAGCAGAAAGTCGTAGGCCAGGATGATGAGAATCATGGCGCCGATGGCCCAGAGAATGGCGCCGAGGTTCTTCTGGTCGATGGCTGCGGCGATGTACGAGCCGACGCCCGGCACCGTCACCGTCTGGTTGGCCACGGTGATGGCCTCGGAGGCGACGACGAAAAACCAGCCGCCCGACATCGACATCATGGTGTTCCACAGCAGCCCGGGCATGGCGAAGGGCAGTTCCAGCTTCCAGAAGCGCTGCCAGGCGTTGAGGCGGTAGAGGGTGGCGGCTTCCTGCAGGTCGCGCGGCACGGTCTTGAGCGACTGGTACAGGCTGAAGGTCATGTTCCACGCCTGCGAGGTGAACACGGCGAAGATCACCGCCAGCTGCACGCCGACGAGGCTGCCTGGAAACAGCGCCATGAAGCCGGTGACGGTGATGGACAGATAGCCCAGAATCGGCACCGACTGCAGCACGTCGAGCGCGGGGATGAGAATGCGCTCGGCATAGCGGTTGTTGGCCGCCAGCCAAGCGTAGCCCAGGGTGAACAAAAACGACACCGCCAGCGCCGCCAGCATGCGCAGCACGGTGTAGAGGCCATACTCGGGCAGCACCGCGGGCGATAGCGAGATCGGCATGGCCTGCCCGAGGTGATAGGGCACGGCCATCTGGTGCCCGGCATGGCTGATGATGAAAAACAGCGCGATCACCAACGGCAGCGCGATCAAGTCGCGGCGGTTGGGCAGGGGCAAGGCCAGCGGGCGGAAGTTCAAAGCCATAGGCGCGGTCGGGAACAGGAAAGCAGGCGCGGCAAGACGGCAAGCGCCAGAGCAACAGCGGCCCAGTCTAACGAGGCGCGCATGAATTTTCGATCGTGCCCTGGCATCCCTTGCGGCGCAGACGTATCCGCCGGTATCTGCCGGCCGCGGCGCGCGATACCGTCACCAAGTCCGTGCACAATGGCGCCATGCAAGCCAGAACCTATCTTCGCGTCTCGCTGTTCGCCGCGCTCATCGTCATCGCTCTGAAACTGTTGGCCTGGAAGGTCACCGGCTCGGTGGGCTTTCTGTCGGATGCGATGGAGTCCATTGTCAACGTCGCCGCGGCGGCGTTCGCGCTGTTCATCGTGCGCATCGCCGAAGCGCCACCCGACGCCGACCACCCCTACGGCCACACCAAGGCGGAATACTTTTCTAGCGGTCTGGAAGGGTTGCTCATCGGCGTCGCCGCGGTGCTCATCCTGATCGAGGCCGGGCAGCGCCTCACCCACCCCGAGCCCATCGGCGCCGTGCCCCTGGGGGCGGCGATTTCAGCGCTGGCCACCATCATCAACCTCGGCGTGGCGCTGTGGATGCTGCGCGGCGCCAAACGGCTGCGCTCCATCGTCATCGAGGCCGACGCCCGGCACATCATGACCGACGTCTGGACCTCGGTGGGCGTCATCATCGGCGTGCTGCTGGTGCCCGTCACCGGCTGGCTGTGGCTCGACCCGGTGATCGGCATCGTCGTCGCCCTGCACATCCTGCGCGAAGCGTTCTCGCTGGTGAAACGCTCCGTCGACGGGCTGATGGACAAATCGATGTCGGACGCCGATCTGGCCGACCTGCAAGCCATCCTCGACCGTTTCCGCTCCAGCGACATGCGCTTCGACCATGTGCGCACCCGCGTGGCGGGCACCCGTCGCTTCGTGTCCATGCACCTGCACATGCCCGGGCAGTGGACGCTGCAACGCGCCGCCAACTGCCGCTATGCGGTGGAGAAGGCGCTGATCGACGCCCATCCTGGCATGAGCGTGACCATCGAAATACTTACTGCGAGCCAGGAAAGCCTGCAGGAGGAAAATGGGAATGGTCACGTCGGCCAGACCGCGGCCGACTGCCCGAACTAAAGCGCAACGCCAGCGCCCGACCTCGCACCGCACCCGGAGACCCCCATGCAACTCACCAGCCCCGCCTTTGCCGATGGCCAGCCGATTCCGCCGCAGTATGCGTTCTGCAAGCCCGCCGTGGTCGGGCATGTGGCGCTGTCGCAAAACCTCAACCCACCCCTGGCCTGGTCGGGCGCCCCGGCGGGCACGCGCAGCTTTGTGCTGATCTGCCACGACCCGGACGTGCCCAGCCGCGCCGACGACGTCAACATCGAAGGCCGCAGCGTCCCGGCCGACCTGCCGCGCGTCGATTTCTATCACTGGCTGCTGGTGGACATTCCGCCCAGCCGCGGCCGCATCGACGAAAAAGAGTTCAGCCATGAGGTCACGGCGCGCGGCAAATCCGGTCCGGCCTGCATCGGTGGCATGCGCCAGGGTGTGAACGACTACACCGCCTGGTTCGCGGGCGACCAAGACATGGCCGGGCAGTACTTCGGCTACGACGGCCCCTGCCCGCCGTGGAACGACAGCCTGCTGCACCATTACACCTTCACGCTCTACGCGCTGGACGTGGCGCGCTGCCCGGTGGACGGCGCCTTCAACGGTGCCGCGCTGCGCGCCGCCCTCGCCGGGCATGTGCTGGCGCAGGCCAGCCTCACCGGCACCTACACCCTCAACCCGGCGCTGCGCTGAACCATGGCCGACACCCCCGATTCCCCCGCGTCCGAGCCGCCGCGCAAAAAGAAAAACGGTCTGAGTGTGCAGCTCAGCGGGCTGTTGGGCATTGCCGTCGCCATCGCCGTGCTGGTGGGCATCTTCAGCCTGCTGCGCGAACGGCTGGTCAACGAGCCGGTGGACGCGCCGCAACTGCAACTGGCCAACGACAGCCCCTGCATGCGCGACGGCCTGAAGGCGCTCGCCGCCAGCGGCAAGCCCATCACCTACGGCCAGCTCGGCACCCTCAAGCACCAGTGCGGCGAAGATAGCGACTAGGGCGGGCCCTGCGTCACATCCGGCGTCACATCCGGCGGAACAGCAGCTGCACGCGCAGCCCGCGGCTGGGGTGCACGCTGGAAGGCAGGTCGGCCAGGGTGATGTCGGCGTCGTGCTGGCGGGCGATTTCGCGCACGATGGCCAGACCCAGGCCGCTGCCTTCGCTGCCGTTGTCCAGAATGCGATAGAAGGGCTCGAACACCAAGGCACGCTCGGCCTCTGGAATGCCCGGGCCGCTGTCGTCCACTTGCAGCAGCACGCCGGGCATCGCCTGCAGACCCTCCCCCGGCACACTGCGCAGGCGCAGCGTCACGCTGCCGCCCGGCGGGGTGTAGGTGATGGCGTTGTGCAGCAGGTTCTTGATCAGCTCCTGCAGCAGCAAGGCGTTGCCGCGCACCTGCAGCGGCAACGGCGGGCTGTCGAATTCCAGCTCCAGGTTCTTGTCCAGCGCCAGCATCGCCAGCTCCTGCATGGCCTCGGCGGCGGGCTGGCGCAGGTCGATGGTCTCGAACACCGCGCGGGCGGCGCCGCCCTGGTTCTCGGCGCGGGTCAGGGCCAGAAGCTGGTTGACCAGGCGGGTGGTGCGCTCCACGCTGCGGCCGATCTGGCGCAGGCTGGCGCGCAGTTCCTCGGGGTCGGCCTCGCGCTGCGCCAGTTCGGCCTGCATGCGCAGGCCGGCGAGCGGCGTTTTGATCTGATGCGCGGCATCGGCGACAAAGCGCTTTTGCGTCTGCAGCGATTGTTGCAGGCGGGCAAACAAGCTGTTGATGGAATCGACCAGCGGGGCGATTTCTTCCGGTGCCTCGCGTTCGTCGATGGGGCTGATGTCGTCGGCACGGCGCCGACGGATGCGCGCCTGCAACTCGTTGAGCGGGGCGATGCCCTGCCCCAGCCCGAACCACACCAGCAGAATGAAGATGGGCACCACCACGAACTGCGGCAGGATGACCCCCTGCACGATGTCGCGCGCCAGCCGGGTGCGCGCGTCGAGGCTTTGCGCCACCTGCACCAGCACCGGCGCTGCGCTGGCGCCCTGCCGCTGCGGCCAGACCCAGGCCGCAGCCACGCGCACGCCCTGCCCGCTCCAGGTCACGTCGTGCCATTGCACCGGGAGATCGCTGCTGCGGTGCGACGGTGGCAGGCCTGCGGACAGCGGCAGCGTGGCATCGCCCGCCAGCACCGCGCCGGTGCGGCTGCGCACCTGGTAGCCGAGCAACCCGCCGGCGGGGGGCTGGCGCACGGTCTGCAGCCACAGCGCCGAGTGCGTGGCGTCGGCCGCACCCTGCGTCTGCACCTGCTCGGACAACTGCAACAGGGTGTGCGCCAACGCGGCGTCGTAGGGTTTGGCGGCAATGGCCTGCGCCACCAGGTAGGTGATGCCGATGGACAGCGGCCACAGCAACAGCATGGGGGCGAGCATCCAGTCGAGGATCTCGCCGAACAGCGAGCGCGGGTGACGCCGCCGCAGCCTGCCGGGCCGCGCAGGCGGCTGCGGCTCGTCAGGCATCGGGCTTGGCCGCCTCGGCGCCGACGGCCGTGGCGGCAGGTGCGATCTTTTCCAGGCAGTAGCCCAGGCCACGCACCGTGGCGATGCGCACCGGGCCGACCTCGATCTTCTTGCGCAGCCGATGCACATAGACCTCGATGGCGTTGGTGCTCACCTCCTCGCCCCAGACGCACAGATGCTCGACCAGTTGATCCTTGCTCACCAGCCGCCCGGCGCGCTGCAGCAGCACTTCGAGCAGGGTGAGTTCGCGGGCGGACAACTCGACCAGATGACCGTCGAGGGTGACGACGCGGCCGGTGATGTCGTACTGCAGCGGGCCGTGCTGGATGATGGCGCTGGCGCCGCCCATGCCGCGGCGCGACAGGGCGCGCACCCGGGCCTCGAGTTCCTGCAGGGCGAAGGGCTTGGCCATGTAATCGTCGGCGCCCAGATCGAGGCCGCGTACCTTGTCCTCGACGCTGTCGGCGGCGGTGAGGATGAGCACGGGCACGGTGGTGCCGCGCGCGCGCAGCTTGCGCAGCACTTCGAAGCCCGAGAGCCGCGGCAGACCCAGGTCGAGAATCAGCAGGTCGAAGGCGTTGGATTGCAGCGCGGCGTCGGCGCTGTTGCCGTCGGCCACCTGATCGACGGCATAGCCCAGGGCGCGCAGCGAGCGCAGCAGGCCATCGGCCAGTACCCGGTCATCCTCGGCAATCAGAATGCGCATGCTTGTCTCCGCCTGGGGTCGCGGCCCCGTCCCAGGATCTTGTGGCGAGAATTCTAGGCGCTGCCGACCGCGCTCCCGCCAGCACGCTGCACCGCCACTGGCAGGGCCTGGGCGACCTGGAGCTGCAACGTGCGCGTGGGAAAGGCAAACTCGACACCGTGCTGGGCGAGCACCCGCATCAGCCCCAGGTTGAGGGCCTGCTGCGTGTTCATGTAGGCGGTGAAATCGGCCGATTTCATCCAGTACACCACTTCGAAGTTGAGGCTGGAATCGCCGAAGTCCTTGAAGTGGGCGCGGTCGAGGCGGGCGTCGGGCTGGGCGTCGATCAGCGCCTTTACCCACAGCGGAATTTGCGCCATGGTGTCGGCCGGGGTGTCGTAGGTGACGCCGAAACCGAAGACGATGCGCCGCTCCTGCATGAATTTGTAGTTGCGCAGCCGCGCCTTGGTCAGATCGGTGTTGGAGAACACCACGATCTCGCCACTGATGGAGCGGATGCGCGTGGTCTTCAGGCCGATGTTCTCCACCGTGCCGGAGAAGTTGTCGACGACGACGAAGTGCCCGATCTGGAACGGCTTGTCGAGCACGATGGACAGGCTGGAAAACAGATCGCCCAGAATGTTCTGCAACGCCAGACCCACCGCGATGCCCCCCACGCCCAGACCGGCAAGCAAGGTGGTGACGTTGAAGCCGAGGTTGTCGAGCAGCAGCAAAAACACCAGCGACCACAGCACCAGCCGGGCGATGAAGCTCATCGCCGCCAGGCCCGTGGCGGTCTCCGGATCGTGCGCCACGGCGCGCTCGCGCGACAGCCGGATCCAGAAATCGAGAAAGCGCGACACCCACAGCCCGACCTGCACGAACAGCCCCACGGCCGCCAGTCCGAGCAGCCATTTGCCGGGCAGCGTCGGCAGGTTCAGGTTCTGCACCGCCGGATACAGGCCAACCAGACCGACCAGCGCCAGCCGCGTGCCCCGCAGGGCGCTGAGCAGAGCGTCGTCCCAGCGGTTGCTGGTGCGCGCCGACAGCGCCGCCAGCCACGACACGGCGATGGGCTGCACGATCGCCACCAACCCCACCACCAGCACCAGCCAACCCAGCGCCATCAGCCAGTTCAACAGCGGATTGCCCAGAAACGTGAGAGACAACCAAGTGCTCATCGCAAAGCCTTTCTCGGATACACCATTCAGAAGGACGCCGGCGCCGGTGCGCCGGCCGCAGGCCCCTGCCATTGCACGCGGCGGCGTGGCAGATGCTGCGGTTGCAGGCGCTGCATGTAGGCGATCACCCCTTCGCGGATGCGGCAGCGCAGCTCCCAGGCCCGCGCCGAATTGGCCGCGCTGACCAGAAAGCGCACCTGCACCGCGGTCTCGCTGGCATCGGTCACATGCACCAGGGCCAGGCGGCCGTCCCAGTCGGGGTCGGCGGCGCACAGGCGTTTGAGTTCCTCGCGCAGCGCCTCCACCGGCGTGGCGTAGTCGACCCAGAGGAACACCGTGCCCAGCAGACTGGCGCTGGTCCGGGTCCAGTTCTGGAACGGGTGTTCGATGAACCATTGCAGCGGCAGGATCAGGCGCCGGTCGTCCCACACGCGAAACACCACATAGGTGCCGGTGATCTCCTCCACCCGCCCCCACTCGCCCTCGACGATGAGCACGTCGTTGATGCGGATGGGCTCGGTCATGGCGATCTGCAGTCCGGCCAGCAGATTGCTCAGCACCGGCCGCGCGGCAAAGCCCACCACCAGACCGGCGATGCCTGCCGATGCCAGCAGGCTGGCGCCGATCTGCCGCACGTCGGGAATGCTCATCAACGCCACGGCCAGGCCGACCAGCAGGATGAGAAAGCTCAGCACCCGGGTGAGCACGCGGGCCCGGGTGAGCAGGCCGCGCACGGCAAGGTTGGCGTCGAGCAGATTGGGATCGTCGGGCAGTTGCAGACCGCCACGCCGCAGCACCACCAGTTCGCCGCCGGCGCGGATCAGGCGCATGGCCAGCCAGGTCAGGGCGGCGATCAGCAGCAGATGCAGCGGCTGGATGGCCCACGCCATGCTGCCCAGGCCCGGCTTGAGCAGCGCCGCGTCCAGCCGCAGCACCAGCAGCGCCCAGGCCAGACGCAGCGGATGGCGCAGCCGCAGCAGCAGAAACGGCCCGTTGCCGTCGGGCCCGCCGGCGCGCTGCAGCAGGTGCGCGCCCAGCATGAACAGCGGCGCCGCCAGCGCGCTGAGTGCCAGCGCCTGCGCCTGCGTCGGATGCGCCGCCACCCAGGCCCACAGCAGGCTGGCGTTTGCGCTCAGGTGCTCCACCATGGTTGCGTCACCCCGCGGCGCCCTGCGCCCGCAACTGCGCGAACAGGTCGAGCACGTGGCGCGTCCAGTGGCCGATGTCGTAGCGGCCGATGCGCGCATCCATGCGTTGCATGCGCGCGCATTGCTCCTGGCGCGGCATGTCCAGCGCCTGGTCGATGGCGGCATCCATCTGGCTCAGGCTGTAGGGGTTGACCAGCACCGCGTCCTGCAACTCCACGGCGGCCCCGGCAAACTCCGACAGCACCAGCACCCCGCTCTCGTTCACATGCGCGGCGATGAATTCCTTGGCCACCAGGTTCAGACCATCGCGCAGCGGCGTGATCCAGCAGATGTCGGCAGCGCGGTAGTAGCTCAGCGTCTCCTCGAACGGCATGGGCGTGGTCGACAGCAGAATCGGCGTCCAGGTGAGCGAGCCGTGATGGCCGTTGATGCGGCCCACCAACTGTTCGATGGCCTGCTGCGCCCGCTTGTACACCCGCATACCGTCGGCCGCGGCCACCGCCGTCACCAGCAGTCGCACTCGGCCGTGCAGCTCGGGGCGGCGCACCAGCAGGCGCTCGAAGGCCAGCAGCATTTCGCGCGTGCCCTTGGCGTAGTCCACCCGGCCGATCGACACGATGACGGTCTGCTCGGCCATTTCGCGGCGGATGTGCGCCACCCGCGCCAGGTTGTCGGGCTTTTGCACCGTGCTGCGGATGAGATCGGCATGGGTGCCGATGGGCGAGGCGTCGATGCGCAGCGTGCGTCCCCCCACGGTGAGCGCCACCGGCGTCACCGGCTCGGACAGCGCCGTGCCCGTGGCCTGCAGCTCCGCCGCCACCGGCTGCTCGACCAGATGCTCCACCTTGCGCAGCGACTGCACCAGCGCGGCAAAGTTGCGGGCGTAGCGCGGCACATGAAACCCCACCAGATCGCACGCCAGCAGGCCGTCCAGAATCTCGTCGCGCCAGGGCAGGATGTTGAACACATCGGGCGCCGGAAACGGCGTGTGGTGGAAGAAGGCGATCTTCACGTCCGGGCGCATCTGCCGCACGAAACCCGGCACCAGCCACAGGTTGTAGTCGTGCACCCAGATCACCGCACCGGGCGCGGCCTCGGCGCAGGCGGCTTCGGCAAACAGGCGGTTGACCTCGCGGAACACGCTCCACTGGCAGTTTTCGGTGGAATACAGCGCCGGAAAGCTGTTGAGCACCGGCCACAGCGCCTCTTTCGAAACGACGTGATAGAACTGGTTGATCTGCTCAGGGGTGAGCGGCAGCCGCACCACCTCGTAGCTGCCGTAACTGTCATTGACCGTGATGCGGCGTTCGAACTTCACCGGCTTGCCTGCGGGCGCCTTTTTCCACGCCACCCAGCTGGCCCGATCGACCTGGCCGATGAAGCCCTTGAGCGCGGGCACGATGCCGTTGGGGCTCTTGTTTTCCCGCAGCACGGTCTTGCCGCCCTCGGTGTGTTCCTCATACGGTTGTCTGTGATAGACGATGACCAGAGATGAAGCCATTGAAATCCCCCTGTTGATGAAATCGCTGCAAGGCGTCCAGCACGCCGGCGGCACCCGGCTGCGCGCTGCGGAACACATTGGCCTGCGGCGCGATGGCCAGTTGCAGTGCCGCCTCGGCGTTGTGCACGGCCACCCCGGTCAGCCCGGTCTGGAACATGGACAGATCGTTGAGCGTGTCACCCGCCACCAGCGTGCGGTGTTCGGGCAGGCCCAGGGCGGCCAGGGTGCGCAGCAGCGTCGAGCCTTTTTGCACCCCGCGCGGCAAGACGTCGAAGTACTGGTTGTCCGACATCAGGGTGTCGAATCCCAGGCGACGCAGTTCGCTCGCCGCCACCTGCGCCGCGTCGGCGCGGCCATAAAAGTACGAACGCCGCCGTCCGCCGTGGTGCGGCTGCGGCTGCAACGTGGGATGACGGCGGACGACGGTGTCGATCTGTCGCCCGGCGTCGCACGGCCAGGCGGCGTCGAGCCAGTGGTCGAGCGCCGGCAAGGGCGCGAAGTCGGCGCCCGTGGCCACGCTGGTGCCGACATCGCCGATGACGTGGTCGGGCTGCACCGGCAGCTCGCGCGCCAGCTGGCGCATGAAATCCAGGCCGCGCCCGCTGACGAAGATCAGCACGATTTCGGCGCGACGCTGCGCGATCCACGCATACAGCGCTGCGCGCTGCGCTGCATCGCCTCCCAGAAAGGTGCCGTCCAGATCGGTGGCCAGAATCGTCTTGGTCATGGTCGGCCTCCTCACTGCGACTGACGCGCCGCGAGGCGCGACACCGACGCCCGGCGGCCTGGCGTTTCGCGCAGCGGCCGATGCGTCTGCAGGGCCGACACCGCAGGCGGGCTCAGCATGTCGTCCGGCGTCTGCGGCGCGCCGAGCAGGTGGCGCAGGGCCTGCGCCGCCGTCTGCCGCCGCGCCAGCACATCGCGCACGGCAGCAGCCACGGCCAGGCGCAAACCCAGGCGGCGCTCCAGGCTCTGCACCGCCAGGCAACTGACGGCACCCTCGGCCAGTTCGTCACCTTGCAGCGCCATCTCGCCCCGAGCCAGCCGCATGCCCAGGCGGGTGTTGCGCGACTGCGCCGACGCGGCGGTGAGAAACAGATCGCCCGCACCCGCGCTGGACAGCAAGGTGTCGGGGCGGCCGCCCAGCGCCAGGGTCAGGGCGCGCATGTCCTGCAGGCCCCGGGTCAGAATCGCCGCGCGGGCGTTCTCCCCCGCTTCGCTCCCCAGCGCCATGCCGCAGGCGATGGCGATGATGTTCTTCAACGCCCCGCCCACCTGCACGCCAATGGCGTCGTCCGTCACTTCGAGCTGGACTCCGCCCGTTGCAAACGCCGCGCGCAACGCCGCGGTGACGCGCTGCGCCTGACGCTGCACGTCCACCGCCTGGCGTAGCCGCAGCGCGGGCAGTCCGAGGGTCAGCACGGCAGGCTGACCGCGCACCACTTCGTGCGCGAAGCTCGGGCCGCCGATGGCGCCGATCAGCCCGTCGGGCCGCAGCTCCTGCTGCAGCACCTGGGCCATCAGCGCGCCGCTGTCCCGCTCGATCCCCTTGCACGCCGCCAGCACCACTGCGCGCCGCGCCAGCAAGGGCGCGGCAGCACGCGCCACGTCGCGCAGCGCAGCCGACGGCACCGCCATGAAGACGGCCTCGGCACCGGCAAGCACGTCGGCCAAATGGCTGCTCGCCTGCAAACCGGCGACCAGGTCCAGATCGGGCAGATGCCGCGGATTGCGCGCCTGGGTGGTGATGGCGTGGCACAGATCGGGGCGCCGCGCCCAGAGGCGCACCGCCAACCCGCCGCGCCGCAAGGCGCAGGCCAGGGCCGTGCCCCATGCCCCCGCGCCGAGGACGGCGACAGCGGCGGGCCGTGGCGGATGGCCGACCGGATATGAATGAACAGCATGCTGCATGGACTCTCCCAAGGTCGTGGGCAACCGCGCGGTTGCCCGATGGCAGGACGCCCAGCAAACGTGGGCGTGGCGACTGGGTGGCTGCGCTTGCAGAAAGCGCAGCCGCGGGGCGCTCGGCGTGAGCACCGTGAAACTCGGGACAGACGGGTTCTTGCACCGTCATGCCCTTGCACCGCCCGAAGGCCAGGCGGTGACGCGCAGAAAAGTGGCACCCGACTGCTTTGTCCGCCTCACGGCCAGCGGCTTGTCAGCGGCTCGGATTCGGCTCCGCCCAGGCTGCCGCAGAGCGACGCGGCGCCACGGACTTCAACCCTGGAAGGACAGGTCGGCTTGCCGACCCGAGGGGGTACGCAGAGGGCCTGCACAGGCCAACGGCCGCAAGTAGAACTCGCTACTTGCAGAACACTTTCTGGTGACTCGTGGAACTAAAAACTCAATAGGTAGATTGTAAAGCAATCTCGCGACAATTTGAATTTCATTATCACCAAATTACTTACAAATTTCGGGACGATGCAAGGCCGATGTCCGCGACTCCCGACGATCTGCCTAAAACGGGCTCGAACCGAGCCCTTGGCGCGTCAGCCCGCCCGGCGCGCGCCGTAGCGCAGGCGCATGATCAGCACGGTCAGGGCCAGGATCAGCGTCACGGCATTGGCCCCCACCAGCGGCCAACTGTGTTGGATCAGGCCGTAGATCAGCCACAACGCCACACCGGCGGTGAACAGGGTGTACATGCCCAGCGAAATTCCCGAGACATTGCGGCTGCGCAGCGTGAGCCAAGCCTGCGGCACGAAGGACACCGTGGTGAGAAACGCAGCGCCGTAACCGATGAGGTCGGTGGGATGAAAGGCCATGAGAAGTCTCGAAAAGCGAGGAAAAGCGCGGGGATGACGGCCCTCAGGCCGTCTGCATGAAGCCATTGACGAAGGCTTCCACCGCGGGCCAGGCACCGCCGGCGCGCGGGTCGTTGACCAGCGCGGCAAAGGTGTAGCGCTGACCGCCGCGGGATTGCGCGTATCCGGCAAGCGACAGCACGCCGTCGAGGGTGCCGGTCTTGGCGTGGATGCGGCCCGCTGTGTCCGGGTCGCGGAAATGGCGGCGCAGCGTGCCGTCTTCGCCAGCCAGTGGCAGCGAGGCGACGAACTCGGGCATCACCGGGCTGTTCCATGCCGCGCGCAGCAAGGCGTTGAGATCGGCCGCAGCGATGCGCGCGGTGCGCGACAGCCCGCAGCCGTTGTCCAGCACCAGGCCGGGCATGGCCAGGTTGTGGGTCGTCAGCCACTGCGTCACCGCCTGCTGCGCCCCGGCCCAGGTGGCACGCTGCGCCCCAGCCTGCAGCGCAAGGGTGAGGAACACCTGCTGGGCCATGACGTTGTTGCTGTACTTGTTGATGTCGCGCACCAGCACCGCCAAGGCGGGCGAGTCCCACACGGTCAGTTCGGTGGCGTCGGCCGGAAGGTTGGCGGTGCGCACCTGCCCCTGCCACGCGATGCCCACCTGGGCGAACAGCGCGGCGAGCAGGCGCTGCACATAGGCGTTGTCGCTGGCCTCGGGGGCGATGTTCCAGGTCTGCGGCCCGCAGGCGGCCGCATAGCCACCGGCGAAGCGCGGCGCGAACGGCTGTCTCCAGTCGGCGCGCAGCTTGTCCTTCCAGTTGCCGCAGGCCGCCGCGGTGAGCTTGGGCGCTTCGCGCAGGTCGAAACCCGCCAGCGGCGGCTCCAGGGTGACGCGCACCTGCTGCGCCGCGGCATCGGGCACGAAGCCCAGGCGCATCACGCCGAAGTTCACCAGGAAGGCATCGGGGCCGACGTTGTAGGGCGCGGTGGCGTCACCATCGAAGGCGGCCGGATCGTGCGGCGGCAGGTCGAAGGCCTGGCGGTCGACGCGCACGTCGCCCCGAATCCGGCGGATGCCCAGATCGCGCAGACGCAGCGCGATGCTCCAGAGGTTGTCGGCCATCAGATGCGGGTCGCCGCTGCCGACGAAGGCCAGGTCGCCCTGCAGCACGCCGGCGCGGATCGGCCCGGTGGCGTACACCGGCGTCTTCCAGACATAGGCTGGGCCGAGGATGCGCAGGGCCGCGTAGGTGGTCACCAGTTTGAGCACCGAGGCCGGATTCATCGGCGCGGCGCCGTTGAAATCGAGTTGCGGTACGGCGCTGTCGATGGGCTGCAGCACGAAGGCGCAGGCGCTCTGCGGAATGCGCGCCGTGGCCAGCGCCTGGGCGACGGCCGCAGGCAATGTTGCCGTCGGTGCCGCCTGCTGCGCGCGGGCAAGCAGCGGCGCTGCGGCCAGGGCCAGGGTGGAGGCGGCGAAGCGACGGCGACTGAGCGGCATGGTGAACGGTGCGCGTGGACGGCAGGGCAGGAAACGGTGTCATGGTAGAAGAAGCGTGCGGGTCAAGTCCGCGTCAAAACCCCTGCCTACAATGCGCCGCATCATGACGTCCCGCCCTTCCTTCATCCAACAGTGGCATGAGGCCGCCGAGCGCAACAATTCGGCGCTGTGTGTGGGTCTCGACCCCGAACCCTCGCGCTTTCCCGCACCGTGGACCAACGACCCGCTGCGGCTGTTCGACTTCTGCGCCGCCATCGTCGATGCCACGGCCGATCTGGTCTGCGCCTACAAGCCGCAGATCGCCTACTTCGCCGCGCTGGGCGCGGAGGGGCAGCTCGAACAACTCATCGCCCACATCCGCAAGGCCGCGCCCAGCGTGCCGGTGATCCTTGACGCCAAGCGCGGGGACATCGGCGCCACGGCGCAGCAATACGCGCGCGAGGCCTTCGAGCGCTACGACGCCGACGCCCTGACCCTCTCCCCCTACATGGGCTTCGACTCGGTGGAGCCCTACCTGCACTATCCCGAGCGCGGGCTGTTCCTGCTGTGCCGCACCTCCAACCCCGGCGGCGGCGACCTGCAAACCCTGGCCCTCGCCTCGGCCCGGGCTGGCGGTTCGGCGCACCTGGGCGATGAACTGCTGTTCGAGCGCGTGGCACGTCTGGCAGCCTTCGACTGGAACCGCCACGGGCAGAACGGTCTGGTGGCGGGCGCCACCAACCCGGCCGACATCGAGCGCATCCGCGCCGTCGCCCCGGACGTGCCGCTGCTCATCCCCGGCATCGGCGCGCAAGGCGGCGATCTCGCCGCCACCGTGCGCGCGGCCCGACACAGCTTTCTCATCAACGCCTCGCGCAGCGTGCTCTACGCCAGCAACGGCCGCGATTTCGCCGATGCCGCCCGCCGCGAGGCCCGTCGCCTGCGCGACGCCATCAACGTGGAAGCCCACGCCGCCGCCCACCCGCATCCCACACCATGAGTTCTTCCACCCCTGCCGCAACCCTCACCCACTTCGACGCTGCCGGCCAGGCGCACATGGTCGACGTCGGCGCCAAGGACGAAACCCATCGCGTGGCCGTGGCCACCGGCTGCATCCGCATGCAGCCCGCCACCTTCGCTCTGGTACAGAGCGGCAGCGCCAAGAAGGGCGACGTCATCGGCATTGCCCGCACCGCCGCCATCATGGCGAGCAAGCGCACCGCCGACCTCATTCCCCTGTGCCACCCCATCGCCCTCAACCGCGTGGCCGTGGACTTCCGGCTGCAGTTTGAGGACAGCAGCATCCACTGCACCGTCACCGCCGAAACCCGCGGGCGCACCGGCGTCGAGATGGAAGCGCTCACCGCCGTGCAGATCGGCCTGCTCACCATCTACGACATGTGCAAAGCCGTCGATCGCGGCATGACCATCGACGGCGTGCGCCTGCTGGAGAAGCACGGCGGCAAATCGGGCGACTGGGTGGCGCGCGCCTGAAACGTCCTGCGGCGCAGCGCCACGTGACGGTCGGCCCGGTTGCATTCCAACCAGGCACACATCGCCGGCACGGATGTATTCAAGTGTTTCGATTTGGTGCCGTTAATGTCCCAAGGGCTACCTACTGGGGGCAGCCGCCATCCCAACTGGGGGCATCATGGATCTCAAGCACCGCCGCACCTTCTTGGCCACCGTCTGCGCTTCGGGTCTGCTCACCGCGTGCGGGGGAGGCGGCAGCGGCAGCAGCGGTGGCCTGGGCGCCAACGAGGGGGGTAGTAACGGCTCCGCCTCTGGGTCCGGCGTCAAAGTGCCGTTGACCATTGATCTGTCGCAGGCCAATCTTCCAGCGGGGCCGGGCACGGTGGCCTATGCCTACATCATCGGCGGCCTCTACACCGACGCCAGTTTGTCCAACTTCGCCTGCTACCGACTCGATGCGTCCGGAGCGGTGCATGCCGTGTCGACTGCCGACAACACCATGCTGGCAAACTCTTTCCCCGATCCCAACAGTACGGTGAACGCAACCGACACGGCGACCATCATCCAGGCGAACAACTATCCGACCCCCTGGGCTGATTACAGCATCCCGCTGTCGCTGACCCAGCCCAACACCATCGAACTGGGCAACATCAATCCGACGGTCATCCCAGGTCTGGGCAAGGGCAACAACGCCTTCAGCATGCGGGTCTACATCTCGCTTGGCGTACCCAAGCTTCCGTTCACGGCGCAGGCTGCAGGCACAGGCGGATCGCAGTTTCAGAATCCCTATGCAGGCCCGGGGTTCGACAGCGGCGCTCCCGGCAACCAGTGTCTGTTCGACTGGTTTGAATGCTCCATCGACAGCGCAGGCGTCTTGAATGGCAATTCCACCTATGTCGATCAGTTCGGCATGCCGCTCATCGTGAATGCCCAGCCGGGTGGATCGCCGCAGGGCGAACTGACCGTGACGCGCACGCAGACCTTGAGCGCCATTGCCGCGTTTGATCCAACGGTCTACAGCGGCCTGGTGCAGAGCGCGAGCGCCCCTTCGGCCTACCCTGCGGGCACAACGCATCTGCGCGCCATTTCGCCCGATCACCTCTCCGGACTTCCCGGCATGCCTGGTGCGGGAACCAACTTCGGCACCTATTTCGACGCCGCCATCGCGGCCTGGAATGGCCAGAACATCAGCATCACCGACACGGCATCCGGCACCTACACCGGCACGCCCAGCGCCGGGAACTGGTCCCTGACCTACAGCGGTGGTGGGGCGGCCGGGTCAGGCTCTCCGGCAACCTTGGACTTTGGCGCCATCACCACGGCCATGATCTGGCAATGCAATGGCACCCTGGCCCAGGGAAGCGCTGCGCAACTCAATATCGGCAAACAAATCCTCGCCGCCTTCAATCGCGGCGTGATGAATGCCTCCCTGAATGACGGCAACTGCCCCGCGGCCAGCACGTTCTACCCTGCGGGTTCGCCTTCCAATCTGTGGTCGCAGAGCTTTCACGGCTGGAGCAAAAATGGGCAGGCCTACGGCTTCGCCTACGACGACGTCTGCGGCGCGAATCCATCCTTCACCACATCGGGCGCCTTGCAGGCGCTGAGCATCACGCTCGGCAGCATGTAATTCGCGGCAAACGCTCTTGCCCCCTGGGGGCATCGCCTGTTTCTACAATCAGGCGCATGAACATGTTGACCGAACCCGCGCTGTTGCGCCTCGACGAGGCGCGGCGCGTCTTGCTCGACCCCTATCAGATCGACGAAACCGCCCTGCAGCGGGCACTGGCCAAAGTGTTCGAGCACCGGCTGGACTTTGCCGACGTCTACCTGCAGTACACCCGCTCCGAGGGCTGGAGCCTGGAAGAAGGCATGGTGAAGTCGGGCAGCTTCGACATCGAGCAGGGCTTCGGCATTCGCGCGGTGCAGGGGGAAAAAACCGCCTTCGCCTATTCCGACGATATTTCTGAGCTGGCGCTGCTTGAAGCCGCCGACACGGTGCGCAGCATTGCCCGCGTCGGCCACGGCAGCGCCAAGGTGCCCACCGACACCCGGCGCAGCGCGGCGCGCGTGCTCTACGGCGCGACCGACCCGCTGGGCGCACTCGATTCCAACGCCAAGGTGGCGCTGCTGCAGAAAGTGGACCGGCTGGCGCGGGCCAAAGACCCACGCGTGGTGCAGGTCATGGCCAGCCTGGGCGGCGAGCACGACGTGATGCTGGTGCTGCGCTCTGACGGCCTGCTCGCCGCCGACGTGCGCCCGCTGGTGCGTCTTAGCGTCAACGTCATCGTCGAGCAGAACGGGCGGCGCGAGTCGGGCTCGTCCGGCGGCGGCGGGCGTTACAGCCTGGGCTACTTCGACGATGCCCTCATCGCCCAGTATGTCGATGAGGCGGTGAACACCGCGCTGGTCAACCTCGACTCGCGCCCCGCACCTGCGGGCGAGATGAGCGTGGTGCTGGGCCCCGGCTGGCCCGGTGTGTTGCTGCACGAGGCCGTGGGCCATGGTCTGGAGGGCGACTTCAACCGCAAGGGTTCGAGCGCCTTCTCCGGCCGCATGGGCCAGCGCGTGGCCGCGCGCGGCGTGACGGTGCTCGACGACGGCACCCTGCCCGACCGCCGCGGCTCGCTCAACGTCGACGACGAGGGCAACCCGACGCAGCGCAACGTGCTCATCGAAGACGGCATTCTGGTGGGCTATATGCAAGACATGCTCAACGCCCGGCTCATGGGCCGCACACCCACCGGCAACGGCCGCCGCGAGAGCTACGCCAACGTACCGATGCCGCGCATGACCAACACCTACATGCTGGCGGGCGACCGCGATCCGGCGGAAATCCTCGCCAGCATCGACCGCGGGTTGTACGCGGTCAACTTCGGCGGCGGGCAGGTGGACATCACCAGTGGCAAGTTCGTGTTCTCCGCCAGCGAGGCCTGGTGGGTGGAAAAGGGTAAGCCGCTCTACCCGGTGAAAGGCGCCACGCTCATCGGCAACGGCCCGGACGCCCTCACCCGCGTGAGCATGATCGGACGCGACCTGCGCCTGGACAGCGGCGTGGGCACCTGCGGCAAGGAAGGCCAGAGCGTGCCCGTCGGCGTGGGCCAGCCCACGCTGCGCATCGATGGCGTGACCGTGGGCGGCACAGGCTGAGCGCACGCCGACGCTCCGCTCGGCCCGGCAGCCGGATCGCAGCACTGCGTTCCGGCTGTTGTGTTTTTTACGCCTGGTGACATCGGTCAAATGCGGTTTACGGTGCATGAACAACGCGCGTGTTCTGGCTACAGTGCGCGCAGGCCGGAACCCGCTTCGGCCTGCCCACCCCCTGATGACAAGGACACCGCCATGAAAACCACCCTGCTGCTTGCCGCCACCCTGAGCTGCGCCACACTCGCCTTCCCCACCCTGGCCTCGGCCAGCCTGCTGAAAAATCACGAGGCCAAGGTGCAGTGTGAAAAGCAGGCCAAGGCGCAAAGCCTGAACGGCAAGGATCGCACTGACTTCATCAAGTCCTGCGTGAGCAAGGCCGAAGCCGCAGCCCCCGCTGCCAACAACACGCAAGGCGACACCAAGAGCGCAGGGGCCAAGCAGCCCAATAGCCCCGCTGGCTCGGGCATGGCCGCCGGTGGCGGTGCGGGCAAGGTGTGGGTGAACACCAGCAGCAAGGTCTATCACTGCCCGGGCGACAAGTATTACGGCAAGACCAAGCACGGGGAGTACATGACCGAGTCGGCCGCCAAGGCCGCGGGCGATCATCCCGCCCACGGCAAGACGTGCGGCTGATCGCGGCGACTAGGGCCTGTTCACGCTATTTGTGCACCCGCGTTGCCCCCAGACGGGGATGGATGCAAGGCGGAGGTGTGCGGCAAGGCTTTCTGCCTTGCCGCACACCGACAACGCCGCAGGCGCCCCGTCTGGGGGCAACCCTTTGGGCCGGGGTCTGGGCGGCGCACTGCCATGTTGCAGTCCGCTTGTGGTGGACACCACCACGGCGCGGCCTGCGCCTCGCATTGCCTCCGCCCAGACCCCGGCGCGGGCGCACAAATAGCGTGAACAGGCCCTAATCTCAGGCCAGGCTAAGTCGGGCGGTTTACGCTGCGGCTTAATTTTCGTTCAGGGCCGCGCCGCAGCGGCCGCTTCGCCATGTCCACTCTCGCTCTGTCTGCCCCGCGCTATCACCCCATCTCACGTCTGCTGCATTGGGCCGTCGTTGGCCTGCTGCTGGTGGAGTATCCACTGGCCTGGCTGATGACCGATCACCGCGGCGCGCCCGAGGCTGCGCTCTCGGCCTGGCATATCGGTGTCGGCATGGCGGTGCTCACCCTGCTGCTGTTGCGCCTGTTGTGGCGGGCCATGGTGCCACCGCCGCCTGCGGTGCCCATGCCGGCCTGGCAGGCCCGCGCGGCCCACCTCGCCCACGGTCTGCTGTACGCCGCGCTGGTGTTGCTGCCGCTGCTGGGGTGGCTGGCGGCGTCGGCCCGCGACTGGCCGGTGCACTGGCTGGGGCTGGTGATGCTGCCGGCGTTACTCCCAGCCAACGCCACGCTGGCCGGTCTGCTCGGCGACGCGCATCAGGCCGTGGCCCTGGGCCTGCTCGGCCTGATTGGCCTGCACGTTGCCGCCGCGCTGTATCACGCCGTCATCCTGCGCGACGGTAGCTTGCGGCGCATGCTGTAAGGCGGCCACGCCCCAACCCCTGCGCTCAGCGCCGCATCAGCGCACTTTCAAGCCGGCGAGTTCGGGCTTGCGGTCGGGTGGCGCCGGCTTGAGGTCCTGCAAGGCCTGCAACACCAGGCGCGCCACCAGCAGGTTGCGGGTGGGTTTGTGGTCCGCGGGCACGATGAACCAGGGCGCCTGCTCGGTGGAGGTGGCTTGCAGCGCCTGGCTGTACGCGGCCTGGTAAGGCTCCCAATACTGACGCTCCTGCAGGTCCGACGGGTCGAACTTCCAGTTTTTCAGCGGGTTGTCGATGCGTTCCTGCAGGCGTTCGCGCTGCTCGTCGGCGCTGAGATGCAGAAAGCACTTGATGATGGCCGTGCCCGACTCGACCAGCAGTTGCTCGAAGTCGGCGATCTGCCGCAGATAGCGCTTCATCTCGCCGTTCTTCAGCCCGCCATGCGCCCGGCGGATCACCGGCTCCTCGTAGTGGCTGCGGTTGAACACGCCGATGCAGCCCAGCGGCG
>JAKAFC010000026.1 GCA_021818065.1 Pseudomonadota bacterium
AGCATCAGCCGCGGCTGGAAAGCCGAGCCGTCCCACACCGGCTTGATCTGCGACTTGGACAGCCCGAGGATGGCCACTTCCGGCGCGTTGATGATCGGCGTGAACGCGGTGCCGCCCACCCCGCCCAGGCTGGAAATGGTGAAGCTGGCGCCCTGCATGTCCGAGGGCTTGAGCTTGCCCTCACGCGCAACCGCGGCGAGTTCGCCCATCTCCTTGGCGATCTGCGCCAGCCCTTTCTTGTCCACGTCCTTGAGCACCGGCACGACCAGGCCTTGCGGGGTATCGGCGGCAAAGCCGATGTGGATGTAGTCCTTGACGATGAGGTTCTCGCCCGTGTCGTCAAGCGAGCTGTTGAACGCGGGCATTTGCCTGAGCGCGGTCACGCAGGCTTTCATCACAAACGCCAGCATGGTGAGCTTGACACCCTGCTTGGCCATGCGCTCGTTGCTCTCCTTGCGGAAGGCTTCGAGTTCGGTGATGTCGGCTTCGTCGAACTGGGTGACGTGCGGAATCATCGCCCAGTTGCGCGCCAGGTTGGGCCCGGAGAGTTTTTTGATACGCGACAGCGGCTCGGTATGCACCGGGCCGAACTTGGCGAAGTCCACCTTGGGCCAGGGCAGCAGGTTGAGCCCGCCCAGGCTCGCACCGCCCTTGCCGGAACCCACGCCTGCGGCAGCCGCAGCCTGGGTCACGGCCTGGCCCGACATTACGGCCTTGACGAAGGCCTGCACGTCGTCGGCGGTGATGCGACCCTTGGGCCCGCTGCCTTTGACCTCGGCCAGCGGCACGCCCAGTTCGCGCGCCAGCTTGCGCACACTGGGTGACGCGTGCGGCAAGTGCGCGGCCGTGGCTGCAGGTTCGGGCATCGGCATGGCCGCAGTGGGCGGGGTGTGCTGCCGCGGCTCGGACGCAAAGCCGACGCCGACCGCCGCGGGCGCGACGGGGGCGGGCGGCGACGATGGCGTCGGCTCGGCGGTCTCGGCCACTGGCGGCTGCGCCGGGGCCGTGGGCTGCGCCGCGTCGCCGCTGGCTTCCACCTCCAGCAGCAGCGAGCCTTCGCTGACCTTGTCGCCGAGCTTCACCCGCATGGCCTTGACCACCCCAGCCGCGCTGCTCGGAATCTCCATGCTCGCCTTGTCGCTCTCCACCGTCACCAGCGACTGATCCACCGCAATCGTGTCGCCGGGTTTGACCAGCACCTCGATCACTTCCACATCCTTGAAGTCCCCAATATCGGGAACCTTGACTTCGACGACGGCCATGTGCGTTTCTCCTCGTCTCGTTGTTGTCGGCTGTCGTTCAGGCGTAGAGCGAGAACGCTTTTTCGGTGTCGATGCCGTACTTGGCGATCGCCTCGGTCAGCTTGGCCGCGGGCAGCGCGCCTTCATCGACCAGGCCGCGCAGCGCGGCCAGCACGATGGAGTGGCGATCGACCTCGAAGTGCCGCCGCAGCTCGGTGCGGGTGTCGGAGCGGCCGAAGCCGTCGGTGCCAAGCACGCGGTAGTTGCGGCCCTTGGGCAGGAAGGGCCGGATCTGCTCGGCGAACAGCCGCACATAGTCGGTGCTGGCGACGACCGGGCCCGCGTGCTTGTCGAGCTGCTGCGCGACAAACGGCACGCGCGGGGTTTCGGTGGGATGCAGCAGATTCCAGCGTTCGGCGGTCTTGCCGTCGCGCGCCAGTTCGTTGAAGCTCGGGCAGCTCCAGACGTCGGCGGCCACGCCCCAGTCTTGCTCCAGCAGTTCCTGCGCCGCCAAGCTCTCGCGCAGGATGGAACCCGAGCCGAGCAGCTGCACGCGCGTCTTCACCTTGGCCTTGCCCGGCTTGCACAGATACATGCCCTTGAGGATCTGCTCCTCCGTGCCCTTCTGCAGCCCGGGCTGGGCGTAGTTCTCGTTCAGCAGGGTGAGGTAGTAGAAGACGTCTTCCTGGTTCTCGACCATGCGCTTCAAACCCGCCTGAATGATGACGGCGACTTCGTGCGCGAAGGTCGGGTCGTAGCTGATGCAGTTGGGCACGCTGGAGGCCATGACCTGGCTGTGGCCGTCTTCGTGCTGCAGGCCCTCGCCGTTGAGCGTGGTGCGACCCGACGTGCCGCCCAGCAGGAAGCCGCGCGCCAGCATGTCGCCCGCGGCCCAGATCAGGTCGCCGATGCGCTGGAAACCGAACATCGAGTAGAAGATGTAGAACGGGATGGTGATGCGGTTGCTGTGCGAATAGCTGGTGGCCGCGGCGATCCACGAGCTCATGCCGCCGGCTTCGTTGATGCCCTCCTGCAGGATTTGCCCGGACTTGTCCTCGCGGTAATACATCACCTCGCCACGGTCGACCGGGGTGTACTTCTGCCCTTCGGGCGCGTAGATGCCAATCTGCCGGTACAGCCCCTCCATGCCGAAGGTGCGGGTTTCATCGACCAGGATGGGCACCACCCGCGGCCCCAGGGTCTTGTCGCGCAGCAACTGGTTGAGGCAGCGCACATAGGCCTGGGTGGTGGAGATTTCGCGGCCTTCGGCGGTGGGCTCCAGAATGGGCTGGAAGATTTCCTTCAGATCGGGTACGGGCAGATGCTCGTCGGCCTTTTCGCGCCGCTGCGGCAGAAAGCCGCCCAGCGCCTTGCGCCGCTCGATCAGGTACTTCATCTCCGGCGTGTCGTCGGCCGGCTTGAAAAACGGCAGCTTGGGCAGCTCGTGGTCGGGGATGGGGATGTTGAAGCGGTCGCGGAACTCGCGGATGTCCTCGTCGGTGAGCTTTTTCACCTGGTGGGCAACGTTGCGCGCCTCGGCCGCGCGGCCCATGCCATAGCCCTTGATGGTCTTGACCAGCAGCACGGTGGGGCCGCCCTGGTGATTGGCTGCGGCGTGGAACGCGGCGTAGACCTTTTGCGGATCGTGGCCGCCGCGGTTCAGGCGCCAGATGTCTTCGTCGCTCATGTGCTCGACCATTTTCAGCAACCGCGGATCGCGGCCGAAGAAGTGCTTGCGCACGAAGGCGCCGTCGTTGGCCTTCATCGCCTGGTAATCGCCGTCGAGCACGTCCATCATCACCTGGCGCAGGATGCCGTCCTTGTCGCGCGCCAGCAGCGGGTCCCAGTACGAGCCCCAGATCAGCTTGAGCACGTTCCAGCCGGCACCGCGGAAGTCGGATTCCAGCTCCTGGATGATCTTGCCGTTGCCGCGCACCGGGCCGTCCAGGCGCTGCAGGTTGCAGTTGACGACGAACACCAAGTTGTCGAGCTTCTCGCGCGCCGCCAGGCCGATGGCGCCCTTGGACTCGGGCTCATCCATTTCGCCGTCGCCGCAAAACACCCAGACCTTGCGCTTGGAGGTGTCGGCAATGCCGCGGGCGTGCAAATACTTGAGATAGCGCGCCTGGTAGATGGCCATGATGGGCCCAAGGCCCATGCTGACGGTGGAGAACTGCCAGAAGTTGGGCATGAGCTTGGGGTGCGGGTAGCTCGACAAGCCCTTGCCGCCGACTTCCTGGCGGAAGTGTTCGAGTTGCTCTTCGCTCAAGCGGCCTTCCATGTAGGCCCGGGCATAGATGCCGGGCGAACTGTGGCCCTGAAAGTAGATCAGGTCGCCGCCATGCTCGGCGGTGGGCGCATGCCAGAAATGGTTGAAGCCGGTGCCATACATGGTCGCCAGCGAGGCGAACGACGCCATATGGCCGCCGAGGTCGCCACCGTCGGCCGGGTGCAGGCGGTTGGCGCGCACCACCATGGCCATGGCGTTCCAGCGCATGTAGGCGCGCAGGCGTTCCTCGATCTCGACATTGCCGGGGCTGCGCACCTCATCGTCGGTAGCGATGGTGTTGACATAGGCGGTGTTGGCGGAGAACGGCATGTCCACCCCGTTCTGCCGCGCCTGCGCGATCAGCGACTCGAGCACGAAGTGCGCGCGCTGCGGGCCTTCGGAGGCGATCAGCGCCTCCAGAGCATCCAGCCATTCGCGGGTTTCCTGCGGATCGGCGTCGCCCACGGCGGCGGACAGGGGCGTCTGTGGCGTATCGGGTAATGCGGCCATGATGGTCTCCTCGTGTTCGATGTTCGAAGTATTGCAAACAAATTTTCAAATCACAAGATTGCGTTTCGTCATGTGAAATATCAACCGAACTTTCTTGCGCTCAGCAAGCAGCATCGCCCGGATCCTGCGTTCGCGCAAATTGCGACGTGTCGGCTCCGCGCGTTCGGACTGTCGCACAGACTCAGGGTCCGTTCACGCCCTGGAGGCGCCCGCGTTGTCCCACGATGGGGATGGATGCAAGGCGGCGGTGTGCGGCAAGGCTGTCTGCCTTGCCACGCACCGACAACGCCGCAGACGCCCCGTCTGGGGGCAACCCTTCGGGCCGTGGTCTGGGCGGCGCACTGCCACGTTGCAGTCCGCTTGTGGTGGACACCACTACGACGCGGCCCGCGCCGCGCATTGCCTCCGCCCAGACCCCGGCGCGGGTGCCTCCAGGGCGTGCACAGACCCTAGACTGTCACCGTGGAGCATTCCAAATCCCTCTCATCGTTGCGCAGACGCAGTTGGACACAGCGTCTGGGCTTGCTGCGCGCGCGGGCCTTGCTGCGGCGCATGCAGTCCGACCGTGTGCTGCTGGTCTTGCCGCTGGTGGTGTTCATCCTGTTTCTGGCGGCGATGGCGGCGCTGGTGCGGTATTCGCAGCAGGCCGACCTGCAGCGCGACAAAGACAACCTGCAGCGCGACAGCGAATGGGCGCAGCAGCGCATCAGTCTCGATCTCACCCTGGCGCAAGATCAGGTGCAGGCGATTGCCAACAATCTGTCGCTGCACGACGACCGTGTCGGCCCGTTCGACGTGCAGGCGCTGCGGCTGTTGCGGCGCTACCCGCAAATCCTGCTGGTGTACTACGCCCACACCGACGGCACGGTGGTGTTCAAGAAGGGCAACCCGAATCTGGCGACCGAGCAGCTTGCCGCCCTAGTGGGCAAGACGCTCAAACGCGGCAACAGCCTGCAGTTGATCCAGCAATCGCTGCTGACCCAGCGTACCGCCTATTCCGCGCCGTTCAAGAGCACGGACAACGGCTGGCTGCTGGAGACTGCAACGCCGGTGCTGCGCAATGACGCCCTGGCCGGCGTGGTTGGGCTGGTCTATTCGGTCGACGGCATTCTGCGCAACTCGGTGCCCGAAGACCTGAGCGCCAGCTACGCCGTGTCGCTGCTGGGCGGCGACAACCAACTGTTGGTGAACGCGTCGAGCCAGCCCATCCGCGACAAGGCACTGCAATACCGCGCACCGCTGCCGCCGTTCGAGCCGGGCCTGGTGCTGCAGGTCAGCAGCTACCGCAGCAGCCCGAGCTGGACCACCAAGGGTCTGTACTGGAGCGTGTTCCTGCTCTCGGCGCTGACGCTGTGGACGCTGCTGACGAGTTGGAACCAGCTGCGCCAGCGTCTGAGCGCGCAGGAGGCGCTGACGCGCGAAACGGCGTTTCGCCGCGCCATCGAAAACTCACTGTCCACCGGCATGCAGGCCGTGGACATGCAGGGCCGCATTCAATACGTGAACCTGTCGTTCTGCCGCATGACCGGCTTCGAGGACAGCGATCTCATCGGCAGCCAGCCGCCCTACCCCTATTGGCCGTCGCAGCAGGGGGCGGAAATGGCGCTGGCCATCCAGCAAAGCCTCGACGGCCTGGCGCCGCCCTCGGGGTTCGCGCTCAAAATCCGCCGCAAGAACGGCAGCGAGTTCGACGCCCGGGTGTACGTCTCGCCGCTGATCGATGTGCGCGAAAAACAGACGGGCTGGATCATGTCGGTCACCGACATCACCGAGCCGACGCGCATCCGCCAGGAACTGGCCGCCTCGCACGAGCGTTTCGTCGCCGTGCTCGAAGGACTGGACGCCGCGGTGTCCGTCATCTCGCTGGGCACGGAGGAGCCGCTGTTCGCCAACAAGCTCTACCGCCAGTGGTTCGGCGCTTCGGTGCATGGTCACCTCATGCTCAACGGCGGGCAGATGACCTCGGTGGCTGGCGACGATCATGCCGACACCGTGGACTCCTTCGCCGGCCTGCCCGCCGACGAAATCCTCGATGGTCAGGCCAACGCCCACGAAACCCACGTCGAGGCCCTGGACCGCTGGTTCGACGTGCGCCAGCGCTATATGCAGTGGGTGGACGGCCGCGTGGCGCAACTGCTCATCGCCACCGACATCACCCCGCGCAAGCGCGCCGAGGAAAGCGCCCGCAAGCAGGAAGAAAAAGCGCAAATCACCAGCCGCCTCATCACCATGGGTGAGATGGCCTCGTCGCTGGCGCACGAGCTCAACCAGCCGCTCACCGCCATCAGCAACTACACCTCGGGCATGATCGCTCGCGTCAAGACCCATAGCATGGCGCAGCACGAACTGGTGGACGCGCTGGAGAAGACCGGGCGCCAGGCGCAGCGCGCTGCCGGGGTCATCAAGCGGGTGCGCGACTTCGTGAAAAAGAGCGAGCCCGCGCGCGTGTCGTGCCGCGTGCAGGACATCGTGCGCAACACCCTGGAACTGGCCGATATCGAACTCACCCGCCGCAACGTGCGGCTGCTCAACTTCGTCGCTCCGGGCATTCCCACGCTGTACGCCGACCCCATCCTCATCGAGCAAGTGCTGCTCAACCTGCTGCGCAATGCCGCCGAAGCGGTGGACAAGGCCGGACGCCAGGGCAATCTGCGCAGCATCGAACTCAAAATCCTCAGCAACGCCGAGCGCGTCACCTTCAGCATCAAAGATCACGGCACCGGCATCGACGACGCTGTGATGGAGCGCCTTTTCGAGGCCTTCTACACCACCAAGGCCGAAGGTTTGGGCATTGGCCTGAACATCTGCCGCTCCATCATCGAGTATCACCAGGGCCGTCTGTGGGCCGAGAATTATTACAATCAAGGGCAAATTGCCGGGTGCGTTTTCAGCTTCACGCTGCCGCTGGGAGCGCCCAGGGAGCGCCCGCCTCCGCCCGCACCGCCAGGCGCCGCCGCGCCCCCCGACTTTCTCCCTTCCCGCTTCTGAATGGCGCTCTCGCACATGAAAACAGCTCACAAAGGCACGGTGTATGTGGTGGACGACGACGAAGCCGTGCGCGACTCGCTGCAATGGCTGCTCGAAGGCAACGATTACCGCGTGCGCTGTTTCGACTCCGCCGAGGGCTTTCTCGCCCGGTTCGACAGCCGCGAAGTCGCCTGCCTGATCGTCGACGTGCGCATGCCCGGCATGAACGGCCTGGAACTGCAGGACGAGTTGCTGCGCCGCGGCTGCACCATGCCCCTGGTGTTCATCACCGGCCACGGCGACGTGCCCATGGCGGTGGACACCATGAAAAAGGGTGCCATCGACTTCATCGAAAAGCCGTTCAACGAAGTGGTGCTGCGCGATCTGGTCGACCGCATGCTGCAGAAGGCCCGCGTCGATGCCGACCTGCAGCAGGCCGAGGCCAGCCGCGGCGCGCTGCTCGGACGGCTCACGGCGCGTGAATCGCAGGTGCTCGAGCGCATCGTCGCCGGGCGGTTGAACAAGCAGATCGCCGACGACCTCAACATCAGCATCAAGACGGTCGAGGCGCACCGCGCCAACATCATGGAGAAACTCGGCGTCAGCACCGTGGCCGATCTGCTCAAGATCGCGCTGGGTTCACCCAAGTAACGCTTCTGCAAACCATCGCCGCACACGCCCGCCACCGCGGGCGTGTGCGTTTCCACCACCCAACGCTTCGACCCCATGACAGCCCAACGCATCGACGGCCTCGCGCTCTCCGCCCAGATCCGACAAGAGGTCGCCCAGCGCGCCCAAGCCTGCACCGCCGCCGGGCACCGCCCTGGCCTGGCCGTGATCCTGGTGGGCGACAACCCGGCCAGCCAGGTCTATGTGCGCAACAAGATCAAGGCCTGCGAGCAGACTGGAATTCACTCGGTGCTGGAGCACTACCCCGCCGACCTGACCGAGGCCGCCTTGCTTGCGCGCATCGCCGCGCTCAACGCCGACCCGGACATCCACGGCATTCTGGTGCAGCTGCCGCTGCCCGGCCATATCGACGCGCACAAGGTCATCGAAGCCATTTCCCCGGCCAAGGACGTGGACGGGTTTCACGTTGCCAGCGCCGGAGCGCTGATGGTGGGCCAGCCTGGCTTCAAGCCTTGCACACCCTATGGCTGCATGAAGATGCTCGAATCCATCGGTCTGCGCGATCTGCGCGGCAAGACCGCGGTGGTGGTGGGACGTTCCAACATCGTCGGCAAACCCATGGCGCTGATGCTGCTGGCGGCCAATGCCACGGTGACCATCGCCCACAGCGGCACGGCCAACCTCGCAGCCGTCTGCCGCCAGGCCGACATCCTGGTGGCCGCGGTGGGCCGTGAAAACCTCATCACCGCCGATATGGTCAAGCCCGGCGCCGTGGTCATCGACGTCGGCATGAACCGCAACGCCGAGGGCAAGCTGTGCGGCGATGTCGACTTCGCCGGTGTCAGTGCCGTAGCGGGCTGGATCACGCCCGTGCCCGGTGGTGTCGGGCCGATGACCATTGCCATGCTGCTGGTCAATACGCTGGAGTCGTGTGAGCGCGCCCTGGGCGGCCAGTAATCGGTGCCATCGCACCCTCCAATCTCAAGCTGCCACTCCCATGTCCCTGCCTGCCGACAACCCGCTCTGCGATTTCACCGACCTTCCCGACTATGCCGCGGTGCAGCCGCAGCACATCGCGCCCGCGCTCGACGCCCTGATCGCGGCGGCCGAACACACGCTGGAGCAGGTGAGTGCGCCGCAGACACCGGCCACCTGGAACGCTGTGATCGAGCCGCTGGAGCGCGCCACCGAACAACTTGGTCGTGCCTGGGGCGTGGTCGGCCACCTCAATGCCGTGGCCGACACCCCGGCGCTGCGTGCCGCCTACAACGCCATGCTGCCGCGCGTCACCGAGTTCTGGACGCGCCTGGGGCAGAACGAGGGCCTGCTGCGCCAATACCAGGCGCTGCACGACGCCACCGACTTCGCCCGCCTCACGCCCACGCGGCAGCGCATCATCCGTCACGCCCTGCGCGACTTCCGCCTCAGCGGTGCCCTGCTGCTGGGCGAGGCTCGCACCCGCTTCGCCCAGATCCAGGAACGTCTGGCTGCGCTCAGCCAGACGTTCTCCGAGCATGTGCTCGACGCCACGGCGGCGCATGCCGAGTATGTCGACAGCGACCAGACCGCGGGCATCCCCGCCGATGCGCTGCAAGCCGCGCGTGACGCTGCCGAACGCGACGGCAAGCCCGGCTACAAGTTCACCCTGCACTATCCGTCGTACATGCCCGTGCTGCAGCACGGCGAACATCGCCCGCTGCGCGAGCGCCTTTACCGGGCCTACGTCACCCGTGCCAGCGAGCTGGGCGACCCGCAGTTCGACAACACCCCGGTCATGACCGAAATCCTGGCGCTGCGCAATGAGGAGGCCAGGCTACTGGGCTACAACAACTACGCCGAAGTGTCCCTGGTGCCCAAGATGGCCGACACCCCGGCCAACGTGATGCACTTCCTGCGCGACCTCGCCGGGCGCGCCCGGCCCTTCGCCCAGCGCGACCTCGACACCCTGCGGCGCTTCGCCCGCGAGCAGCTCGGCATGGACGAGCTCGAAGCCTGGGACATCGCCTGGGCCTCGGAAAAGTTGCGGCAGTCGCACTACGCGCTGTCGGAGCAGGAGGTGCGGCAATACTTCACCCTCCCCACGGTCATCGCCGGGCTGTTCCGGGTCGTCGAGACGCTGTTCGGCGTGCGGCTGCGCCAGGTCGAGGGCGACATCCGCGCCTGGCACCCCGACGTCGCGCTCTACTGCATCGAAAACGCTGACGGGCAATTGGTCGGCCAGTTCTACCTCGACCTCTACGCCCGCGACGGCAAACGCTCGGGCGCCTGGATGGACCATGTGCGCTCGCGCTGGCTGCGCGCCGACGGCACCCTGCAAACCCCGGTGGCCACCCTCACCTGCAACTTCCCCTCACCCGTGGGCGACAAGCCGGCGCTGCTCAGCCACGACGACGTGCAAACCCTGTTCCACGAGTTCGGCCACGGTCTGCATCACATGCTCACCCAGGTCGACGACATTGCCGTTTCCGGGATTTCCGGGGTGGAATGGGACGCGGTGGAACTGCCCAGCCAGCTCATGGAGAACTTCTGCTGGGAGTGGGATGTGCTGCGCTTCCTCACCCGGCATGTGGACACCGGCGAGTCCATGCCGCGCGCACTGTTCGACAAGATGCTCGCCGCCAAGAACTTTCAGTCCGGCATGCAGACCCTGCGGCAGGTCGAGTTTTCGCTGCTCGACATGCGCTTGCACCACGATCTGCAGGCGTTCACTGCCGCGGCCATCGCCGATCTGGTGGAGCAGAACCGCCGCGAAGTCGCGGTGCTCCAGCCCCCGGCCTTCAACCGCTTCGTCTGCAGCTTCTCGCACATCTTCGCCGGGGGCTACGCCGCGGGTTACTACAGCTACAAGTGGGCTGAAGTGCTCTCGGCCGATGCCTACGAACGCTTCGAAGAAGAAGGCCCGCTCAGCCCCACGGTGGGTGAAAGCTATCGCCAAACCATTCTTGCCGTGGGCGGCAGCCGCGACGCCATCGACGCCTTCAAAGCCTTCCGTGGCCGCGCGCCGCGCATCGACGCCCTGCTACGCCACGGCGGCATGACGGCGCAGGCGGCCTGAGCCGCCCGGGCCGGGCCGTGGCTGTGGTGAAAACACCGCGGCATCGAACCGGCCCGCAACCAGACGTGGCAAACTTGCAGTCTGTCCCGTTCCTCGCTGCCGCCCGATGAAACCGCCTTCCCGCCACGCCCTCGTGTTGTCCGCCACGCTTGCACTCGGGCTGATCGCCACCACACCGGCCTGGGCCATCTACAAAATCGTCGGCCCGGATGGCTCGGTCACCTTCAGCGACGTGCCGCCCAGCGACACCCAGGGCAAGGCGGTGCAGTCGCTCTCGGGCCCTGCGGCGCCAGCACCCAACGACTTCGGCGGATTTCCCACCGCGCTGCGCGAGGCCGCGCGCAAGTATCCGGTGACGCTCTACACCGCAGCCCAGTGCGACGCCTGCGATGCCGCCCGCGCTTTCCTGCAACAGCGCGGCATTCCGTTCACCGAAAAAACCATCACCACCCAGGCCGACATCAAGGCCTTCAAGGCCTTGTCGGGTGGCAGCGACAGCCTGCCGCTGGTAAGCATCGGCAGCACCAAGCTGTCGCCAGGATTCAGCTCCAGCAACTGGGACATGGCGCTGGATGCCGCCGGGTATCCGAAAAAGAACGAACTGCCGCGCACCTATGTGCGCCCGCAGCCCACCGCGCTGGTCGCTCCGCCCGCAGCCAAGGCCTCCACGCCCGAGGACAAACCCGCTCCTGCCGCGCCCTCGGTGCTACCCCCGCCCAACCCGAACGCACCCAAGGGCTTTCAGTTCTAGGGCCGGGATCGCTTACAGGTAGTCGTGCCGCTGTATGCCTTCGGGTGAGCCGATCAGGGCGACGTTGGCGCCGCGCAGGGCGAACAGACCCACGGTGACCACGCCCGGAATCTGGTTCACCCGGGTTTCGAACTCGCGCGGCTGGCTGATCTGCAGCCCATGCACGTCGAGAATGAGGTTGCCGTTATCCGTGACGTAGCTCTGGCGCTCGCGTGGGTCGCCCCCCAGCGCGCGCAATCTGCGCGCCACCAGTTCGCGCGCCATCGGCACCACCTCCACCGGCAGCGGAAACTTGCCCAGCGTCGGCACCAGTTTGCTCTGATCGACAATGCAGACAAAGCGCTCGGCAACCTCGGCGATGATTTTTTCGCGCGTCAGCGCGCCGCCTCCGCCCTTGATCATGGCCCCCGAGGGGTCGATCTCGTCGGCGCCATCGACATAGACCGAAAGCCGGCTGACCTCGTTGAGGTCGACCACCGCGATGCCGTGCGCCCGCAGCCGCTCGGTCGAGCGCTCCGAACTCGACACCGCGCCCTGGATATGGTGCTTGATCGTGGCCAGCGCATCGATGAAGAAGTTCACCGTCGAGCCCGTGCCCACGCCGATGATTTCGCCCTGCGGCACATGGTTCAGGGCGGCGGCAGCCACTTGTTGCTTGAGTTCGTCTTGCGTCATGTCGGGACTTCACGAAAAATGCCAGTTTCCATTATCGCTGGCCGCGTGCGTCCGCAACGCCGCCAGCGGCCGCCCCATGCCCCTGCCCTATTCGCTTCTGCGCCCGCTGCTGTTCCAACTCGATCCGGAGCGGGCGCATCACCTCACGCTGCGCGCCCTCCGCCTGACCCATGCCGCCGGCCTGTCCATTCTTTACGCCCAGGCGCCAGTGCATGATCCAGTGGAGTTGTTCGGGCTGCGCTTTGGCAACCGCGTCGGCTTGGCGGCCGGGCTGGACAAGAACGGCGAGGCCATCGACGCCCTGGCGGCCATGGGCTTCGGCTTTGTCGAAGTGGGCACGATAACGCCGCGCGCCCAGCCCGGCAACCCCAAGCCGCGCCTGTTCCGTCTGCCGCAGGCGCAGGCGCTGATCAACCGCATGGGCTTCAACAACGCCGGGCTCGAAGCTTTCTTGCGCAATGTGCGGCGCAGCCATCGCGCGGTGCCCATCGGTCTGAACATCGGCAAGAACGCCAGTACTCCGGTGGAGCAGGCGCTGGACGACTACCGCCTCGGACTCGAAGGCGTGTATGCCCAGGCCGACTATGTGAGCATCAACATCTCCTCGCCCAACACCCGCAACCTGCGCCAGTTGCAGAGCGACACCGCGCTGCATGGCTTGTTGCAGGGCCTGGCGAGCACGCGCGAGCGGCTGCGGCAGGAGCACGGACGCCATGTCCCCATGTTGCTGAAAATCGCGCCTGATCTCGACGATGCCGACATCGATGTCATTGCAGAACAACTGCAGACCCACGGCATGGACGGCGTGATCGCCACCAACACCACCATCGCTCGCGACGCGGTGGTCGGGCTGGCGCATGCCGAAGAAAACGGAGGCCTGAGCGGGGCGCCGGTGCGTGCTGCGTCCAACCGGGTGATCGCGCGCCTGCGTCAGCGTCTGGACCGCACGGTGCCCATCATCGGCGTGGGTGGCATTTTGCGCGGCGAGGACGCCGTGGAAAAACTGCGTGCCGGCGCCGATCTGGTGCAGCTCTACACCGGTCTGATCTACCGCGGCCCCGATTTGGTGACCGAATGCGCCCGGGCGTTGTCGCGCCATGCCAAGGGCTGAGTCGAGCCCTGCCGCGACGGGACAAAAAAAGCGCCTGCAAGCTCGGCTTGCAGGCGCTTGACCTCGGGTCGGTTTATTTTTGTTTGAGGCGGGTCTTGTTGGCGGTGATGTGCTCGTAGATTTCGCGTGAGCGCTGCGACAGCGGTCTGCCGAAACCCTCGCGCCAAGGCGAGGACACTTTCACCTGCGGCCGTTTGCGGAATGTGGAGGCCACTTCCTCGGCGTTTTGCATCATCAGATCCCAGGGGTCTGCTGACTTGGTTGTGGTGGAGGAGTTTGACTCGTCGAGTTCAACACCGTTGGTTTTGCTTGTGGTCGTCGCTTTTGCCACGTTTACCCCTCTGATGGAACTGTGGAGCAAATTTGTCTGCCGCATACCACATGTGGAAGACGATTTTGCCCCGTTAAACACTCAGCGATTATAACCGGAAGTAAGCTCCAGCGCCGTTTGTCAGCCGACGCGGCACGCCCTGCATGCGGACGAATCAGGCCGGATCGTGGCCCTGCAGGCGCGGCAGCACGACCTCGCGCCCGAGCAGCGCCAGCACGGCATCCACGGCCGGTGTGTGTTCACGCCCCGTAACCAACAGACGCACCGGCATGGCCAGTTGCGGCATTTTCAGCCCATGCTGCTTGAGCACGCTCTTGAACGCGGCGCTGATGCTCTCGCGCGACCAGTCTGGCAGGGCGGCAAGCTGGGCGTGCAGTTCGGCCACGGCCGCCTGGCCTTGCGCGTTCAGGTGCTGCGCCAGGATCGCGGGGTCGGGAGCGCCGGGGCGGTAGAACAGCAAGGCCTGTTGGGCCAGCTCGGGCAGGGTCTGTGCACGGTCGTGCAGCAAGGCGCACACGGCGCTGAGATCCGGGGTGTGCGTGGCAATGCCGTCGCGCTCGAGCAGGGGCCGCACCAGCGCCGCCAGTTCCTGCGGCGGGGTGTGCTTGATGTAATGGGCGTTGACCCAGCGCAGCTTGGCCTCGTCGAACTGCGCCGGCGAACTGCCGAGGTGGTCGAGGTCGAACCATTGCACGAACTGTTCGCGCGAGAATAGCTCGGCATCGCCGTGCGACCACCCCAACCGAGCCAGATAGTTGACCACGGCATCGGGCAGGTACCCCTCGTCGCGGTACTGCAGCACGCTTTTGGCGCCGTTGCGCTTGGACAGTTTCTCGCCTTGCTCGTTGAGCACCGTCGGCAGGTGGGCATAGCGCGGCGGCTTGGCACCGAGCGCCTGGAAGATGTGCAACTGCCGCGGCGTGTTGTTGACGTGATCGTCGCCGCGGATGACATCGGTGATTGCCATGTCGATGTCGTCCACCACCACGCAGAAGTTGTAGGTGGGCGTGCCGTCGGGCCGGGCCACCACCAGATCGTCGAGTTCGTCGTTGCGGATTTCCACCCGGCCCTTGACGAAGTCGTGCCAGGCAACCACCCCGCTGGTCGGGGTTTTGAAGCGCCACACCGGCTGCACACCCGCGGGTACGGGCGGCAGCGTCTTGCCCGGCTCGGGGCGCCAGGTGCCGTCGTAGCGCGGCTTCTGCTTGGCGGCGAGCTGCCGTTCGCGCAGGGCGTCGAGTTCGGCGGTGGACATGTAGCAGGGGTACACCTGGCCCGACTGCCGCAGTTGCTCGAGCACTTCGCGGTAACGCGGCATGCGCTGCATCTGGTAATAGGGGCCCTCGTCATAGTCCAGGCCCAGCCACTGCATGGCTTGCAGGATGACCTGCACCGCCTCGTCCGAGGAGCGCTCAGTGTCGGTGTCTTCGATGCGCAAAATGAAGTCGCCGCCATGATGCCGCGCAAACGCCCAGGGATAGAGCGCGGATCGAATATTCCCCAGATGAATGAAGCCCGTCGGGCTGGGGGCGAAGCGGGTGCGGACGCGGGGCGGCTGGGTGGTCATGGTGCAAGTCGGAAAGGCTCAACAGACGGAAATGCGGCGGAGCGGACGCTCAGGTCAGGGTCTCCAGCCCCCGGCGCAGATCGCGCTGGAGATCGGCCAGATCCTCCAGACCCACGGCTAGGCGGATCAGTCCCTGGCCGATCCCCGCGGCCTGGCGCTGCTCTTCGCTGAGACGGCCGTGGGTGGTGCTCGACGGATGGGTGATGGTGGTCTTGGTATCGCCCAGATTGGCGGTGATGGAGCAGATGCGGGTTTGGTCGATGACGTGAAACGCGCGCTCCCGCGCCTGCTGCGGCTGCGCCGCCTTCAGCTCGAAGGACAGCACGGCCCCCCCGGTTTTCTGCTGGCGCATGGCCAGGGCGTGCTGCGGGTGCGAGGCCAGGCCGGGGTAGAACACCCGCGCCACGGCAGGCTGCTCCTGCAGCCATTGCGCCATGGCCAGGGCCGCAGCGCTGTGCGCCTGCATGCGCACCCCCAGGGTTTCCATGCCCTTGAGCACCACCCAGGCGTTGAATGGCGACAGCGACATGCCCACGGTGCGCTGCACCGGCAGCAACTTGTCGTGGATTGGCGCGGCACGGCCACAGACCGCCCCGGCGATGACCCGCCCCTGGCCGTCAAGGTACTTGGTGCCGGAATGGATCACCCAGTCGGCGCCGAACTCCAGCGGGCGCTGCAGCGCCGGCGAACAGAAGCAGTTGTCCACCACGAGCTGGGCGCCCGCGCCGTGCGCCAGATCGGCCAGGGCGGCGATGTCGCACACCTCGGTCAGCGGATTCGATGGGGTTTCGGCGAACAGCAGGCGGGTGGTGGGACGCAGCGCCGCCGCCCATTGCGCTGCGTCGGTCTGCGAGACGAACGTGGTCTCCACCCCAAACCGCGCCAGCTCACGGCCGAACAGGTTGATGGTGGAGCCGAAGACGCCGCGCGAGCAGATCACATGGTCGCCCGCCTTGAGCAGTGCCATGGCCAGCAGCAGGATGGCGGCCATGCCGCTGCCGGTGGCCAAGCAGCCCTCGGCGCCCTCAAGCGCGGCCAGCCGTTGCTCGTAGCTGGACACCGTGGGATTGGAGAACCGCGAATAGACGAAACCGTCCTGCTCACCGGCAAACCGCGCTGCGGCGGTGGCGGCGTCGGGATGCACGAAGCTGCTGGTGAGAAACAGCGCCTCGCTGTGTTCGCCGTAGGCGGTGCGCGGCAGCGCCTCGCGCACGGCCAGGGTGTCCAGGCCCGGCGGCGTGTCGTTTGCCTCGGGCTTCATGTGGGCTGGCCTTGCTCTTGGGCGCCTTGCAGGCTGAGACGGCCGGTGTTCGGGGCCTGCGCCTCGGCCCGGTTGCGGCTCTCGCTGCTGGGCAGCGTGCCAGCGATGTAGCAGCCGTCGAAGCAGGAGGCCTCGAACTCGGCGATGCCGGGGTTGATCTCGCGGATCACGCGCTTCATGGCGTCGAGGTCCTGGTAGATCAGCACGTCGGCGCCGATGATCTGGCGGATTTCCTCGGGGCTGCGGTTGTGCGCCACCAGCTCCGAAGCCGTGGGCATGTCGATGCCATAGATGTTGGGGTAGCGCACCGGCGGCGCCGCCGACGCCAGATAGACCTTGCGCGCCCCGGCCTCGCGCGCCATCTGCACGATTTCGCGCGAGGTGGTGCCGCGCACAATGGAGTCGTCCACCAGCAGCACATTGCGCCCGGCGAACTCCTGACCGATGGCGTTGAGCTTCTGCCGCACCGACTTCTTGCGCACCGCCTGCCCGGGCATGATGAAGGTACGGCCCACGTAGCGGTTCTTGACGAAGCCCTCACGGTACGGGCGCCCGAGCTTGTGCGCCAGCTGCATGGCAGAGGGACGGCTGGATTCCGGAATCGGGATGACGACGTCGATCTCGCTCGGCGGCAGCACCGAGATGACCCGCTGCGCCAGAGTTTCGCCCATGCGCAGCCTGGCGCGGTACACCGAGATGCCGTCGATCACCGAGTCGGGGCGGGCGAGATAGACGTATTCGAAGATGCAGGGGTTGTGCTGCGGCGCCGCCGCGCACTGCTCGCTGTGCAGCCGTCCTTGCAGATCGACGAAGATGGCCTCGCCTGGTTGGATGTCGCGGCTGAATTTGTAGCCCGTGCCTTCCAGCGCCACCGACTCGCTGGCCACCATCACCTCGCCGTCGGCGGCCGTGCCGTAGCACAGCGGCCGGATGCCGAACGGATCGCGAAACGCCAGCAGGCCGTGCCCGGCAATCAGCGCCACCACCGCATACGAACCGCGCAGCCGCAGGTGCACCGCGCGCACCGCGGCGAAGATGTCGGCGACCGATAGCGGCAGCCCGTGGGTGCGGCGCTCCAGCTCGTGCGCCAGCACGTTGATCAGCACCTCGGTGTCCGACTCGGTGTTGATGTGGCGGTGGTCGATGTCGAACAGCTCGCGCTTGAGCGCCACGGCGTTGATCAGGTTGCCGTTGTGCGCCAGCACCACGCCGAAGGGGGCGTTGACGTAGAACGGCTGCGCCTCCTCCTCGCTCTCGGCGTTGCCCGCCGTGGGATAGCGCACCTGGCCGATGCCGTAGTTGCCCGGCAGCGCCCGCATGTTGCGGGTGCGAAAGACGTCGCGCACCATGCCGCGCGCCTTGTGCATGTAGAGCTTGGACTCCGAGCCGGTGACGATACCCGCGGCGTCCTGCCCGCGGTGCTGCAGCAACAGCAGCGCGTCATACAACAGTTGATTCACGGGTTGCTGCGAAATGACACCGACGATGCCGCACATGGGAAGGATCTTTCAGGAAGCGATGAAACGAGACAAATTCAGCGAGGCTGCAGCGAGCCGGTGAGGGCCGCGGGCAGCCAGGGGCCCAGGGCATGCAGCATCGACTGCGCCGGAGGTATGAGCACCGCGCGCTGCCACAGCGGGCTTTGCGTCAGCGCCGTCTGCGCCGCCAGCGCCACCAGCAGCAGCGACAGCGCCACGCCTTTGACTAGGCCGATGAGCGCGCCCATGCTGCGATCGAACACGCCAAAGCCCGTGGCACGCAGCAGCAGACGCAGCACCGACGCGAGAATTCCGGCCAGCAGCACGACGACGATGAAGCACATGGCATACCCCGCGAGCAGGCGCATCTCGGCGTTGTCGATGGCCTGCAGATACCGTGCCGCGACGGTCGGCGCGAACTGCGCGGCAGACCACACCCCGCCAATCCAGCCCAGCAGGGTGACGATTTCGTACACCGCGCCGCGCAACAGGCTGATGAGCACACTCAATCCCACGACCGCCAGCAAGAACCAGTCGAGCGGACTCACAACGTCAGCACCGCACCGCTCAAGCCCAGCGCCTGCAGTTTGTGCAGGGCGTGCTCGGCATCATCGCGGGTGCCGAACGGCCCGACGCGCACCCGCACCCGCTTGCCCTGCGGCGTATCCACCACCTGGGTGTAGGTCTTGAACCCGGCTTTCTCGATCTTGGCCCGCACCACTTGCGCCGCGTGCGCATCGGCAAACGCCCCGGCCTGCACCACATAGCGGGCCTTGGACGGGGTGGCCTCCTCGGGTGTCGCCTGATTCTTGCGCGCCAACGCGGCCTCGGCCTGAGCCAGCGAGATCTGCTGCGGTGATTTGCCCTCCAGCGCCGCCAGGGCCTGGCGGGCATTCGCCAGTTCCTTGGCGTGCTGTGGCGTGGGCTGCGGAGCGGGAGCGGCTTTGGCTGCTGGCCTGGACGCCACCGGCTTGGGTGCGGCAGGCGCCGCAGCGGGGGTGACAAAGGGTGCTGCAGCCGAGGCCGTTGGCTGCGGTTTGGCTACAGCGGAAGGAGTGGTCGGCGTCGGCTGCGCCACAGGGGCGGAGGTGACCGCGGCCTTGCCGCCTGCCGGGGTCGATGCCTCGTGGGGCGGCGCCGATGGCACCGCGGCTGTGGAGGCGGCGGGCAGCATCGGCGCCGAGGCGGGCATGGCCAGCCCGGGCGCCTTGGTCTGCGACGGAATGTCGAGGGCGATGGTCGAGGGCACCGGCTTGGGCTTGGCGTCGAACACCAGCGGAAACACGATCACGCCGAGCAACACCAGCGCCACCGCACCGATCAGACGCCTGCGGGCGCGGATGCGCAGGGCGTCCTGATCCTGCGCATCGGGAGCCTCGCCCCGGGCGGAGCGACGGGCGGAATTGCGGGGAGCGCCGAAGGTCATTGCGGGGAAGAATCCAGGTGCTTGCCGTGAAGTCGGGGCAGCCCCTCCTGCATCACACCGCCCACGGTGTAGAAGGAGCCGAACACCACGATTCTATCGGCCAGTTCCACCGCGGCCGCAGCAGCCTGCAGCGCCTGCACCGGCCCCGAGTGCAAAGTGATGCGGGCGCCGGGCTGCAGCGCCACCAGCTGCGCCGCCACCGCGTCTGCCCGGGCGGCGCGCGGCGTCGGCAGATCGCACAGATGCCAGACATCGACCAACGGCAGCATGCGCCGCAACATGCCGGCAATGTCCTTGTCGGCCATGGCGCCGAACACCGCGTGGGTGGTGGGAAAGTAGCCCATGCTATCGAGGTTTTCCGCCAGCACGGCGATGGCGTGCGGGTTGTGCCCCACGTCCAGCACCAGGGTGGGCTGACCCGCCAGCACCTGAAAGCGCCCGGGCAGTTCGGCACGCGCAAACCCCTCGCGCACCGCTTGCGCCGCCACCGGCAGACGCGCCTGCAGCGCCTCGAGCGCGGCGAGCACGCCGCTGGCGTTGAGCAGCTGGTTGGCGCCGCGCAGCGCCGGAAAGGCCAGGCTGTTGCGCCGCTGCGCCCTGCCCTGCCAGGTCCACTGCTGCGCCAAATGGGCGTAGCGGAAATCGCGTCCGGCCAGCCAGAGATCGGCGCCGATGGCATGGGCGTGGTCGCGTACCGATTGCGGCGCCTGCGGATCGCTGACGATGGCCGGAGTCGCTGCACGCATGATGCCCGCCTTTTCACGGCCGATGGACTCGCGGTCGGGCCCGAGGAATTCCATGTGGTCGAGGTCGATGCTGGTGAGGATGGCGCAGTCGGTGTCGATGACGTTCACCGCGTCCAGACGCCCGCCCAGCCCGACCTCCAGAACCACCGCGTCCAGGTTTTGCGCCGCGAGCAGCGACAGAATGGCCAGGGTGGTGAATTCGAAATAGCTCAGGCTCACCGCAGTGGCGCCGCCCGCGTCATGGCGGGCCCGCTCCACCGCAGCGAAATGCGGCAGCAACGCGTCCGCCTGGACCATCTTGCCCTGCAGCCGGCAGCGCTCCTCGAAATGCACCAGATGCGGCGAGGTGTAGACCCCCACACGGTAGCCCGCGGCCAGCAAGATGGATTCGAGCATGGCAACGGTCGAACCCTTGCCGTTGGTCCCCGCCACAGTAATCACGGGACAGGCGAAGCGCAGCCCCATGGCCGCGCGCACCGCCTGCACCCGCTCGAGGCCGAGATCGATGGGGCGCGCATGCAGAGCTTCGGCATGGGCAAGCCAGCCGTCCAGAGTCGAAGGGAGGGAGGACATGCAGCAGATCCGCCCCCGCGTGCGGGCGGCGGCCAGACGAGAGATCAGGAGGCGATGGCTTCGGCGGGCTGGCGCAGCAGCATCGCCAGCAGTTGCGCCAGCTCGGCGCGCAGTTCGCGGCGGTCGACGATGCGGTCGACAGCGCCCTTCTGCAGCAGGAATTCAGCGCGCTGGAAACCTTCGGGCAGTTTTTCGCGCACGGTGTTTTCGATCACCCGCGGCCCGGCAAAACCGATCAGCGCCTTGGGCTCGGCGAGCACGATGTCGCCGATGAAGGCAAAGCTGGCCGACACCCCGCCCATGGTCGGGTCGGTGAGCACGCTGATGAACGGCAGCCCGGCCGCAGACAGCCGGGTGAGCGCAGCGTTGGTCTTGGCCATCTGCATCAGGCTGAGCAGCCCTTCCTGCATGCGCGCGCCGCCGGTGGCGGTGAAGCAGATGAACGGCACCTTCTGCTCGATCGCTGCCTGCACCCCGCGCACGAAGCGCTCGCCGACCACCGAACCCATCGACCCGCCCATGAATTCGAACTCGAAACAGGCCACCACCACCGGCAGGGTCTGGATGGCTCCGCCCATGACCACCAGCGCGTCGGTTTCCTGAGTGTTTTCCAGCGCTTCTTTCAAGCGGTCGGGGTATTTGCGGCTGTCCTTGAACTTCAGCGGGTCGACCGGGAGCACCTCCTGGCCGATCTCATACCGACCTTCGGCGTCGAGCAGCGCGTCGAGCCGGGCGCGGGCGCCGATGCGCATGTGATGGCTGCACTTGGGGCAGACGTTCTGGTTGAGCTCCAGGTCGGACTTGTACAGCACCGACTCGCACGACGGGCACTTCACCCACAGCCCTTCGGGCACCTGGCGGCGATCCTGCGGGCTGGTTTGCTGAATCTTCGGG
>JAKAFC010000192.1 GCA_021818065.1 Pseudomonadota bacterium
ACGCCCGGCAGGGCCAGCGCCGTGATGCGCGCGCCTTGCCCCGCCAGCAGCGCCACCAGGGGCTGGGCCATCACCGCGTCGCCGATCCACTGCGGGGCGATCAGCAGCACGCGGCGCATGGGCGGGTTGGGATGCGTGTTGCGGCTCCGGGAACTGGAGCCAGCCGGATCAAGGTTGCGCGAGTCTGGCCGCGATTCAATGCCCGTGCGCCACTTCGCCCGGCGCCAGGCGGTAGCGCGTGCCGCAGTAAGGGCAGGCGGCTTCGCCGTGGGTGATGTCGATGAACACGCGCGGGTGGCTGCTCCAGATCGGCATATTGGGGTTGGGGCAGTGCGCGGGCAGATCCTTGGCCTTGAGTTCGACCACGGGCATGTCGGGTTTGGGGATGGCGCTCATGGGGTCTTTCGAGAAATGGATATCAAGCTGCGACGTCGATGTATTCGACCCGGCTTTCCGGCGGCGGGATGCTGACGCCATCCTGCCGCAGTCCTTCGAGATGGAAGGCAATCGCTTCGCGGATCTCGCGTTCGACTTCGGCCACCGTCGAGCCGGTCGCAACGCAGCCAGGCAGGTCTGGCACATAGGCCGAGTCATTGCTTTGCGCACGTTCGATCACGATGGCATAACGCATAGTGGTCCTCACTGTTTAAGGCCGGCTTGCTTCAGGATGCTATTGCTTGAGCTGACGATGACTGCCGCGCGTCGCCACCAGCACCCTGCCAGCTTTATGCAGCTGACGAAGTATCTCACCAACCTTGATCGCTGCACATCAGTGCCGTGACGCGAGAGCCGGCGACGTTCAAACAGCCGTCAGCCAGCTTGCGTACTTGGGGTTGCGTCCGCCGACGATGTCGAAGAAGGCGTTCTGGATGCGCTCGGTGATGGGGCCGCGGTGGCCGGGGCCGATGCTCACGCCGTCGAGTTCGCGGATGGGCGTCACCTCGGCGGCGGTGCCGGTGAAAAAGGCTTCGTCGGCGATGTACACCTCGTCGCGGGTGATGCGCTTTTCCTTCACCGTCAGGCCCAGGTCTTCGCAGATGGAGAACACGGTCTTGCGCGTGATGCCGTTGAGCGCGCCGGACGACAGGTCGGGGGTGTGCAGCACGCCGTCGCGGATGACGAAGATGTTCTCGCCCGCGCCTTCGCTGACGAAGCCTTGCGGGTCGAGCAGCAGGGCCTCGTCGTAGCCGTCGTTGGTCACTTCCAGGTTCGCCAGGATGGAATTGGTGTAGTTGCTCACCGCCTTGGCGTTGCACATCGTGATGTTGACGTGGTGGCGGGTGTAGCTGGAGGTCTTGACGCGGATGCCTTTCTTCAGCCCTTCCTCGCCCAGGTAGGCGCCCCAGGGCCAGGCGGCGATCATCAGGTGGATGGTGTTGCCGCGCGGCGAGACGCCCAGCTTCTTGTCGCCGATCCAGGTCAGCGGGCGGATGTAGCAGGAGTCGAAGCCGTTGGCGCGCACCACGTCGATCTGCGCCTGCATGGCCTGTTCCAGCGTGAAGGGAATGGTCATGCGCAGGATCTTGGCGCTGTTGAACAGGCGCTCGGTGTGCTCGCGCAGGCGGAAGATGGCCGTGCCCTTGTCCGTCTTGTACGCGCGCACGCCCTCGAAGGCGCCGCAGCCGTAGTGCAGGGTGTGGGTCAGCACGTGGATCTTGGCGTCGCGCCATTCGACGAGCTGGCCGTCCATCCAGATTTTGCCGTCGCGGTCGGACATGGATGTGGGCAGGGCCATGATGGGTGTTCTCCAGGGGTGTGTCGGATCAAGCTCTCCATTCTAGGAGCCTGCGCTCGCCTGTCGCCCGCCGCCTGGGCGGGCGCGGGTTAAGCCGCGGCTAAGCGTGCCTGGGTACATTTTTTGATCATCGGGCGCTGCGCCGCCGCCGCGGGCGCCGCCGCCCATGCACAATCGCGCACCATGAGCCGCCCGTCCAGAGCGGAGTCCAGGAGTTTTCAACGCCATGCAAGCCGAGCAGCCCCAGCCCTACCGTTTCTCAGTCCGGCATTTCATCCAGCTCGCCAAACCCTACTGGGTGTCGGAAGACAAGAAGAAGGGGTGGGCGCTGCTGCTCACCGTCCTGGCCATGAACCTGGCCATCGTCTGGGTGAACGTGCGGCTGAACTACTGGAACAACGACTTCTACAACTCGCTGCAGGCGCGCAAGTTCGAGGTGTTCAAGCACCTGCTGTTCGTGTTCACCGGCTACGCCTTCCTCTACATCGTGCTGGCGGTGTACTCGCAGTATTTCCTGCAGATGCTGCAGATACGCTGGCGGCGCTGGGTCACCGAGGTCTTCCTCAAGGACTGGCTGGTGGGCGGCGCGCACTACCGCATGTCGCTGCGCCAGGGCAACGCCGACAACCCCGACCAGCGCATCGCCGACGACATCCGCCTGTTCGTCAACGACAGCCTGAGCCTGTTCTTCGGCTTCATTTCCTCGGTGGTCACGCTGCTGTCCTTCCTCATGATTCTTTGGACCCTCTCAGGCGCGATTTCGCTCCTGGGCGTCAGCATTCCCGGCTATATGGTGTGGGTGGCGCTCGCCTATGCCGGCTTCGGCAGCTATTTCGCGCACAAGGTCGGCAAGCCGCTGATCAAGCTCAACTTCAACCAGCAGCGCTACGAGGCCGATTTCCGCTTCGGCCTGGCGCGCACGCGCGAGCACAACGAGGGCATCGCCCTCTACCGCGGCGAGGCGCGCGAGATCGAGGGCCATACCAACCGCTTCGCCTATGTCTGGAGCAACTGGTGGGGCATCATGAAACGGCAGAAGCTGTTCACCTGGTACAGCTCGTTCTACGGCCAGATGGCCATCATCTTTCCCATCCTGGTGGCCGCGCCGCGCTATTTCGCCGGCCAGATCCAGCTCGGCGGCCTGACGCAGACCGCCAGCGCCTTCGGCCAGGTGCAGGGCGCGCTGTCGTGGTTCATCGACGCGTACGGCCGCATCGTCGACTGGCGCGCGACGCAAGAGCGTCTCTACACCTTCGTGCAGTCGGTGGAGGCCGTGCGCCACGTGCCGGTGACTGAACTGCTCGACGGAACCGAGCCGGCCGATGCCGCGCCGGACGCCGCCGTGGCCGCGGATCCTGGCGGCATCGACCTCGGCGACCTGCGCATCGCCACCCCGGACGGCCGGGCGCTGCTGCAGGCCGCCGGCGAGCGCATCGCCCCGGGCCAGCACACCCTGTTCGTCGGTCCCTCGGGCCTGGGCAAGAGCACGCTGGTGCGCTGGCTGGCCGGCATCTGGCCTTATGCGCAGGGCACGCACTACCGCCTGGCGTCCGGGCGCAGCCTGTTCCTGCCGCAAAAGCCGTATCTGCCGATGGGCACGCTGCGCCAGGCGCTGACCTATCCACTGCCGCCCGAGCAGTTCGACGACGCGCGGCTGCGCGAGGTGCTGGAACTGGCGCGGATACCAGCCCTGGCCGCCGTCCTCGACCAGACCGATACCTGGATGCAGCGCCTGTCCCCGGGTGAGCAGCAGCGCCTGGCGATTGCGCGCGCTTTGCTGGCTGCGCCCGACTGGCTGTTTCTCGACGAGGCCACCAGCGCGCTGGATGGCCCCACCGAGGCCGCCATGTACGCGCTGCTTCAGCAGCAGTTGCCCGGCACCACCCTGGTCAGCGTGGCGCACCGTGCCGGCGTGGTGCGCTTCCACAAGCAGATCCTGGTGGTGCAGCCCGGCGATGACGGCGCCCCGGCACGGCTCGTTCAGCATACCGCGCAACAGGCCGAGGCGCGCGCCGCCGCGGAGTCGGGCGACTGGGCGCTGGCCGGCGTTTGAGGGGGTACCGCGCGGCCGTCCGGTGTGCGGCTGCGAAAAGCGCGTGGCAAGCCGGGTGGCCGTGGAGTGACGGCGATTCAGTCGGCGAAGCCGCTCGAGCGGCGCCGGCGCTTGCGCTGGCGCCAGTGGTCGATGCTGAGCGTGCCGGCGCCTTGCGCCGCGACGTACAGCAGCCCTCCGGTCATCGCCAGCTCGGCGTAGAGGATGATGACCCCGGTGCCGGTGTTCGCAGGCAGCACGAAGATGGCTATGGCGGCCAGCGAAAACAGCGCCAGCGCGGCGGCCATGAAGCGCGTGAACAGTCCGCAGGCGAGGGCGAGGCCGCCGCCCAGTTCCAGCAGGATGACCAGCGGCAGCAGCATGGCCGGCACGCCGTGGGACTGCATGAAGGCGGCGGTCTGCGCATAGCCGTCGATCTTCGACAGGCCGGCGTGGACGAAGATGGCGGCCATCAGAATGCGGCCGATGGCCATCAGCAAGGCGTTCAGGGCATTTTGCATCGCGTGCTCCAGGGAGGGTTGCCGTGGCCTCAGTCTAGGGCCTGTTCACGCCCCGTCTGGGGGAGCCCTTCGGGCCGGGTTTTGAGGCGACGCATGGCCACGTTGCAGTCCGCTTTGTGGTGCGACACACCACGGCGCCGCCTGCGCCTC
>JAKAFC010000193.1 GCA_021818065.1 Pseudomonadota bacterium
GATTCCGCTGGGCTCGGCGCTGATGTGCTACCGCTTTTTGCAGGTGGCGTGGCGCTTCAACCGCGACGGCGAGCTGCCGCACCACGACCCGGGCGAGGTCGAAGGGCTGGATGAGCCGCTGCCCATCGACCCGCGCACCGACAACATCCACCCGCGGCCCGTTGCCGCCGTGCAGGCGCCCGCGGGCGCGGAGGGCGGGCGATGAACGCGCTGATCATTTTCGCGCTGCTGGTGGCGCTGCTGCTCACCGGCATGCCGGTGTCCATCGCGCTGGGGCTGACGGTGCTGGGTTTTCTGTTCGCGTTCAGCGACGTGCCGATCCAGGCGGTGGCGCTCAAGCTGTTCACCGGCATCGAAAAGTTCGAGATCATGGCGATCCCGTTTTTCATCTTGGCCGGCAACTTTCTCACCCACGGCGGGGTGGCGCGGCGCATGATCAAGTTCGCCACCAGCATGATCGGCCACTGGCCCGGCGGGCTGGCGCTGGCCGGGGTGATGGCGTGCGCGCTGTTCGCCGCGGTGTCCGGGTCGAGCCCGGCCACGGTCGTGGCCATCGGCTCCATCCTGATTCCGGCGATGGTCAAGGCCGGGTTTCCGCAGCGCTTCGGCGCCGGGGTCATCACCTCGTCGGGGGCGCTGGGCATCCTGATTCCGCCATCGATTGTGATGGTGATGTATGCGGTGTCGACCAACTCGTCGATCGGCGCGCTGTTCATGGCCGGGGTGATTCCGGGTCTGCTGCTGGCGGCGATGCTGGGCGCGACCACCTGGTGGAAAGCCTGGCGCGGCCGCTACCCGCGGCTGCCGCGCGCCACCTGGGGCCAGCGCCTCAAGGCGCTGCGCGAAAGCCTGTGGGGGCTGCTGCTCATCGTCATCGTGCTCGGCGGCATCTACGCCGGCATTTTCACCCCGACCGAAGCAGCGGCGATGAGCGCGGTGTACGCCTTCATCATCGCCGTGTTCGTCTACAAAGACTTGCGGCTGCGCGACGTACCGCGGGTGCTGCTGGCCTCGGCGAACATGAGCGCGATGCTGCTGTACATCATTACCAACGCGGTGCTGTTCAGCTTTCTGATGACCTCCGAGCAGGTGCCGCAGCATATGGCGCAATGGCTGCTCGACGCCGGGCTCGGGCCGGTGATGTTCCTGCTGCTGGTCAACCTATTGCTGCTGATTGCCGGCAATGTGATGGAGCCGTCGAGCATCGTGCTCATCCTCGCGCCGATTCTGTTTCCGGTGGCGATGCACCTTGGCATCGACCCGATTCACTTCGGCATCATCATGGTGGTGAACATGGAAATCGGCATGATCACCCCGCCGGTCGGGCTGAACCTTTACGTGGCCAGCGGCATCGCCAGAATGGGCATCACCGAGCTGACCAAGGCGGTCAGCCCGTGGCTGCTGACCATGCTGGTGTTCCTCGCCCTCATCACCTATGTGCCCATCATCAGCCTGGCGCTGCCGCGCTGGCTGGGCATGGTGAAGTGATGACCGTCTGGCGCGCGGCGCATGCCGACGCGCCAGACGGCAGATGCGCCGCCGGGGCTCAGGCGGCCTGGGCCTCGTCAGGCTGGCTGCATGTCCACTTCTCGCCCATATCCGAACTCAGATAGCCGACCAGGCGGAAGTTGTCTTGGGTCGCCACGTCGGGTCGGGTGCGGTAGATGGCCACACCGTAAGCGCCGCGGAGCCGGGCGTGCTCGGCCTTGGCCAGCGATTCGACCACCGGGCGGCTGCCCACGGCCACCACATAGCTGTGTTGTTCGGCCTCGCCGTGGTGAAAAGCCTGGGCGAAGTAAATGGCATTGGATTCGTTCTGCATGGCAGTGCTCCGGCGTGGGGGCGACGCACGAGGCTCAGATCGCCGTCCACAGATAAAGGTAGAGGGTGTTGAGGTCGCGGGCGTTGGTGCCCGCGCCGTCAAAGTTGGTTTTGGCTCCAAGGTACTTGTTGAACAGGGTGTATTGCAAGCCGACCCGCAAGTTTTTCTCGGGATTGGTCCAGCTTTTGCCAAAGGGGTTCCAGTCGAGCTCGAACACCGCGCCGTTGGTGTTGGGGCTGTTGGTGCGCGAGCTGAAACCTGCGCCATACACCGCGGCATCGGACGAGCCGGTGGTGCTGAACAGGCCCACGGTGGCGCCGTAGGTGTTGTTGCGCCAGTACGAAACGTTGATGTTGGCGGTGTTCAGGGTATTGCTGGCGTTGCTCGCATTGCCTTGCTGCAGCGCCTGGTTCAGGTTTTGCCGCTCGTGCATGTAGATGGCGTTGGCGGTGATGATGTTGGGGCCGCCATTGAGGAATTGGTAGGTGGCATCGAGGCCGATGTCGTGATAGTCGTCGGTGGGCAGCCCCGGCAGGCCGCTGGTGTTGATGCGGGCGTCAAACCCCAGCACCCCGGCCTCGAAGACATGCGGGCCGACGGTCTTGGAGTACCAGAGCCGCCAGTAGGGCGCTTCGCCCTGCAGCGAGGCATTGCCGGCGTGCAGCGCGTTGGCCCAGTAGGTGGACAGGTTGTGATAGGCGCCTGCCTCCACATACCAGCTGTTGTTGATCAGGGTGTAGGCCGTGGCGCCCACCACGCTTTGCCCCAGGTTGTAAAGCAGCGGCGTGACCGGCGGGCCGCTGGTGCCGAACGGCGGCGCCATGTAGCTGTATTGCCATGCCGGGATGGTGTTCCACACATCGGACAGCGTGGGGTTGTTGTTCAGGCTCATGCCGAACAGACCGCTGGTCGATCCCAGCGTGTAGCCGTGGGCGTAGCGGAGTTCGGTGTTGTCCCAGGCGAGGTTTTGCGAGCCCGGGTCGGAATAGGTGGCCTGGCCGAGCATGCCCAGATGATCGGTGATGCGCCCGGCGAGAAACACCGAGGCCTGCTGCAGCGCCGTGAAGTTGTCGTTGGCGCTGAAGCCCGCGGGCGGTGGATTCTGGTCGGTGGCGCTGTGGGTGTACGACGCCACCAGCATGGCCGAGAGCGGGATGTGCTTTTTGCCGTTACTCAGGGTGTAGCCGTCGAGCTTGAAGGCGCGGCCAAACGGTGTGAGCTGCGGCCCGAAGCCGCCGACGTGGCAGGCGATGCAGTCCTGCCCGGTCTGGCGGGCAAAGGCCGGCACGGCCTGCGCCGGAGCCGCCCACCCCAGCACGGCGGCAAGACCGAGGAGTGCGAGGATGGCTCGGCGCAGACGGCTGGCGTGCTGGCGGATGGCGCTGGCAAGCGTGTGAAAGGAACGGGATGTGGGGAGCATGATGACCTCCGTGTTGTGCCTTCCCGCGACAAATTGACGCACACTGCGAGAAGGGGTTTTGTGATGGAGGCATTCTGAGCCGCACCCGGCCGCGAAGATTGACGCACGTCAACGACATCAAAGAACCTGAATGTAATCGGGTGTAACGCCCGCGCGGCTTCAAACCAGAGTCTGCAGCGTGTCGATGTAGGCCTGCATGGCTTGCTCGCGCGGCGTGCCGCGCAAGGCTGCCCAGGCGTCCCATTTGGCGCGGGCGACGAAGTCGGTCAGGCCGGGGCGCTCGCCGGTGGCGTCGCCGACGCTGCCCTGTTTGTAGAGCCCGTACAGCCGCAACAGGGTGGTGTTGTCCGGGCGGGTGGTGAGGGTTTTGGACCGGGCGATGGCGGCGTCGAAGGCGGCCTGCAGCTCGGTGGAAATGGCGGTGGGGATGGTGGTGGCGGTCATAGAAAAAGCACGGTCGTTCGAAAAGTGCCATCATACGGGCTGCAGGCCTTAAGCCCGCGCTCAGTCGGCGCCGATAGGCTGGCAAGCCCACGCCGTCATGCAGGCCACCCCCCGCAGGCACAATGCGGCAGCTTGCACTGTTTCCAGGAGCCGTCCGTCTTATGCAGCCTCAACCTTCTGCGCAGTCGTATCGCTTTGCCTTCAAGCATTTCTATGCGCTCGCCAAGCCCTACCTGGTGTCGGACGAGAAGAAAAAGGGCTGGGGGCTGCTGCTGCTGGTGTTGGCCATGAATCTGGCGCTGGTGTGGGTCAACGTCAAGCTGACGCAGTGGAACGGCGACTTCTTCAATGCGCTGCAGGCCAAGAACTTCGCCGCCTTCAAGCAGTTGCTGGTGTATTTCACCGGCTACGCTTTTCTCTACATCGCGCTGGCGGTGTATTCGCAATACTTTCTGCAGATGTTGCAGATCAGCTGGCGGCGCTGGATGACCGAGGTGTTTCTCAAAGACTGGCTCAGCGGCGGCACGCACTACCGCATGGCGCTGCGGCAGGGCAACACCGACAACCCCGACCAGCGGATCGCCGACGACATCGGCGGCTTCATCAACGGCAGCCTGAACCTGTTTTTCGGCTTTGTCTCCTCGCTGGTCACGCTGTTCTCGTTCCTGTTCATGCTGTGGGTGCTGTCGGGGGCGGTCACGCTGTTCGGCGTCACCATCCCGGGTTACATGGTGTGGGTGG
>JAKAFC010000194.1 GCA_021818065.1 Pseudomonadota bacterium
GTGGCGCCGCCGGCAGCAGCATCACCTGCTCCGGCTCGTAGGGGCGATAACTCGTGGGCATGCCCTCTTAACGTACGCACGCCGTCCTACGCCGACTTCAACAACCTTCTGCCGCCCAGACTCCTAGTGCTCGACTCCCAGCCCGACGGCAGCCAGCGCTGCAGCGGCGCGCAGATCTGGACCGGGGAGGAGATGGTGACGGCGCATGCCACGCGCGAAGTCATCCTCAGCGCCGGGGCGATCGGCTCGCCGCACCTGCTGCAGCTCTCGGGCATCGGCCCCGCCGACCTGCTGCAACGCCACGGCATCGCGCCGCGGATCGACCTGCCCGGCGTCGGCGCCAATCTGCAGGATCATTTGCAGATCCGAGCCGTCTATAAGGTGCGGGGCGCGCGCACGCTCAACACCCGCGCCGCCTCGGCCTGGGGCAAGGCCCTGATCGGACTCGAATACGCCCTCCGCCGTACCGGGCCGATGAGCATGGCACCCAGCCAGCTCGGCGTGTTCACCCGCAGCAGCGCGCAGTACCGGCATCCCAACATCCAATATCACGTCCAACCCCTGAGCCTGGACGCCTTCGGCGAGCCGCTGCACAGCTTCGACGCCCTCACCGCCAGCGTGTGCAACCTCAACCCCGGCAGCCGTGGCACGGTGCGGATCCAAAGCCCGCGCTTTGCCGACGCCCCGGCCATCGCCCCCAACTACCTGAGCACCGCGGAAGACCGGCAGGTTGCCATCGACAGCCTGCGCCTGACACGCCGCATCGTCGCCCAGCCGGCGCTGGCGCGCTACGCGCCCGACGAATTCAAACCCGGCCCACAGTTCCAGAGCGATGCCGACCTCGCCCGCCTGGCCGGCGACATCGCCACCACCATCTTCCACCCCGCGGGCACCACCGCCATGGGGCGCAGCGACGATCCGCAGGCCGTGGTCGACACCCGCCTGCGTGTGCGCGATGGCCGCGGCGGCCTGGTGGCCGGGCTGCGCGTGGTGGATGCCGGCGTCATGCCCGTCATTCCCAGCGGCAACATCAACACCCCCACGCTGATGATTGCGGAAAAGGCCGCACGCTGGATCGCCGCGGACGCCGGCATGCGCGCTGGCTGATCAAAGCGGCTCGGCGCTGTAGCGCACGGCCAGGGTGTGCGTCGCCCCCGGTTGCAAGGTCAGGGTGTTGTCCGCCGCGTTGGCCGACTCCACGCACAACATGTTGCGCCAGCCCTGCGGCGTGAAGTCGCCCATGGCGGCCGCCTTGTCGGCCCACGGCGTCCACACCACGGTGCTGGCACTGCCCTGCTTGGCGATGCGGATGCGGCGCTGCAGCCGCGGGTCATGGATGACGCAATCGCTCTGCGTATCGACGTACACCCGGTCGGTCTCGGCGGCAAAGTGCAGCGCGCCCTGCTGCCGCTTGCGGGCGAACCCCTCGGTCTTGTCGAGGTAGCTGCAGCCGTCCAGGCCGTGCAGCGTCACATCGGCAATGTCGCCGATCTGCAGATAGGTGTGCAACGCCTCGCTCAGCGGCAGGGCCTGGCTGCTGGCGTTGTGGGTGGTGAGCGCCATGTCGAGCACATCGGACACCGCGATGCGCAGCGTCACCGGCGTGTCGTGGGGCCACTGCGCCCGCGTCGCTGCTGACGGCTGCAACTGCAAGGTGATCTGGGTGACGCCCTGTGAGGCGCTGCTGTCGATGACATCCCATGGCACGGTGCGGGCGAAACCGTGGCCGGGAAAACTGCTCTCGCTAGGGTGTGCGCCGAACCACGGCCAGCACACGGGCGCACCGCCGCGAATCGACTTTCCCGGCACATAGCGCGAGGCTTCCGACACCCAGACCACGGGTTCGGGTTGGGCCTTGGGGCGAAAGGTGGTGAGATGGGCGCCCTGCAGACACACCGTGGCCGTGCCCTCGGGGCTCTCGATGTCGGCAAAGAGCAGGCCGGACTGGCTGCTGCGGAACTGCAACAGACCGGGGATGGCAAAGCGACTGAGCGTCTCGGAGATGGACATGGCGTGCGCAAGCGAGGTGATGGGTGGTGGGAGCCGCCATTCTGCCTCGGCTTCCGCAGCGGCAGTCAAATCCTCACGCGCGGCACCTTGCTCGACGTCCAAGCCGACAGCAGGGTGAGAGCGCCCGCGCCCAGAAAGGCGAGATGGAAGGCGGCGACGGCCTGGCGTGTGGCCGCCGGGCTGGTGGCATGCAGTGCCGCCTGCAAATCGGCGTTGCTCATCAGGCCGAACACCAGCGCGCCGAACACCGCCGTGCCCAACGCCGCGCCGGTGGAGCGCGCCAAGGACACCGTGGCCGCAGCCGCCCCCAAACGGCTGCGGCCCGCCACGGTCTGCACCACCAGTTGCGAGGTCGGCATCACCGTGCCGAACCCCAGCCCGGCGGCCACGCCCAGTCCCATGACCACCAGCGGCTGCGCAGGCAGCAGCGCCAGCGCAAACAGCGCCAGCGCAGCAGCGGTCAGGCCCCAGCGGGCCGGCAGATCCGGCCGCCCGCTGCGCGCCACCAGCCGCCCGGTGAGGTTGGCGCCGAGCACTAGGCCGATGGTCAGCGGCAGCAACAGCAGTCCGGCGTGGGCGGCGCTGGTCGCGTGGCCGATCTGCAGGTACACGGGCAGAAAAAACACCAGCGCAAACAAACCGGCAGCGAACAGCACCAGGGTGACGGACGACAAGGCAATGGCGGGCAGCCGCAGCAGTTCCACCGGCAGAAACGGCTGCGGATGAGCCCGCTCACGGCGCAGCAGCACAGCACCACCAAACAGCGCCGCGCCAACCATCAGCCCGCTGGGCAGCGACACCCAGGCGAAACGATGGCCCGCCAGGGTGAGCCACAGCAGCGCCAACGAGGCCACCGCGGCGAACAGCAGCACCCCAGCGATGTCATGCGAGTGGCCCGGCTGCGCCGTGCGGGCGCTTGCGGGCAACTGCAGCACTCGCCACACTGCGAGCGCCGCCAGAGGCAGGTTGGCCACGAACAGCCAGCGCCAGCTGGCATGGCTGACCACAAGGCCCCCGAGCGCCGGTCCGGTCACGCTGGCCAGCACGAACACCACGCCGAACCAGGCCTGAAAGCGCGGCCGCTGCCGCGGTGGAACCACTTCGCCGATCAGCGCCTGGCTCATCACCATCAGCCCGCCGCCGCCCAGGCCCTGCAGCATGCGCGCGGCGATCAGCCACCACATCCCCTGGCTGACAGCGCAGGCCAGCGAGCCCAGAGCGAACAACCCCAACGCCACCAGCAGCGCATCACGCCGACCGTAGCGATCGCCGAACCGCCCGTAGAGTGGCGCCATGATGGTGGACGCCAGCAGATAGCCCACGGCGATCCAGGCGCTGTCGCGAAAGTCGCCCAAATCGCGGGCGATGGCCGGTGTGGCGGTGGCCAGCAGAGTTTGATCGACCGCGGCAAGAAAGATCGGCAGCATCACCGCCGAGAACAACTGCACGAACCGGGCGCGACTGACCGGCTGGTCCGCCAAAGCACTGGCCGCAAGTTCGGTCTCAGGTAGTGGCGCCGCGGCGGAAGTTGACTCTGTCACAGGCTAACGGCCCGACTCGTCTCGGGCGCCTCAGATGGGACACGCGGCAGTCTGCAGGGCGATCACCGTGCGTTCGGCCCACAACGCCTCGTTCGGAAATTGCACGGTCTCGGCATCACCCTGCATCATGGTCTCGTGGTCGTTGGGTCGGGTGTCAATGGTGGCGGCACGCTCTAGCGGCAAAAGCGTAGCAGCCGCCTAACCGATACGCTGTGGAACATCGTTGTGCCCGGGCCGCACCAACAGGGTCCGGCTGACACGGCAACGGGCGCGCACCGTCGGCAGGACCGAGTGCCCCCTTGCCGCGCCAGTGCGGTGGTCACCCCCTGTCTGGCGCGCACTGCGAGCCCAAGCTCGGATGCGCACGGCTTCACCATCTCCACCCCCGCCTTATCCGCAACCCGAGCACGGCGCAGCCGCTAACATTCATATCTTGCCTTGGCGCCATGAACCGCTGCAGCGCAATCCCCCGTGGGCCGTTAGCTCAGTTGGTTAGAGCAGAGGACTCATAATCCTTTGGTCGTTGGTTCAAGTCCAACACGGCCTACCAATAAATTCAATAACTTAGCGCCGTTTTGGATGCTAAGAAATCCGTCAAGTGTCAACGAACTGTCAACGCCGCTACTGTTTTACTTCAATAGGCTGACCTTGCCCGCGAGTTCCGGATCCCATAGCTGAGACTGTTACGCGGCCTGCCTGTTCTGGGCGGCAAACCAAGCCCGTTCGAACTGCATCGGGCTGAGGTAGCCCAACGACGAATGAAGCCGCCGGTGGTTGTAGAACGTCAGCCAGTCGACGATCTCGTCCATGGCGTCACGCCGGGTCTTGAATCGTTTGCCGTGCAGCCTGCCCACCTTGAGCGAGCCCCAC
>JAKAFC010000195.1 GCA_021818065.1 Pseudomonadota bacterium
TTCACCATCGAACCCGACGGCGACACGTTGATCGTGTCTCCGGCATCGCGCCTGACCGATGCGCTGCGCGAAGCGATTCGCCAAGCCAAGCCGGATGTGCTGGCCTTGCTGTGGGCAGACAACCTGTGTGAACACTTCGAAGAACGCGCGGCCATTCTGGAATGCGACGGCGGCTTATCGCGTCATGAAGCCGAGGCCAATGCACGCGCGTCAACCGGCCTGCTGGCACGCAACCTGGGTCTGCCGTGGCGGGCATTGCGCGAGGCATTTGGCGACCCTGATCTGCCGGACACCTTGACCCCGGTTGACGGTTCCCCCTACGGCCTGCCGCAGTGGTGCCTCAGTCCAACGGGCCGAGTCATCCAGCAGGGCGTCTTCCGTCACGACCAGGGGACCAGCTGATGCAGGCGTCACACCCCCTGAGCAGGCCCGCTTCGTTATCGGGCCGTTGTGGGGCAAGGTAGGCCGGGGTTTCACCTGGCGCTTGCGCTCCAGGCGAATCCGGCATCTTGGTCAGGCGGCGCCCGACACCCTGTTGTGTTCTGTGTTTCGGCACTTCGCTTCTCACCTACTTTTGGAGTCTCGACATGGCTAAACCGCTTCAACCCACCACCCTCTTTGACCGCATCGATCAGGCTGCAAAACTCTCGCGCCAGCTCACTGGCAGAGCTGCTGCACGCACCGTCTGCGATGCCTTCGTGGCCGAGCGCGCCGCCGATATCAAAGCCCTGAAGGAAGACCGCACGGCGCTGGCGCGTTACGCGCGGCTCGTTGCCCCGCCGCTTAAGGTGAAACCAGCGGCCCTGCTGGCGGCGCTGCGCCGCGCGGGTTTGAGCGGTGATGCCAAGGGTGCTGAACCCTCGACACCCGCTGCAGCGGGCACGGCCGAGACCGCCACGCCCCAGCCCGCTGAATCCGCCACGCCGCAGCAACCCAAAGACCGCCAAACGGCATCCACGCAGGACGCCCCACCCCGGCCTGCCAAGGTGCTGAGCCTGCCGCCGTGGGCTGACGGCTCCGACCGCGACCCTGACGAGTCGGAAGCCGACTACGCGCTGCGCAAACACCTCGAAGGCCCACCCAGCGCGGCAACCAAGGTCATTGGCGAATCCCCGGCAGAGCGCGCCGACTCCCTGCTCAAAAGCGGCAAGCTCGACTTCGGTGCCGCTGGCGCAACCGGGAGCGACCGCAGTCTCGTCCTCGCCCTGATCGAGCGCTTCGGTGCAAACACCGTGGAGCAGCGTATCGACACCCTGCGCAAGGCTTTGCCGCCTGGGGGGAAGCTCTACCCGAGCACGGTGCGCGAGCGCATGACGGGAGACTCTCATGCGTGAGCGAACCGTCCACCTGGCGCTGCGCGCCACGCCTGCCGAAGCGACGCTGATCCGCCATATGGCCGATGCGGCGCTGCTGACTACGAGCAGCTATCTGCGCACCATCGCCCTGCAAGGTGATCAGCGGCTGCCCCGGCTGCAATCCCTTCAAGCCGAACTCCGCCGCCTGGGCGGTCTGCAAAAGCACCTCGCCTCGAAACGAAGCTGGCAATACGAGGAGCGCCAACAGTTCGAGCGGATCACTGAGCAGATCGTTGCCACCCTCAGGGCCATTGCCCATGCTGGCCAAAGTCATCACGCGTAAGGCGGTCTCACGCGGATTTGGTGAGGCCGTGCGCTACATCGCCCGCGACAACGCCGATCAGCTCGACGAGCCGCGCCCCGAGATGGGCACGCTCCACCTCGACTGTCCGCTGGATACCCCAGAGGATCGGCAGACCGCCATCGACATCCTCGACGCCACGGCTGCGGCGGCGCGCAACAAGACCGCGCGCGGTCCCGTGTACCACGTCACCCTGGCGTGGCAGGAGGCCGAGCACCCCGAGCGCCCGCAGATCGACGCAGCGTGTGCGCATGTCATGCAGACGCTGGGCTTTGCGGGGCACGAGGCGCTGTGGGCATTGCACCGCGACACCGACCACGATCATGTGCATTTGATCGTCAACCGTGTGCATGCGGATGGCCACACGGCCAAGGTGCCCAGGTATGACTGGCTGCTCCTGGACAAGGCCATGCGCGAGATCGAGTTGGCTCAATGTTGGCGACACAGTCCTGGGCCTTATGTCGTCGTCCAAGACCAAGACAAGCCCGTCATCGCCAAGATGAGCCGCGCCGAACGCGCCAAGCGGGGGCGTCTGGAAGACGGGCCGCGCCTGAGCAATGCCGCCAAAGCCGCCGAGCATCGCAACGCCGGGGCACCGTCGTTTCAGGGATGGTTGAGCGGCGAACCGGCGCAGGCGCTGCGTGTTGCCGTGCAGCAGCCCGGCGCGACGTGGCAGAGTCTGCACCGGGCTGCCGCGGGTTATGGCGTCTCAATCACCCCGAAGGGATCGGGCCTGGTGGCAACAACCACGCTCGATGACGGGCGCGTGCTGGCGGCCAAGGCGTCGCAGATGGGGCGTTGGGCCAGCAAGAGCGCACTGGAGAATGCGCTGGGTCCCTATGTGCCGCCACGCGGCCCGATGCCAGAACCCACAGTGGCGTATGCCGCTGCGCTGGACGGCCAGCGCGCTAGCCTTAGGGGTGAACCCCAGCATGTCGGCATCGACCCCGAACGCCAGCCGCGCCGTGCCGAGCGCGCCCAGGCGCGCACACTCTTGGCCAAGCGCTTCAAGGCCGAACTGCAGGCAAGCCGGATGCGGCGACCTGCTCTGCGCAAGGCGCTAACCGAACGGCACCGGGCCGAGCGGCAAATGCTGACCGCGGAATTGCGCCAAATAAGAGCGACGGCCATTGCAGAACACAAGCGCGACGGCATGCTCCCACAGGTGGCGATTTCTTATCAGGCTTGGATGGCCGCTGGCAGGCGCGAAGCTCTGCAAAAGCAACAAGCCGCTGAGCGCCGGGCGCTGACCGCCAAGATTCCACGCTCCGAAGTGTGGCGCACCTGGCTGGACAAGCAGGCCGAGCAGGGCGACGAGGCGGCCAAGGCTGCGCTGCGCGGTATCCGTTACCGCGAGCAGCGTAAGAGCAAGAAGTACCCGCAGCAGGACGGCATCGAGGGCGAAGACCTCGACCCACTGCGCAAGCTCACCGTGGCGGCGCTGGATCCGCAGATCGACCCCAAGCGGCAGCTGGTGATCTACCGGGGCCAGGATGGCCAGGAGAAGTTCACCGACACCGGGCCGCGCATTGTCATGCACGACACGGCCGCCGATTCTCTGGAAGCAGCCCTGCGCATTGCCTCACAGAAATATGGCGGCCAGGTGGACATCACCGGCAGCAGCGAGTTCAGGGAGCGGGCCGCGCGGCAGGCGGTGCGGCTAGGGATCAAGGTGGCGAACGCGGATTTACAGGCCATCGTGGTCGATGAACAGGCGCGGATGCAGCAACAAAGAGCGCCGACGCGGGCAACCAAGGAAAGTCGAGACACGGACCAGACCCACGAGCGGAAACACGCAGAATCACGATCATCGGAGAAGACCAGCGGCATATCCCCAGAACTTGGGGACAAACCAGCACCTGCCCCGAGACAAGCCGCGCCTGCACTTGATCGGGCCGCAATGCCCAAAATACAGGCGCTCAGAGACACCCCGCGCGAGCAGGCCATCCAGACGATGGAGCAAGCCATCGGGCGATGGCTGGACGGCGACCGCAGCAGCGGGCCGGTCAAAGCGTTCATCGCGGCACACGACCGCGCCACGCACCAGGGGGGCAATGGGCGCGCGCTGCTGGCTGATGTTGTGGATCGAGTGTTCACCCGGCGCGGCGACGGTGTGGCCGCCGACCTCAGCGGCTTCATGTCCACGATCGAGCGACAGCGCAAGCGCGAGCAAGGGATGGGGCGTTGATCTTTTACCCTGAAAAGGCGTTCACCGTCTGCGAAAGCAGCGAATCGCCAGTATCCATGCGGGTTCCAGCGATTGCGAAGGCCTGCGAAACGCTGCAAATATTGGCAAGTTCACCATCAGCGCGGGCTGTCATTCGCAGCGTTTCGCAGCTGTTCGTATGGCCCGCAAGCCAAGTATTCATGCGCGTTTTCGAAGGATTCGCAGCATTCGCACGGGGCGTTTGCGTTTGCGTTTTCGTCTGGTCCTGGCCCAGTACGCGCACCGCCATGCGCGGATGGTCACCAGCACGGTACCTAAAACTCGGTCAAGAGGTGCGCTCCTTCGGTTTGCAGTTCGACCACATGGGTCGATCACCGTGGGGGAACCACAGGGGGAGCTGTCAAAGGCGCGGCGTGGGGGTGTTTTGGGGGAATCTAGGGGGAATTCAGGGGGAATACGCCCGCCAAAAAGCGAAAACAAGCCCACATTGTTAGTGTGGGCTTGTTCTCTAATGCCTTGATTTACTTGGTAAAACTGGTGCGCCCGGCAGGATTCGAACCCACGACCCCTTGGTTCGTAGCCAAGTACT
>JAKAFC010000196.1 GCA_021818065.1 Pseudomonadota bacterium
CCGGATTCCAGCTCAAGGGCTCGGGCTGGTACGCCACCGATTTCAAGGGTGGTGGTGCTGCTGCTGCCACGGCGGCGGCGCCTGCGGCGGCGGCGCCTGCGGCGGCGGATGCCTCGCCGCCGTCCTGTGGTGCGTCGTGCGCCTGCCATTGAAGCGCTGCGCTCACGAGTTGCGCAGCGCAGCCTCGGCGCGGCGTCGCCTCGGCGCTTCTCCTAACCCTCAGGCCTTCCGCCTCGCGGAAGGCTGTTGCATTCCATGAGCCTGAAAAGCATTTTTATCGCCGGCATGCTGGTGTGGCTGCCCCTGACCATCACCATCTGGGTGTTGTGGCAGCTGCTGGCCGTGTTCGACGGCATTTTCCGGGCTCTGGTCAGCGCCCTGAGCACAGTCGCCCCCGGTCTCACCCCGGTGCTGGACAAGCTGGTGAACATTCCCGGCGTCGGCGTGGTGCTGGTGCTCGCGGCCATTTTTCTCACCGGTCTGGCCGTGGCCAACATGGTGGGCCAGTGGTGGCTGGCGCGCTGGGACGGGTTGATGGCTCGCATTCCGCTGGTCAAGACCATTTACAGCAGCGTCAAGCAGGTCTCGGACACCCTGTTCTCCAGCAACGGCAATGCCTTTCGCAAGGCGCTTTTGGTGCAGTATCCGCGGCAAGGCTCCTGGACCATCGCCTTTATGACCGGCACCCCCGGTGGCGAAGTGGCCGAGCATTTGCAGACCGAGCATGTCAGCGTCTATGTGCCGACCACACCCAACCCGACCTCGGGCTTTTTTCTCATCCTGCCGCGCAGCGAAGTCATTGAACTGCAGATGAGCGTGGACACTGCGCTCAAATACATCATTTCCATGGGCGTGGTCGTGCCCGGCGGACCCAGCCACCCGCACGTGCACTGAGCCCCCGTCACCCTCGTTCCTCCCTCCTCCTTGCCCTGCCTTGCGCGAATGCGCGCCGCGGGGCCTGTTTTCGAAAGCACCGTTCCAACATGAGTCTGCGTAGCCACTATTGCGGTCAGGTGACCGAAGCCCAACTCGGGCAAACCGTCTCGTTGTGCGGCTGGGTGCACCGCCGCCGCGACCACGGCGGTGTGATCTTCATCGACCTGCGGGACCGCGAAGGACTGGTGCAGGTGGTGTGCGACCCGGATCGGGCCGCCATGTTCGCCACCGCCGAGGGACTGCGCAACGAGTTCTGCGTGCAGGTGCAGGGCCTGGTGCGGCCGCGCCCGGCCGGCACCGAAAACGAGGCTATGACCTCGGGCAAGATCGAGGTGCTGTGCCATGCCATCACCGTGCTCAACGCCTCGGTCACGCCACCGTTCCAGCTCGACGACGACAACCTGTCGGAGACCACGCGACTGACGCATCGTGTGCTCGACCTGCGCCGCCCGCAGATGCAGCACAACCTCAAGCTGCGCTACAAGGTGGCGATGGCGGTGCGCCGCTTCCTCGACGCCCAGGGTTTCATCGACATCGAAACCCCCATGCTCACCAAGAGCACGCCCGAAGGCGCGCGCGACTATCTGGTGCCCAGCCGGGTGCACGACGGCGAGTTCTTCGCCCTGCCGCAGTCGCCCCAGTTGTTCAAGCAGATGCTCATGGTCTCGGGCTTCGACCGCTACTACCAGATCACCAAGTGCTTCCGCGATGAAGACCTGCGCGCCGACCGCCAACCCGAGTTCACCCAGATCGACTGCGAGACCTCCTTCCTCGGGGAGCAGGAGATCCGCGATCTGTTCGAAACCATGATCCGCGGCGTGTTCAAGGACGTGCTCGGGGTCGAACTGGCCAACCCCTACCCGGTCATGACCTATGCCGAGGCCATGGCGCGCTTTGGGTCGGACAAGCCTGATCTGCGCGTCAAGATGGAGTTCACCGAACTCACCGACGTGATGGGCGATGTGGACTTCAAGGTGTTCTCCGGACCGGCCACCACGCCCGGCGGCCGTGTGGTCGCGCTGCGCGTGCCCGGCGGGGGGGAGATGAGCCGCAGCGAAATCGACGCCTACACCGAGTTCGTCAAAATCTACGGCGCCAAGGGTCTGGCGTGGATCAAGGTCAACGACGCGGGCAAAGGTCGTGACGGCCTGCAGTCGCCCATCGTCAAGAACCTGCACGATGCGGCGATTGCCGCCATCCTGCAGCGCAGCGGCGCGCAAAACGGCGACCTGCTGTTCTTCGGCGCGGACAAGGCCAAGATCGTGGCCGACGCCATCGGCGCGCTGCGGGTGAAAATCGGCCACAGCGACTTCGGCAAGAGCCACGGCCTGTTCGACAACGTGTGGAAGCCGCTATGGGTCGTCGACTTCCCCATGTTCGAGTTCGACGAGGACAACCAGCGCTGGGCCGCCGTGCACCACCCCTTCACTGCGCCGAAAGACGGCCATGAGGAACTGATGGACAGCGCCCCGGAAAAGTGCGTCGCCAAGGCCTACGACATGGTGCTGAACGGCTGGGAGATCGGCGGCGGCTCGGTGCGCATCCACCGCGCCGAAGTGCAGAGCAAAGTGTTCTCGGCACTGAAAATCGGCCCGGACGAAGCCCGCGCCAAGTTCGGCTTCCTGCTCGATGCCCTGCAGTACGGCGCTCCACCGCACGGCGGGATTGCCTTCGGCCTGGACCGCATCGTCACCATGATGACCGGCGCCCAAAGCATCCGCGACGTCATCGCCTTCCCCAAGACCCAGCGCGCCCAATGCCTGCTGACCAACGCCCCCAGCCCCGTGGATGAAAAGCAGCTCAAGGAGTTGCACATCCGGCTGCGCAATCCACGGCCAGGGTTGGGATGAAGATCAAAAAGGCGCGCATCCGCGCCTTTTTGTTGAGACGCTGCGATGTCGATTCCAGACGATGAGTCGCTGATGTTGCCATTGCTGCGTCTGCTGGCTGATGGCCAGACGTGGCGCGCGGCGCAAGCCGCGCAGGCATTGTCCAAGCAACCTGGCGCAACCGATGATTGAACACGGCCTGGGCGTTTCGGTTCAGGCCACCTTCGAACTCAAACGCATCGACTCCGATTTTTTCGCCGAAGACTGACCCATGCCCCGCATCGACGATCCCGCGCACGACCACGAAGCCGGTGCCACCGACGGCACGCTCGACACCACCCGCATCGACGACACCCGCATCAAGGCCGTACGCGCCTTGGTGTCGCCCGCGTTGCTGCTCGAAGAACTGCCAGTGACGGCGGCGATCGAGGACGTGGTGGAGCGCAGCCGGGCGGCGATTGCCGCGGTGCTGCAGGGGCGTGACGACCGCCTGGTCGTGGTGGTGGGGCCATGCTCCATCCACGATCACGATCAGGCCATGGAGTACGCCCACCGGCTGCATGCCACGGCAAACGCGGTGAGTGACGCGCTGGTGGTGGTGATGCGGGTGTACTTCGAGAAGCCGCGAACCACCGTGGGCTGGAAGGGCTACATCAACGATCCGCGGCTGGACGGCAGCTTTCGCATCAACGAGGGCTTGCAGCGCGCGCGCAAGTTGCTGCTCGACATCAATGCCCTGGGACTGCCCGCAGGCACGGAGTTTCTCGACCTGCTGTCGCCGCAATACTTCAGCGACCTGATCGCCTGGGGCGCAATCGGCGCGCGCACCACGGAAAGCCAGAGCCACCGCCAGCTGGCCTCGGGTCTGAGCTGCCCGGTGGGCTTCAAGAACGGCACCGATGGCGGTGTGCAGGTGGCGGCCGATGCCATGGTCTCGGCCGCCAGCGGCCATGCCTTCATGGGCATGACCAAGATGGGCGTGGCGGCGATTTTCGAGACCCGTGGCAACGCCGATTGCCATGTCATCCTGCGCGGCGGCAAGGCTCCCAACTTCGACGCCGCCTCGGTGGACGCGGCCTGCGCCGTGCTGGCCAAGGCCGGGCAGCGCCAGCAGGTCATGATCGACTGCTCGCACGCCAACTCGGCCAAGCAGCCGCGTCGGCAGATGGATGTGGCCGCCGACATCGCGCAGCGCATCGCCGCGGGTGAGCGACGCATCGTCGGCGTGATGGTCGAGAGCCATCTGGCCGAGGGGCGGCAGGATTTGAAACCCGGTCAGCCGCTGACGCCCGGAGTGTCCATCACCGACGCCTGTCTGGGCTGGGACGATACCGTGCCGCTGCTGCGCGGCCTGGCCGATGCGGTGCGGGCGCGCCGTACTGCTGCAACGACGGCGAACTGATTCTGGGGGTTGCGCGGTGCGACACAGCGCCCCGCCCAACCCCCAGCCTCATCCTCGCGCCGCGGCGTAGGCGCGCCAGAAGGCTTCGTCCTGCGTCTGCGTGAAGTTGATGCGCATGCGTGTGGAGGGCTGCTGCTGCGGATCGAACAGGTGGCCAGGGGCGAGCAGATAACCGGCATCGAGCAGGCGCTGCGCCAGCATCGCCGTGTCGACGCCGGTCTCCACCCAACCCAGAAGACCGCGC
>JAKAFC010000197.1 GCA_021818065.1 Pseudomonadota bacterium
AGCCTGCGCCACCGCGAAATCCAGGAAGATCTGACCGCGCGGCTGGAGCGCACCAAGCGCCGGCTGTTCATCGTGAAAGAATCGCTGGCCACGCTGGAGCAGGAACTCACCGATCGCCCCATGACCCTGCGCGACGCGCTCATCGGCCTGCGCCGCGCGCTTGTTCTGGCGCGCGCCCCAGCACCCGCACCGGCGATCGGCGACAAGGCTGACATCGACGCCCTGCCCGACCCGGCGTCATTCCTGCAACTGCTCAGCCAGGCCTGCCGCCTGATCGAGGCGGGCATTTTCGTGCGCAAGAGCGGAGCGGAACGCTGGGTGCTGGTTGCGCGGCTCGGCCAGAACCTGCCCAAGCTCGACCCCGCCCACCCCTTGATCGAGCACGTGCTGGAAACCCGGGAAGTGGCGCACATCGCGCAGGCCGGCTTGTCCAACCCGCAGTACAACCAATGGGTGTTCGCGGCGCCGCTGCGGCAGGACCTGTTCGACGAGGTCGACGCCGTGCTGGCGGTGCACACCATGCCCTTCATGGCTTTCGACGACATCAATCTGCGCCGCCTGCAGGTCCTGGCCTCGTCCTATGCCGACTTCACTCAGCTCGAACTGCTGGTGGAAGACGTGCGCGCGGTGTGGCCCGAGTCTCCCATCGGCATGCAGCAGGAATGGGCGCATCTGGCCGCGCTGCACGAGGCGTCGGGACTGCGCAGCTACTGCGCGCTGTGGATGGGCCAGGCCCGGCTCAGCGAGGACGTACTCGACGAATTCGCCGGCTTGCAGCCGCCCGAAAGCAGCTGGTGGCGGCTGCAGACGCACAAGGGCCACCTGGTCCTGGCCGTGCTGCTGCCCATCATCGGCGGCGCCAGCCTGACCGCCTATCGGCGCGAGATGATCGACGCGCTGGAGACCATCCTCGCCCGCCAGGACCAGCCCAAACAAACCATCGGGGTCGATTTCTACCCGGTGCGCCACGCGGCCGACTATGCCGAGCTGCGCAAGCGCATCACCCAAATCTGACCGACCAGCGCCATGGACCTGATCCGGTTCTACAAACTGCTCGCCTTGTCGCTGTCGATGGAATCGGCCGCGCTGTGGCTGTTGAACTCGCATGGCGACGCCAAGCTCATGCTGTTCTGGCTGCTGCACGCCTGCGCCTCGGCGGCCGCGAGTTGGCTGGTCTGGTGGACCCTGCCGCCCAGCCTGCGCCAGCCCCGCATCCTGTCCCTGCTGCTGGTGTTCCTGCTCGCGCTGCTGTTCCCGCTCATCGGCATGGTGGGCCTGTTGCTGGCGTCGCGTCTGGCCCTGGCCATGCCCAAGAGCACGCGCGACGAAGACGCCGTGCAGCAGGCTCCGCAGCTCGACATCTATGCCATCGACCCGCAGCTCGACAAGGCCATCGACGCCTTGCCCCCCGGGCAGATCGCGCGCATCGCCTCCGACGCCACGGCACCGACGCCGCAGCGCATCCGCGCCGTGCTGGCCCTGCGCGACATGCCGGCGCGCCTGGCGCTGCCGCTGCTGCGCAGCCTGCTGGGCGACCCGGACGAGGAGATCCGGCTGCTGGCCTACGGCATCGCCAGCCAGTGGGAACAACGCCTCACCGCCGACCTGCAGCAGGCCCAGAAGGAACTCGACGCCCTGCGCAGCCAGGGCTCCAGCGGCAACACCCTGGCCAGGGCGGCGCAGCGCGTGGCCGAACTGCAGATGGAGTTCATCTACCAGGGTCTGGCGCAGGGCGACCTGCGCAAGTTCGCGCTGGACCAGGCCTGGCATTACACGATCATGGGGTTGCAGGCCCAGCCCGACCACCCCGCCCTGCTCATGCTGCGCCTGCGCCTGAGCATGGCGAAGGACGACCTCGACAATGCGCAGAACACCCTGCTGCTGCTCGACGAGCAGACCAGTCCTTCGGTCTGGGTGCCGTATGCCGCCGAACTGGCCTGGAAGCACCGCAACTTCACCGCGGTGGGGGTCATCCTCGGCCAGCTCAGGAACACGCAGGTCGCGCCGCGCCTGCGTCCCATCCTGCGCCTGTGGTCGCCTCCGGACCAACAGGCATGAACGCGACGACCTCCGCGGCCGATCCGGCCATCGACGTGATGCTGCTGCTCGAAGGCACCTACCCCTATGTGTCGGGCGGAGTGTCGAGCTGGGTGCACCAGATCATCAACGGCTTTCCCGAACTGCGTTTCCACCTGTGCTTTCTCGGCTCGCGCCGCGAGGACTACGGCGAGGCGCGCTACAAGCTGCCGCCCAACGTGGTGGGCCTGACCGAGCATTACCTGTTCAGCGAGGAAGTGCTGCCCAAGCCCCAGGGCAGCGCCGGCGACGCCGCCACCGCCGAGCTGGTGCGCAACCTGCACGAGCAACTGCGCGAGGGCGACAGCCGCGAAGCGCGCGCCCAGGTCCTGGAACAGAGCCTGCAAGCCATGCAGGGCAGGCTCGATCTGCAGTACTTCCTGCATTCCAAGCGCGCCTGGAGCTACCTCACCGAACAGTACCTGCAGCGCTGCACCGATCCGTCCTTCGTCGACTACTTCTGGACCGTGCGCACCATGCACACGCCGATCTGGACCCTGGCCGCGCTGGCGCGCAGCCTGCCGCCGGCGCGCGTCTATCACACCATTTCCACCGGCTATGCCGGCTATCTCGGCGCGGTGCTGGCGCGCATCACCGGCCGCCCGCTCATCCTGTCGGAACACGGCATCTACACCAAGGAGCGGCGCATCGACCTGTTCTCGGCGCAGTGGATCAGCGACAACATGCCGGTGCTGGAGCGCAACGCCGGCGAGGCCGGCTACTTCCGCCAGCTGTGGATCCGGCTGTTCGAATCGCTCGGGCGCATGTGCTATGACGCCGCCGACCCGGTGATCGCGCTGTACGAGGCCAATCGCCTGCGCGAGCTGGCCGACGGCGCCGAGCCCGCCACCACCTGCCTCATCGCCAACGGCATCAACGTGCCGCCGTTCGCCGCCACGCGCGCGCTGCGCCCCAGCCAGCCGCCCGCGGTGATGTGCCTGATCGGCCGCGTGGTGCCGATCAAGGACGTGAAAACCTTCATCCGCGCCGTGCGCGTGGCGACCAACCGCATGCCCGGCCTGGAAGGCTGGATCGCCGGCCCGGAGGACGAACACCCCGATTACGCGCGCGAATGCCGCGAACTGGCCGAAAGCCTGGAACTGGGCGACCGGCTCAAGTTCCTGGGCTTCCAGAAGCTGGTCGAACTGCTGCCGAAAGTCGGCCTGGTCGTGCTGTCGTCCATCAGCGAGGCGCTGCCGCTGGTGCTGCTGGAAGGCTATGCCGCCGGGGTGCCCGCGGTGACCACCGACGTCGGCTCCTGCCGCCAGCTCATCGACGGCCTGGGCCCCGAGGACGAGGCCCTGGGCAGCGCCGGCGCCGTGGTCGGCATCGCCGACGCCCAGGCCCTCGGCGAGGCCTGCACCGCGCTGCTCGGCGACCCCGAGGCGTATGCCCGCGCCCAGGCCGCCGGCATCGCCCGCGTCGAGCGCTACTACACCCAGCCCATCATGTTCGCCAAATACCGCGCCGTGTACGAAGACGCGCTGGCGCGCAGCAGGCTGGCCGAACCCCCGCCGCGCGGCGCGCTCGCCACGGCCTTGCGCGAAGGGCGCATTCCGCGCCCGCAGGAGACGGGCTGATGGCAGGCATCGGTTTCGAATTGCGCAAGCTGCTGCGCAGCGAGTCCTACCTGGGCCTGCTGCGCGCCTACACCTATGCGTCCATCATCAGCTCCGGCCCCTGGGTGTTCTCCATCCTCGGCCTCATCATCACCGGGATCCTGTCGCTGGGCGTGGTGCTGCCCAACGCCCTCATCACCCAGTTCCAGGTGACGGTCACCTATCTCATCATGAGCTCGCTCGTGCTGTCCGGCGGCCTGCAGCTCGGCTTCACGCGCTGGGTGGCCGACACCTTGTTCGCCAAGCAGCGCGAGGCCGTCGCGCCCGCCTTCCTGGGTGTCCTGCTCGTCAGCACCGCGGTGGCGGGCGCCATCGGCTGGCTGGTCGCCCTGCTGCTGTTCCCGCGAGAAAGCAACTTCTTCCGCGTGCTGCTGGCGGGCGGCCTGCCGCTGTTGTGCAATATCTGGATCGCCACGGTGTTCCTCTCCGGGCTGAAGCAGTACCGCGCCATCGTCGCGCTGTACGCGGGCGGCTACGGGCTTTCCGTGCTGCTGGCCTTCATGCTGCGCCCCTGGAAACTGGAAGGCTTGCTGGCGGGGTTCCTGGGTGGACAGTTCCTCATGTGGACCGTCATGATGTGGCTGGTCCTGCGCAACTTCCCCCCCACCCGCCCCATCTCCCTCGTGTGCTTCGGCAAAGGCCGGATGTTCCCCACCCTCCTGCTCGGTGGCACGCTCTACAACCTGGGTGTGTGGGCCGACAAGCTCGTGTTCTGG
>JAKAFC010000027.1 GCA_021818065.1 Pseudomonadota bacterium
GATGAACAGCACGCGGCAATCGTTCAGGCTCTCGAACACGGTCTGCGCCAGGTGCACGCTGGCGGCGGCCATGCTCACCGAATGGGCGCCGATCTCGGTGTTGGTGCGCACCTCTTTGGCCACCGAGAAGGTGCGCTGGAACATCTGGTTGAGCGTGCTGCCCAGGGCGCCCGAATCCGACGCCACCCGCACCGCCTCTTTCATCTGGCCCAGGATCTGCGGCTCGCCCAGCACCATGGAGTCGAGGCCGCTGGCCACGCGGAAGGCGTGGCGCACGGTGCCGTCCTGCACCAGCCGGTAGCTGTGCTCGGACAGATCGCCGAATTGCACATTGCGTTCGTTGGACAGCCAGTGCAAGAGGGCGTCGCGCGGATCATGTTCCGCCGCGCAATAGATCTCGGTGCGGTTGCAAGTCGATAGAATCGCCGCCTCGACGGGGCCACTGTTGCGACCAGCCAGCATGGTGTTGCGCAGGCGCTGCAAGGCGTCCACCAGGGCATCGGCTGAAAACGCCAGGCGCTCGCGCACCCCGACCGGAGCGGTTTGGTGGTTGAGTCCGATGGCAGCGAGCAACATAGATGAATCGTGATTTTAGAAACTGTCGCGGTTTCGAGCAGATGATCCTGATCAAACTCAGAATGCGCTGGTCCCGTACCGCGTTGACAGTTGAAGTATGTCGCATCGACACTGGGTGCAGTATCCGGGCAAACAGCAGGTGCCGTGCTTCCGAACCGATCGCGCGCAACCCGTCTTTCTAGCACGAAACGCGATGTCGATCGTTTTGCTTTGGTTTGCGCAGACCAGCATCATGCCGCTTGCCGTCGGGGCGGCGACCGGAGCGCTGGCTCAGTTCGCCTGGGGTGGGCAGTGTGCTGCGCCAGCCACGCGACGCGCCATCTGGGGCGCGCTCGCATCCTGGTTGGTCCATCTGGCCTGTGTCGGCTCGGGCCTGATCCGCGAAGGCTCGATCTGGGATTACGCCGTTGTGCTGCTGGCTTGCGTGGCCGCCACGGCCTGGGTTTGTCGCGGTGCCCGACGCGCGACTGCGCGCTGAAGCTCTTGGCTAGTCCCTAGGAAGACCGGCTTGCCTTCCAGCCTCGACAAATCTGTTGACAGCCAGCGGTTCACGAGGCAAAATTTAATGCTTCGCTCGTTGCTGAGCCCTGCGGACATGTTTCTCGGGCGCTGGCTGACGCGAGATCTTTAGGTCAATTCCCGCACCAGGGAGCCAAGACTGGCGCACATCGTGCGACTAAGTTGGGTGAAGGAAATTACATGATTCAGACGCAATCCAGACTGGATGTCGCCGACAACACGGGCGCCAAATCCGTCATGTGCATCAAGGTGCTGGGCGGCTCCAAGCGCCGCTACGCCGGCGTGGGCGACATCATCAAGGTCAGCATCAAGGAAGCTGCCCCGCGTGGTCGCGTCAAAAAGGGCGAGGTTTACAGCGCTGTTGTCGTGCGCACCGCCAAGGGCGTTCGCCGCACCGACGGTTCTCTGATCAAGTTCGACGGCAATGCCGCCGTGCTGCTCAATGCCAAGCTCGAGCCGATCGGCACCCGCATTTTCGGCCCGGTGACGCGCGAGCTGCGTACCGAACGCTTCATGAAGATCGTCTCGCTGGCGCCCGAAGTGCTCTGAGCGGACGGATAAAGGATTTGTCATGAACAAGATTCGCAAAGATGATGAAGTGATCGTTATCGCGGGCAGCGATAAGGGTCGCCGCGGCCGGGTTGCCATGCGCATGGGTGCCGAGCACCTGGTGGTGGAGGGTGTGCACACCGTGAAGAAGAACGTGCGCCCCAACCCCATGAAGGGCGAGGCCGGTGGTGTGATCAGCCGTGACCTGGCGATTCATCAGAGCAATGTGGCTATTTACAACCCGGCGACCGGCAAGGCGGATCGCGTCGGCTTCAAGACCCTGGCGGATGGCGGCAAAGTGCGCGTCTTCAAGTCCAGTGGCGAGCAGATCAAGGGCTGACCGGAGGATTTATGTCGCGCCTGCAGACGATTTACAAAGACAAAGTGGTGCCCGAGTTGATGGCCAAGTTTGGCTACAAGTCGGTCATGGAAGTGCCGCGCCTGACCAAGGTGACGCTCAACATGGGCGTGTCCGAGGCTGTGGCTGACAAAAAGGTGATGGAACACGCCGTGGGTGATCTCACCAAGATCGCCGGCCAAAAGCCCGTGGTGACGCGCTCGCGCAAGGCCATCGCCGGATTCAAGATCCGTGAAGATCTCCCCATCGGCTGCATGGTCACGCTGCGCGGGGGTCGCATGTACGACTTCCTCGACCGCTTCGTCACCATCGCCCTGCCGCGCGTGCGTGACTTCCGCGGCATTTCTGCGCGTGCCTTCGATGGCCGTGGCAACTACAACATCGGCGTCAAAGAACAAATCATCTTCCCGGAAATCGAGTACGACAAGGTCGATGCCCTGCGCGGTCTGAACATCAGCGTGACGACCACGGCCAAGACCGACGAAGAGTGCAAGGCGCTGCTCGCCGCATTCCGCTTCCCTTTCAAGAACTGAGGTCATCATGGCAAAACTGTCCCTGATCAACCGCGAAAAGAAGCGCGAAGACCTGGTCGCCAAGTTTGCGGCCAAGCGCGCCGAACTGCAGGCCATCATCGACGACGCGTCCAAGTCGTTCGAGGAGCGCTACGCTGCCCGCCTCAAGATTCAGCAACTGCCGCGCAACGCCAACCCCACCCGCCTGCGCAATCGCTGCGCCATCACCGGCCGTCCGCGCGGGACCTTCCGTCGCTTCGGTCTGTCGCGCAGCAAGATTCGTGAGTTGGCGTTCCGCGGGGAAATCCCGGGCGTGACCAAGTCCAGCTGGTAATCGGCCATTCAGACGAGTCGGGTACGGTCTGCGGGCCGCTCGGACGCGAAAAGTTTTTAGGAGAGTATTGATGAGCATGAGTGATCCCATCGCCGACATGCTGACGCGGATTCGTAACGCGCAGATGGTCGAAAAGGCGAAGGTAACGATGCCCGCTTCCAAGATCAAAGCGGCAATCGCTCAAGTCCTGCACGAAGAGGGCTACATCGACGGATACAACATCCGCCGCGAGAGCGATGCCAAGGCCGATCTGGAAATTTCGCTGAAGTATTACGCTGGCAAGCCGGTGATCGAGCGCCTCGAGCGCGTCAGCCGTCCCGGCCTGCGCGTCTATCGCGGCAAGGAAGACATCCCGCAGGTGATGAACGGCCTGGGTGTCGCCATCGTTTCGACACCGCGCGGCCTGATGACCGACCGCAAGGCGCGCCAGGTGGGCGTCGGCGGCGAAGTCCTCTGCTACGTGGCGTAAGGAGAATCACCATGTCACGTATTGCCAAATCTCCGATCCAACTGCCTGCTGGCGTCGAAGTCAGCCTCAGCGCCGACACCATCGCCGTCAAGGGTGGTCTGGGCAAGCTGCAACGCGCGCAGTCCGCTGGGGTGCGTGTGGATCAAGCCAACGGTGTGCTCACTTTTGCCCCGGTGGACGAGTCTCGTGAGGCGCACGCCATGTCGGGCACCATGCGGGCGCTGGTCGCCGGGATGGTTCAGGGTGTGTCCAAGGGGTTCGAACGCAAGCTGACCTTGGTCGGCGTGGGTTTCAAGGCGCAGGCGCAAGGTGCCAAGCTCAACCTGTCGTTGGGCTTTTCGCATCCCATCGTCAAAGACATGCCCGAGGGCATCAAGGTGGAAACGCCGACGCCCACTGAAATCGTCATCAAGGGCGTGGACAAGCAACTTGTTGGTCAGATCGCAGCCGAAGTGCGCGCCTTCCGTCCGCCCGAGCCCTATAAGGGCAAGGGTGTGCGTTATGCCGACGAAGTCGTGGTGATCAAGGAAACCAAGAAGAAGTAAAGGCCAGGATCATGATCAGCAAAAATATTTCCCGCCTTCGCCGTGCTCAGGCGACCCGCCGTCGCATTGCGCGTCTGCGTGCCGTGCGCCTGTCGGTGCATCGGACCAACCAACATATCTACGCGACCATCATCTCCGCCGAGGGCGACCGCGTTCTCGCTTCGGCCTCCACGGTGGAAGCGGAAGTTCGCGGTCAGCTCAACGGGCATGGTGGCAACCTGGCTGCCGCCGCGGTTGTCGGCGCGCGCATTGCCGAGAAGGCCAAGGCTGCCGGTATCGAGTCCGTCGCCTTCGACCGTTCGGGGTTTCGCTTTCATGGGCGCGTCAAGGCGCTCGCCGAGGCTGCGCGCGAAGCCGGCCTGAAGTTCTGAGAACGGGCACATCATGGCTAAAGTTCAAAACAAGTTTGCCAACGAAGCGCGCGACGACGGTTTGCGCGAGAAGATGATCGCGGTCAACCGCGTCACCAAGGTCGTGAAGGGTGGCCGCATCCTCGGTTTCGCTGCCCTCACCGTGGTGGGCGATGGCGATGGCCGTATCGGCATGGGCAAGGGCAAGGCGCGTGAAGTGCCGGTAGCGGTACAGAAGGCCATGGAGCAAGCGCGTCGCAACATGGTCAAGGTGCCGCTGAAGGGCGGCACGCTGCACCACAAGGTCATGGGCCAGCATGGCGCCGCCAACGTGATGATGCTGCCGGCCGTGCAAGGGACTGGCATCATTGCCGGTGGTCCGATGCGCGCCATGTTCGAAGTGCTCGGCATCACCGATATCGTGGCCAAAAGCCATGGTTCGACCAACCCGTACAACATGGTTCGTGCCACTCTGGACGCGCTGAGCAATATGAGCTCGGCACAGGAAGTCGCCATGAAGCGCGGCAAGACCGTGGAAGAAATTCTGGGCTGAACATCATGAGTGACAAAAAAACCATCAAGGTCAAGCTGGTCCGCAGCGTGATCGGTACCCGCGATTCCCACCGCGCCACCGTGCGCGGGCTGGGGCTGCGCAAGCTCGGTAGCGTGCGTGAACTGGAAGACACGGCGGCCGTGCGCGGCATGGTCCGCAAGGTCAGCTACATGGTCGAGATCTGCGGCTGAGTCAGGCAGTTGGCTCGCCTCGAGTCGAGGTGTATAGCCAAGCCCTACTGACACAACGCAAAACATCCGACTGACTCGATTCGTGAGATTTTCTATGCAACTCAACACCATCAAACCCGCCGCTGGCGCCAAGCACGCCAAGCGCCGTGTCGGCCGCGGCATCGGCTCCGGCCTCGGCAAGACTGCAGGTCGCGGTCACAAGGGTCAGAAGTCGCGCTCCGGCGGCTTCCACAAGGTTGGTTTTGAAGGTGGCCAGATGCCCCTGCAGCGCCGCCTGCCCAAGCGCGGCTTCAAGTCGCCGCTGGCGCGTTTCAGCGCCCAAGTCACACTGGCTGACCTCAATCGCCTGCAGGAAGACGAAATCGACATGCTGACGCTGAAGGCACGTGGCTTGGTGCACGACCTCGCCCGTACGGTCAAGGTCATCGCCTCCGGACAGATTGGCCGCGCCGTGAAGCTGCAGGGTATTCTGGCGACCAAGGGCGCCCGTGCCGCCATCGAATCGGCTGGCGGCAGCGTTGCCGACGCCGCAGCGGCCTGAACGGACGACGCTCATGGCCGCGACTGGCGTGACTCAGCAGGGCAAGTACGGCGACCTCGGTCGTCGGCTGATGTTCCTGCTCGGCGCACTTGTGGTGTATCGCATCGGTGCGCACATCCCGGTGCCTGGCATCGACCCGACGCATCTGCAGCAGCTGTTCCAGAACAATTCCGGTGGCATCCTGGGGCTGTTCAACATGTTCTCGGGTGGAGCGCTGGCGCGCTTCACGGTGTTCGCGCTCGGGATCATGCCGTACATCTCGGCATCGATCATCATGCAGCTGCTCACCTATGTCGTGCCCTCACTGGAGGCGCTGAAGAAGGAAGGCGAGGCCGGGCGGCGCAAGACCACGCAGTACACCCGTTACTTCACGCTGGTTCTGGCGATTTTCCAGTCGTTCGGCATTGCCGTGGCCTTGCAGGCGTCGCCTGGTCTGGTGATCAATCCTGGTATCGGTTTTCAGTTATCTGCCGTGCTGACGCTGACATCGGGCACCATGTTCCTGATGTGGCTGGGTGAGCAGATTACCGAGCGTGGCCTGGGCAATGGCATATCCATCATCATTTTCTCAGGCATCGTTGCCGGCTTGCCCACAGCAATCGCTGGCTTGATGGAGTTGGTGAGCACAGGTGCCATGAGTGTGCTGGTGGCCTTGTTCGTGCTGGCCATCGTGATTCTGGTGACGTATTTTGTGGTGTTCGTCGAGCGCGGTCAGCGCAAGATTCTGGTGAATTACGCGCGCCGCCAAGTGGGCAACAAGGTGTATGGCGGCCAGAGTTCACACCTGCCGCTGAAGCTCAACATGGCGGGTGTGATTCCGCCGATCTTCGCCTCGTCCATCATTTTGTTGCCCGCCACGGCTGTGAGCTGGTTTGGTGCGGCCAAGGGCATGGGCTGGCTCAAGGATATTGCCGGGGCGCTGTCGCCAGGTCAGCCGCTGTACATCCTGCTGTATGCGGCAGCCATCATTTTCTTTGCCTTTTTCTACACGGCACTGGTATTCAACAGCCGCGAGACTGCGGACCAGCTGAAAAAAGGCGGTGCGTTCATCCCCGGGATTCGCCCTGGTGAGCAGACCGCCAAGTTCATAGACAAGGTGCTCATGCGCTTGACCTTGGTGGGTGCGATCTACATCACCCTGGTTTGCCTGCTGCCGGAGTTTCTGGTCCTGAAATACAATGTACCGTTTAGCTTTGGTGGCACGTCCCTGCTGATTATTGTGGTGGTCACCATGGATTTCATGGCGCAGGTCCAGGCCTACGCGATGTCGCATCAGTACGACGCCTTGCTCAAAAAAGCCAACTTCAAGTCCGGCTTGGGTGGCGTTCGTTAACGGAGTTTTATGGCCAAGGACGATGTCATTCAAATGCAGGGAGAGATTCTCGAGAATCTTCCCAACGCAACCTTCCGCGTCAAGCTGGAAAATGGCCACACGGTTTTGGGGCACATCTCCGGAAAAATGCGTATGCACTACATCCGCATTCTTCCTGGCGACAAGGTCACCGTTGAATTGACGCCCTACGATTTGTCCCGTGCGCGGATTGTGTTCCGCGCCAAGTGAGAGTAAGAGAGGATCATCATGAGAGTGAGCGCATCTGTCAAAAAAATGTGCCGTAACTGCAAGATCATTCGCCGCAATGGTGTCGTGCGTGTGATTTGCACCGACCCGCGCCACAAGCAGCGCCAGGGTTGAGGCCAGATCATTTTTTGAGGTACGAGGTATTCAATGGCACGTATTGCTGGTATCAACATTCCGCCACATCAACACTCCGAAATTGGCCTGACCGCCATTTACGGGATCGGTCGCACCACTGCGCGCGCCATTTGTGATGCTTCGGGCGTTCCCTATAACAAGCGCATCAAGGATTTGTCCGACGCTGAACTCGAAAAGGTTCGTGACGCCATCGGCAAACTCACGATCGAGGGCGATCTGCGCCGCGAGATTTCGGTCAACATCAAGCGCCTGATGGACCTCGGCTGCTACCGTGGCTTCCGCCATCGTCGTGGTCTGCCGGTGCGTGGTCAGCGCACCCGCACCAACGCCCGCACCCGCAAGGGCCCGCGCAAGGGCAGCATCACGCTGAAGAAATAAGGAAGGATCAGAGTCTCATGGCCAAACCATCGTCACAGAACACCGCAGCGCAGCGCACCCGCAAGAAAGTTCGCAAGAACGTTTCCGACGGCATCGCGCATGTGCACGCGTCGTTCAACAACACCATCATCACCATCACCGACCGGCAGGGCAACGCGCTTTCTGCGTCGTCGTCCGGCGCGCAGGGTTTCAAGGGCTCGCGCAAGTCCACGCCATTCGCTGCGCAGGTCGCCGCCGAGCAGGCCGGGCGTGTCGCACTAGAGTATGGTATCAAGAATCTGGAAGTGTTCATCAAGGGCCCCGGCCCTGGCCGCGAATCCTCGGTGCGCGCCCTGAACAACCTGGGCATCAAGGTCACGCTGATCGAAGACGTGACCCCGATCCCGCACAACGGCTGCCGTCCTCCCAAGCGTCGGCGCGTTTGAGGCGTTGTTGCAGTACCCGCCGGGTGCGGCGATGTCCGCCCCCGTGTCGATTGATGTTCGCTCAGTCTGCCGCGTGTGCCATACCGCGAGCCATCTGAGCGTGTTTTTTTAAGACCACTGCCCGCATCCGGGCTCCCATGCGTCTCACGGCATGGCAGTATTGAAAGGACTTCCAAGTGGCTCGTTTCATTGGCGCCAAAGGCAAACTCACCCGTCGCGAAGGCGCAGATCTGTTCCTCAAGAGCGCGCGTCGCGGCATCGACTCCAAGATCAAGCTCGAGACCAAACCCGGTCAGCACGGCCGTACCTCCGGTGCCCGTACCTCGGACTACGGCAAGCAACTGCGTGAAAAGCAGAAGGTCAAGCGCATGTACGGCGTGCTCGAGCGTCAGTTCCGCCGCTACTACGAAGAAGCGCAGCGTCGCTCGGGCAACACCGGCGCCAACCTGTTGGCGCTGCTGGAGTCGCGTCTGGACAACGTGGTGTATCGCATGGGCTACGGCTCGACCCGCGCCGAAGCGCGTCAGCTGGTGAGCCATCGCTCCATCACGGTCAACGGCAAGGTGCTGAACATTCCTTCGGCCCTGGTCAAGGCGGGGGACGTGGTTGCCGTGCGCGAGAAGTCGCGCAATCAGGCACGCATTCAGGAAGCTGTGAAGCTGGCCGAGTCCAATGGCTTTCCGGCCTGGGTGCAGGTGGATGGCGCCAAGCTGGAAGGCGTGTTCAAGAAGTCGCCCGACCGCGATGAGTTCGGCAGCGACATCAACGAATCGCTGATCATCGAGTTGTACTCGCGTTGATTTTTTCTCCACACCCTGGCGCATGCCGGGGTGTGTTCGTGCCTTGCCAGCCCTGGCGATGGCCGCTCACCTCAGCCTTATCCGCGTAACGTGCGGAGGGTATTGAACAGGAAGCTCCATGCAAACTGCACTTCTTCGCCCCAAATCCATCCAGGTCGAGTCGCTCGGCCACAACCGCTCCAAGGTCGTGCTCGAACCGTTCGAGCGCGGTTACGGCCATACCCTGGGCAACGCCTTGCGCCGCGTGATGTTGTCCTCGCTGGTGGGCTACGCCCCGACCGAGGTCAGCATCAACGGCGTGCTGCACGAGTATTCGGTGGTCGATGGCCTGCAGGAAGACGTGATCGGCGTGCTGCTCAATCTCAAGGGCGTGGTGCTCAAGCTGCACAACCGCGATGAGGTCACGCTGTCGCTGCGCAAGGAAGGTGAAGGCGTGGTCACCGCCGCCGACATCCAGACGCCGCACGACGTCGAGATCATCAATCCCGACCATGTCATTGCCCATCTGTCGCAGGGTGGCAAGCTCGACATGCAGATCAAGGTGGAAAAGGGCCGCGGTTATGTGCCCGGCACCATGCGCAACTTCGGTGACGAAGGCGGCAAGAGCATCGGCCACATCGTGCTTGATGCCTCGTTCTCGCCGGTGCGCCGTGTCAGCTATGCCGTGGAGAGCGCGCGCGTCGAACAGCGTACCGATCTCGACAAGCTGGTCATGGAAATCGAGACCAACGGCGTCATCAGTGCCGAAGAGGCCATTCGCTCGTCGGCCCGCATTCTGGTCGAGCAGCTGTCGGTGTTCGCCAGCCTGGAAGGGGCCGAAACCGCCGAGGCCGCAGAAACTGCAGCCGGGGCGCAGACCTATGACCCCATCCTGCTGCGTCCGGTGGACGAGCTCGAACTCACCGTGCGCTCGGCCAACTGCCTCAAGGCCGAGAACATCTATTACATCGGCGATCTGATTCAGCGCAGCGAGACCGAACTGCTCAAGACGCCCAACCTGGGCCGCAAGTCGCTCAACGAAATCAAGGAAGTGCTCGCAGCGCGCGGTTTGACGCTGGGCATGAAACTGGAAAACTGGCCGCCCAGCGGCCTGGACAAGCGCTGATCGAACGATCGGCGTTGATCGAGGTGCCGGATTGCGATCCGGCAGTGCAGGGCCAGTTCCTGATCCGGCTGGCCCGATTCATAACGAAAGGAAAGCACCATGCGTCACGGAAACGGACTGCGCAAACTCAATCGCACATCGAGCCATCGCAAGGCGATGTTTCGCAACATGGCCAACTCGCTCATCGAGCACGAGGCCATCAAGACCACTCTGCCCAAGGCCAAGGAACTGCGCGCCGTGGTTGAGCCGCTGATCACCCTGGGCAAGAAACCCTCGCTGGCCAACCGCCGCCTGGCGTTCGACCGCCTGCGCAACCGCGATTCGGTGACCAAGCTGTTCGACGTGCTCGGCCCGCGCTATCAGACCCGCCCGGGCGGCTACACCCGCACCCTCAAGTTCGGCTTTCGCGTCGGCGACAACGCCCCGATGGCGCTGATCGAACTCGTCGATCGTCCTGACGTGGACGCCGCGCCGGTGGAAGACAAGTCGGAATAACGTCCGAGCCCGCCCGACCTGCCCTTAGCAGGCTTCGCTGCAGAGCGCCTGCAAACGCCAGCTTGTGCTGGCGTTTTTGTTTTGGCGCGCTGCGGATCGCGCGCGTTGCCCGTAGCATGCTGCCATGCCTGACCCTAGCACCGCCTCGACCACCGCAAGCGCACCGCCGCTGCTCGTTCTCGATCAGGTGTTCAAACGCTACGGCGATTTGCAGGTTGTCGATGGGTTGAGCTTGGAGCTCAAGCCCGGCGAGTGCTACGGCATCATCGGCCCCAACGGCGCGGGCAAAACCACCACCATTCAGCTTTGTCTCGGTCTGGCGCGGCCCGATCGTGGGCAGATTTTGCTCATGGGGCAGCCTGTGCCCGAGGCCGCCAGGCAGGCCCGGCTGCGCGTCGGTGTGGTGACGCAGTTCGACAGTCTCGACCCCGATTTCACGGTGGAAGAGAACCTGCTGGTGTTTGGCCGCTACTTTGGTTTGCGCGACGCCGAGTTGCGGCCACGCCTGCCGCAACTGCTGGCGTTTGCCGCGCTCGAATCCAAGGCGCGGGCCCGCATCAGCGAACTCTCCGGCGGCATGCGCCGACGGCTGAGTCTGGCGCGGGCGCTCGTCAACGACCCGGACCTGATTTTTCTCGACGAGCCGACCACCGGCCTGGACCCGCAGGCGCGGCACCTGATCTGGGAGCGGCTGAAGGTGCTGACCACGCAGGGCAAGTCGTTGCTCCTGACCACGCATTTCATGGACGAAGCCGAGCGGCTGTGCCACCGCATTCTGGTGCTCGATCATGGCCGTCGCATTGCCGAAGACACCCCGCGTGGCTTGATCGCGGCGCAGGTGGAGGCCGAGGTCATCGAGATGGATGGCGAGGGCCTGGACACTGCCGAGCAGCTTCTGCGGCCCTTGGTGCAACGGCTCGAACGCAGCGGCGATGGCTTGTTTGCCTACACCGCGCATGCCGCCGCCGCGCTGCGCGCGCTCGAACCGCTCACCGGCTTGCGTGTGCTGCATCGTCGCGCCAATCTGGAAGACGTGTTTCTCAAACTCACCGGACGGCAGCTGCGCGACTGACGCGCCGCTCTGCCGCGGTTCGCCCCATTCCCCAGCACCCTCGCATGGACAGCCTCTCGCTCACCGATCGCCGTCGATGGCGTTTCATCCCGATCTGGCAGCGCAATTTTCTGGTGTGGAAGAAGCTGGCCATTCCCAGTCTGGTCGGCAACATCGCCGAGCCCCTCATCACCCTGGTGGCCTTCGGCTTCGGCGTGGGCTCGTTCATCGGCCAAGTCGGCGGGGTGCCCTACATCGCCTTTCTCGCCTCGGGCGCAGTGTGCATGAGCGTGATGATGGCGGCCAGCTTCGAGGCGTTGTATTCGGCGTTTTCGCGCATGCATGTGCAGAAGACCTGGGATGCCATCCGCGTCACTCCGACATCGCTGGACGATGTGCTGCTGGGCGAACTCACCTGGGCGGCGAGCAAGTCCTTGCTCAGCGGGCTGGCGATTCTGGCCGTCATCGTGGTGCTGGGCATCAGCCACGCCTGGACCCTGCTGCTGGTGCCGCCGCTGCTGGTGCTGACCGGGCTGGTGTTTTCTGCCATCGGTCTGATCGTCAACGCGCGGGCGCGGGGGTACGACTTTTTCACCTACTACTTCACGCTGGTGCTCACGCCCATGACGTTTCTCTCCGGCGTGTACTTTCCGCTGACAGCATTGCCTGTGCCGCTGCAATGGCTGGCGCAGGTGCTGCCGCTGCATGCCGCGGTGGAATTGGTGCGGCCGCTGTTCTTCGGCCGTGTCGATCCTTTGGCTGGCCTGCACCTGGCCGTGTTGCTGGGCGAATTGCTGCTGGCCTGGTGGCTGGCGCGCACCCTGACGCAGCGCCGTTTCCGCGCTTGAGGTCTCCAAGCAGCAGGCAGGGCCATTCGGCCCGGCGCAACAGGGCAAATCCGAACGTATTCAAATATGACCTTGGACTTATATTTCGCCTGAGGCAGGCCGAGCCATCGCTTGGCTGCCGTGCGTGCACGACAACAACATCAGATCGAGGAGACCGTTGATGCGCTTGACCCCCCTATCCCTGCTGCGAAGACTGTCGGGCGCGGGCCTGCTCGGCCGCATCGTGTTGGCGCTGAGCCTGCTCTGGGCGGCGCTGGTCGTGCCCATGGCGCAGGCACAGCAGGGCGATTTCCTGCCGCCCGACGAGGCCTTTGTCTTCACCGCCAAGGCGCAAGACGCCAAGACCGTGCTGCTGCAATTCAAGGCGCATGCCGGCTATTACATGTACCAGGAGCGGTTCCACTTCGAGCCGCAGACCCCTGGCGTGGAACTGGGCAAGCCCGGCTTTCCGCCGGCACACGTCATTTTCGACAAGAACCTGGGGCACGACGTCGCGCATTACCGCGACCTGGTGTCCATCCCCCTGCCGGTGCTCCAGGCTCCCGCCACGTTCAAGCTGCTGGTGACCTACCAGGGTTGTGCCGACGCCGGGTTGTGCTACCCGCCCATCGAGAAGCTGGCCACGGTGAGCCTGACCGGTTTTGGTGGCAAGGGCACGGTGACCATCTCCGAGCCGGATGAGCAAGGCGGCGCCCCGGCGGCGCCCGCGGCCTCGGGCAGCGGGGCCAGCGGCCTGGTGGCCGGGCTGATGGGTACGGCCAGCAAGCCGGCGCCCGCTGCCTCGACGCAAGCGCAGGCTGGTGCGGCCGCCGCCGCCTCGGCTCCGGTTGCACCGGCTGCCGGGTCGGCTGTGGCGCAGGGCGGGGAGTCGTCGCGCATCGGCGCGGCGCTGGCCTCGGGCAGCCTGTTGACCATCGTCCCGATGTTCCTGGTGTTCGGACTGCTGCTGGCCTTCACGCCCTGCGTCCTGCCCATGATTCCGATTCTGTCGAGCATCATCGTCGGCCAGGGCGAGAACGTGTCGCGCGGCAAGGGGTTCGCGCTGGCCGTGGCGTATTCGCTGGGCATGGCGATCGTGTACACCGCGTTCGGCGTCGCCGCCGGTCTGCTCGGGCAGGGTCTGGCGGCCTCGCTGCAGAACCCCTGGGTGCTGTCGGTGTTTGCCGCGCTGCTGGTGCTGCTGTCGTTGTCGATGTTCGGCTTCTATGAATTGCAGGTGCCAAGCGCGCTGCAAAGCAAGCTGTCGTCCACGTCCGACAAGATGCAGGGCGGGCACTTTGCCGGGGTGTTCATCATGGGTGGCATCTCGGCGCTGATCGTCGGCCCCTGCGTGGCCGCGCCGCTGGCCGGTGCGTTGCTCTACATCAGCCAGACCGGCAACGCTCTGATCGGCGGGGTGGCGCTGTTTGCCCTGGCCGTGGGCATGAGCGTGCCGCTGTTGTTGGTCGGCCTGGGGGCGGGAACGCTGCTGCCCAAGGCTGGTGGCTGGATGGATGGCGTCAAGGCGTTCTTCGGTGTGCTGCTCATCGCCACCGCGCTGTACATGATCGCGCCGGTTCTGCCGGGCTGGCTGCTGATGGTGCTGTGGGCCTTGCTGCTGCTCATCAGCGCCAGCTATCTGCGGGTGTTCGACCGCCTGCCCGACGATGCCTCGGGCTGGAAGCGGCTGTTCAAGGGCTTTGGCGTCGCCTTGGCGGTGGCGGGCGTGGTGCTGCTGGTGGGACTGGCCGGGGGCAGCCGCAATCTGCTGCAGCCGCTGGCTGGCATGACGGGCGGCGGGGGCGGCGGCGCCACGGCCGCGGCGCCGTCGGTGCAGTTCCAGCGCATCCATACCGTGGCCGACCTCGACCGCGTGGTGGCCGCCAGCAGCAAACCCGTGATGCTGGATTTCTACGCCGACTGGTGCGTGTCGTGCAAGGAAATGGAGCATTTCACCTTCACCGACCCGGCCGTGGCGCAGCAGATGGCGGGCATGACCCTCATTCAGGCGGATGTGACCAAGAACACCGCTGACGATAAGGAACTGCTCAAGCGCTTTCAGCTGTTCGGCCCGCCGGGCATCATCTTCTTCAAGGGCGGCAAGGAAGTCGGTCGCGTCGTCGGCTTCGAAGACGCCAAGACCTTCCTGGCGTCGATGCAGCGCGCGGGAGTCTGACGGGAGCGGCGCGCGGTCAGCTCGCCGCGCTGCCGTCGCCGTTGTCGTAGGCGGCGCAGACGTCGTCGATCCACCGCTGCCAGATGGGGTTGGGCGTCCAGATGTCGCGCATGGGCCAGCGGGCCTGCTCCTCGGGCTCGCCGCGGATGAGCTTGCGGTACAGATAGACGAAGGCCGAGGCGCGCATGTTCCTGGCGCAGTGCAGCCACACCGGCCGCTCGCCCAGCGCGGCCGTCACCCCGACGAACTGCCGGAACTGCGCGGGCTGCGGGCTCTCCCACTGCACAGGAATCTGCACATAATTCAGCCCCAGCGCGGTGACGCGCTCGGCCTCGCCAGGCAGGGCGTTGCTCGACGTGGGCAGCGCGAGGTTGATGACTGTGCCAATGCCCAAAGCGGGCAAGCTAGCGATGTCGGCCGCGCTGAGCTGGCCCGAGCACCACAGGTGGTCGTCTACCTGGAAGGTGTTCTCCGCGTCCATGCGCGGTGTGCCTTGCATGCTTACGCTGCCGCGACTTCCACCAGGCAGTCGTAAAAGCACGGGCCGGCGCCGAGGTCGGTAAGTTGCTGGTGGGTGAGGGTGTTGACGTTTTTGCCGTCCGGGCTGTGCTTGCGCCACCAGATGCCCAGCCCCACGACCTGGCCGACGCGGGTGCGGTCGCTCAGGTGGGCCTGCAGCTGCACACTGCCACGGTCGTTGCGGACCCGCACTGTGGCGCCGTCGGCAATGCCACGGCGGGCGGCGTCCTGCGGGTGCAGCAGCAGCAGCGGCTGGCCTTCAAGGGCGCGCAGGCTGTCGACCGCGCCGAAGCTGGTGTTGAGGAAGTTGCGCGCCGGCGGCGAGATCATCGCCAGCGGGTAGCGCGCGGCCAGCTCGGGCGTGGTCTCGGCGCATTCGTAGGGCAGCAGCACTTCGGGCAAGGGGTCGCGCCCGGTATCCGCCTCGCGCTGCGACCAGAACTCGCATTTGCCCGAAGGCGTGGCAAAGCCACCGTGGGCGAGCGGCGCGGCGGCGCCCGGCAGCTTGGCCCAGCCCGTGGTCTTGAGCGATGCCCAGGCGATGTCGCCATTGCGCGCATCGGCGGCGATGGCCTGCGCGGCGATCTGCTCGTCGCTCTCGGCGAAGCAAGGGTCGGTGAAGCCCATGCGCGCGGCCAGCAGGCGGAAAATTTCGGTGTTGGGTTTGGCCTCGCCCAGCGGCGCGATGGCGGCGTTGTTGGCCAGCCAATAGCGGTGGCCGTAGCTCTTGTGCACGTCGACGTGTTCGAGCTGGGTGGTGGCCGGCAGCACATAGTCGGCGTAGTCGGCGGTGTCGGTCTGGAAGTGGTCGAGCACCACGGTGAACAGGTCGTCGCGGGCGAATCCGGCACGCACCTTGTCGCCCTCGGGCGCCACCGCCAGCGGGTTGCAGTTGTAGACGATCACCGCCTCCACTCTGGGGCCGAACGCGGGCGAGGATCCGCGCAACAGATCGTCGCCGATGGTCACCATGTTGATCGTGCGCGGGGTGCGGCCGGCGAGCAGGTCGGGGCGTTCCAGCGCTGCGGTATCGGCCTTGAAATGGTTGGAGCTCGACAGCAGCAGCCCGCCCGCCTCGTGCCGCCAGGCGCCGATCAGCGCGGGCAGGCAGGCAATGGCTCGCACCGCGTTGGCGCCGCCGCGCACCCGCTGCAGGCCGTAGTTCATGCGAATGGCCGCGGGTGCCAATGTGCCGTAGTCGCGCGCCAACTGCCGGATCTGCTCCACTGGTACGCCGCACACGGCGGCAGCGCGCTCCGGCGGCCATTCCATCGCCCGCGCTTTGAGCGCGTCGAAGCCCAGGGTGTGCTGGGCGATGTAGTCGTGGTCGAGCCAGTCGTGGGTGATGAGTTCGTGCATCAGCGCGTAGGCCAGCGCGGCATCGGTGCCGGGGCGCAGTTGCACATGCTCATGGCACTTCTCCGCGGTGTCATTGCGCCAGGGATCGATGCACACCAGCTTGGCCCCGGCGCGCTTGGCCTGCTGCGCATAGGTCCAGAAGTGCAGATTGCTGGTGATACTGTTGCTGCCCCAGATCAGGATGAGCTTGCTGTGGGCGAACTGTTCGACGTCCATGCCCAGCTTGCCGCCGATCACCGCGTTCAGCCCGGCCTCGCCCGCGGCCGAGCAGATGGTGCGGTCGAGCAGGCTGGCGCCGAGTCTGTGGAAAAAGCGCGCGGCCATGCTCTCGCCCTGCACAAAACCCAGGGTGCCGCCGTAGGAGTACGGCAGGATGGCCTCCGGGTCGCGCGCGGCTATTGATTTGAGGCGCGCGGCGATGTCGGCCAGCGCCTCGTCCCAGCTCACCGGCGCGAACTGCCCGCTGCCCTTGGGGCCGACACGCTTCATCGGCTGCAGCAATCGGCCGGGGTGATAGGTGCGCTCGGTGTAGCGCGCCACCTTGGCGCACAGCTTGCCGTGGGTGGTGGGGTGGTCAGGGTCGCCGCGCACGCTTATGGCCACGCCGTCCTTCACGCTCACCAGCAAGGCGCAGGTGTCGGGGCAGTCGTGCGGGCAGGCGGCCCGCACCACGATGGGGTCGGACGATTCGACGGTAGCAGAGGCAGACATGGCAGGGGGCAGGGCGGTGCGGGAAGGCTGCAAAGTGTAGGCGGCAAATCCCTATCGTGCGGTTCGGGTTGACAAAGCCGCCAGAATCATAAATAGTACGACCGTTCGTTTTTTCGACGCACCGCTCCCGCTGCCACCATGAGTCTTAGCCGCCCCCCGATTTCGCCGCGCCGCGCCTCCAAAGCGCGCGTGAGCAGCAAGCCCGCCGAGGCGCGAGCCGAGAAGCGCGCGGCGGCCGTCGCATCGCCTGACGAGCCACTCTCGGGGGGCTCGGCCAAGGGGCGGCAGACGCGGCAGGCCATTGTCGATTGCGCGCTGCAAATGGCCGGACGCATCGGCTTGGAAGGGCTGTCCATCGGCGTGCTCGCCGACCGCATGGAAATGAGCAAGTCGGGCGTGTTCGCGCACTTCGGCTCGCGCGAGGAGTTGCAGATCGCCGTCATCCGCCTCTACCACGACCAGTTCGAGCAGGAAGTGTTTTATCGCGCCATCGAGCAGCCTCGCGGCATGCCGCGCCTTGCCACCATGGTGCAACGCTGGCTGCAACGGGTGAGCGTGGAAATGGAGACAGGCTGCATCTACATCTCCAGCGCCGTGGAATTCGACGACCGCCCCGGTGCCGTGCGCGATGCCCTGGTGGCCATGATCCAGACCTGGCATGACGCCGTGCGCCGTGCCATCGCCCAGGCCATCGAGTGCGGCCATCTCAAGCCCGACACCGACGCGCAGCAACTCATGTTCCAGATTCACGGCTACATCCTGGCGCTGCATCACGACGCCCGCTTGCTCAAGCTGCCCAATAGTCTGGACCTGGCCTGCCGCAGCCTGGATGCCCTGCTGCGCGAGCACGCCACGCCGGAAGGCCTGCAACTGCTTTTGCCCTGTCTGCCGCATCAGCGCGGCGCGGGAGATTTCATCCAGCATTAACGCCGCGGGCGCAGCATCGCGCCCAAGGCTTCGCCAACCGATTTTCAGGAGACACGCATGCCCCAATACACCCCGCCCCTGCGCGACATGCGGTTCGTCATGCACGAGGTGCTCGACGCCACCAGCCTGCTCAAGGAATTGCCGCCCTATGCCGAGGTCGATGCCGACCTCATCAATCAGGTGTGCGAAGAAGCGGGCAAGTTCTGCAGCGAAGTGCTGCAGCCACTCAACGCCAGCGGCGACGCCGAGGGCTGCCACTACGACGTCGCCACGCACAGCGTGACCACGCCCAAGGGCTTCAAGGCCGCCTGGGATCAGTTCGTGCAGGCCGGGTGGGTGGGGCTGACGGCCGATCCGCAATTCGGCGGCCAGGGCCTGCCGCATCTGGTCGGCAGCGCAGTGCACGAAATGGAAAACGCCGCCAACCAGGCCTGGACCATGTACCCGGGGCTGACCCAGGGCGTGACCGAACTGCTTAACGCCCACGGCAGCGCCGAGCAGAAGGCGCTGTACATGCCGAAGCTGGTGGCGGGCGAGTGGACCGGCACCATGTGCCTGACCGAGCCGCATTGCGGCACCGACCTCGGGCTGATCCGCACCAAGGCCGTGCCGCAAGACGATGGCAGCTACAAACTCAGCGGGCAGAAGATTTTCATCTCCAGCGGCGAACACGATCTGGCCGACAACATCGTGCACATGGTGCTGGCCAAGTTGCCGGGCGCGCCCGAGGGCAGCAAGGGCATCTCGCTGTTCGTCGTGCCCAAGTTCCTGCCCAAGGCCGATGCTTCCGTGGGCGCGCGCAACGGCATCTTCTGCTCCGGCATCGAGCACAAGATGGGCATTCACGCCAACTCCACCTGCCAGATGACCCTCGAAGACGCCACCGGCTGGATGGTGGGCGAGCCCAACAAGGGCCTGGCGGCGATGTTCGTGATGATGAACGGCGCCCGGCTGGGCGTGGGCATGCAGTCGCTGGGCTTGACCGAAGTGGCCTACCAGAACGCCCTGGCCTACGCCCGCGACCGCCTGCAGATGCGCGCGCTCAACGGGCCGAAGGCGCCGGACAAACCGGCCGACCCCATCGTCGTCCATCCGGACGTGCGGCGCATGCTGCTGACGGCGCGTGCCTGGGCCGAGGGCGGGCGGTTTCTCGCCTACTGGGTCGCGCTGGAGCTCGACCGTTCGCTGCATCACCCCGACGCCGAGGCGCGCAAGGATGCCGATGATCTGGTGTCGCTGCTCACCCCCATCGTCAAGGCCTTCATCACTGACAACGGCCTGCAGGCGACCAACGAATGCCTGCAGGTGTTCGGCGGCCACGGCTACATCCGCGAATGGGGTATGGAGCAGTTCGTGCGCGACGCCCGCATCAACCTGATCTACGAAGGCACCAACACCATCCAGTCGCTCGACCTGCTGGGCCGCAAGGTGCTGATGGACGGCGGCGCGCGGCTGCGCAAGTTCGGCAAGATCCTCACCGATTTCATCGAAGAGGAAGGCGTCAACGAGGCGATGCAGGAGTTCGTCAACCCGCTGGCCGACCTCGCCGACAAGGTGCAGAAGCTCACGATGGAACTCGGCATGAAGGCGATGGCCAACAAGGACGAAGTCGGCGCGGCGGCTGTGCCGTATCTGCGCGTGGCTGGGCATGTGGTGTTTTCCTACGCCTTTGCCCGCATGGCGCAGGTGGTGCTGCGCAAGATCGCCGCCGGTGATGACGCGCCGTTCTACCAGGCCAAGCTGCAAACCGCGCGGTTCTACTTCGGCCGCCTGTACCCCGAATCCGCCGCGGCCATTCGCATGGCACGCAGCGGCGCGAAAAACCTGACCGACACCGACGCGGTGTTCGCCTGAATCCCTGAAGGAACCGACATGACTCAGACCCTCCATATCCGCAAGGTCGCCGTGCTCGGCGCTGGCGTGATGGGCGCGCAGATCGCGGCCCATTGCATCAACGCCCGCATGCCCGTGGTGCTGTTCGACTTGCCCGCCAAGGAAGGCAGCAAGAACGGCATTGTCGACAAGGCCGTCGCCAACCTGAAAAAGCTTAACCCGGCGCCGCTGGGCGATGCCAATGAAGCCGCGTGGATTCGCCAGGCCAACTACGAAACCGACCTCGAACTGCTGCAGGAGTGCGATCTGGTGATCGAGGCGATCGCCGAGCGCATGGACTGGAAGCACGACCTGTACAAAAAGGTCACGCCGCATCTGGGCAAGACCACCATCTTCGCCTCCAACACCTCCGGGCTGTCGATTACCGCGTTGTCCGACGGTTTCGACGCCGAGCTGCGCAAGCGTTTTTGCGGGGTGCACTTTTTCAACCCGCCGCGCTACATGCACCTGGTCGAACTCATCCCGACCGCCAGCACCGATGGCGCCATCCTCGACCGGCTGGAAACCTTCCTCACCACCACCCTGGGCAAGGGCGTGGTGCGCGCCAAGGACACGCCCAACTTCGTCGCCAACCGCGTCGGGGTGTTCTCCATCCTCGCGGTGATCAAGGAGGGCGAAAAGTTCGGCCTGGGCTTCGACGTCATCGACGACCTCACTGGCAGCAAACTCGGCCGCGCCAAGAGCGCGACCTTCCGCACCTCCGACGTGGTCGGCCTGGACACCATGGCCCACGTCATCAAAACCATGCAGGACACACTGCCGGCCGACAAAGACCCGTTCGCACCGCTGTACGCCACACCACCGGTGCTTTCGACGCTGGTGGGCAAGGGCGCGTTGGGGCAGAAAAGCGGCGCGGGCTTTTATAAAAAGGTCGGCAAGGACATCCTGAAGTTCGACCCGGCCAAGGGCGACTACGTGCCGGGCGGTGGCAAGGCCGACGAGATCGTCGTGCGCATGCTCAAAAAGCCCGCGGCCGAGCGCTTCAAGCTGCTGCGCGAGTCGACCAACCCGCAGGCGCAATTCCTCTGGAGCATTTTCCGCGACGTCTGGCACTACTGCGCGCTGCATCTGGCCGACATCGCCGACAACGCGCGCGATCTGGACTTTGCGATTCGCTGGGGCTTCGGCTGGAACGAAGGCCCGTTCGAGAGCTGGCAGGCCGCGGGCTGGAAGCAGGTGGCAGACTGGATCGCCGAAGACATCGCCAGCGGCAAGGCGCTGTGCAGCGCGCCGCTGCCCGACTGGGTCGGCAAGGTCGATGGTGTGCACAAGCCCGAAGGCTCGTACTCGCCGCGCAGCAATGCCTACATCGGCCGC
>JAKAFC010000028.1 GCA_021818065.1 Pseudomonadota bacterium
GCCGCGAGGGCGTCTGGGATGGCCTGGGCATCCCGGGGCAGGCTGCCGACGAAGGTTGCACGGCTGAAGCCGTGGGTGTTGCCCGCCTCGCCCTTGCGCACCCAGTGGGTGCGGTAGAGCAGCGCGGATTGCTGGCGATACTTGATGTGCATGACACGGTCTCCGGTGGAAAGGGATACCGCGTCTAGTCCCCCGTTTTATCCCGGCGGGGCTGCAGCAACACACTCAAGTAAAGCGTGTATATATTCTGTCACGATTAGAGTTAGATATCGAAGCATATATTCCGATGAGGAAGATAACCGACTCATGGAATTTATCGTATTATCGAAAAACGTTTGCGGAACATGTTGTACATGGCGTTGTACATTTCTACGGAAATGGAAAAAAACTTAGAACAATCAAGGCGTTACGAGGTTAAAGTAAGCGAATCCCCCTCTCTCCGCCAATTCTCCCAACAAAGCCCATGATTTCATGGGCTTTGTTCTTTCCAGCATTGCTGGCTTAGACATCCGATCCTGCATGCATGTACTCGTTGGAGAACGGTCGAATTTCCCACAGGTGCCCCTGCGCTTGCCTTGGTGCAGATCAGAAGTAGAGATTGCTGATTTTTCGGGTCTTACTGGTGGGGCCTGCAGGCCCCAAAGCGGGGGAATTCGGCAGGTGTGGCTCAGCCCTGAGCGGGGTGGAGTCGAATTGTGTCGTAGTCTTACCTCCAGGCTGCGGAATGTCCGAAACCCGTATCTGGTCATAGGTGCAACGCCGTGCATCACGCGCGATCTGGGTGAAACAATCACCGGGAATCCTCGCACGATCACCCATCACCCCAATGACAGCAGACGACCTCAAAAACCAGTTCCGGCAGCAATCGCAGGTAGCGCTCAGTCTGAACATTGCCTACATCGGTGTGGTCAATGGTCTGTTCAGCCTCTTGCATCGCCTGGGCCAAGCCAGCGCAGTGGCCCTGGCTGGGACGGCGCGACTTGACCCAGGTTACGTCTCGCGCTGGTGCGACGCCGCCTTCGCCTTCGGCTATCTCGATGCCGACGGCGAGACATTCCGTCTGACACAAACGGGGGAGGCCATGCGACCCGAGGCTCCTGCCACCCTCATGCCCATGGCCGTGCAATCCGTCCTCTCTGCACACATGGCCGAGCGGGCCGCGGGCCTCATGCGCACCGGGGAGCGACCGGGCGAGCAAGTCCTTGCCGAGCGCGAGACCGTGCTGCCATGGTTCGGCACCATGCTCGAAGCCAGCTTCGGGCCCATGTTCGAGCACACCATCTGCCCGGCTGTGCCGGCATTTGCCGACGTCGACGCCCGCGGCGGCTTGGCCATTGACCTGGGCTGCGGCAATGGCTGGTACCTGCGCGCGCTGGCACGGCGCTGCGGCAAGCTGCGCGGCCTGGGCATCGACGGCTTCCAGGAAAACATCACCCAGGCGCAGGTTCTGGCGCAACAAAGCGGATTGTCCAACCGGCTCCGCTTTCTGCATGGCGACATCCATGCGCTCGTTCTGGATGAACCCGCCGACCTGATCGCCATGAACCGCGCGCTGCACCATGTCTGGGAAAAAGACACCCAGACGCTGTTCGCATGGCTGCGCGCCAACCTCAAGCCTGACGGCTGTGTGGTCATCTGGGAGCCCGCCTGGCCCGCCGAGCGTGCAGCCCTGCGCGAGCCCAGCCGCCGGGGCATGGCCTTTCAGAACCTCAGTGAACATGTCCAGGGCAATCACTTCCTGCGGCCTGAGGAAATCCAGGCGGCCTTTGCGCAAGCCGGGTTGACGTCCACCGTGCATCTGTTCGCACAGGGCAGCGAGGCGGTGGTGGTGGCGAGACGCTGAGTGCGCGAGACTTGGAGAAGGTCGGGGATTGCGCCCCCAGCGGCATGGTCGTTTCCAGGAGGGTCGACCCCATCAACGACACACGATGGCCCACACTCAAAGCAATTGACTGGGCGCAGTCTCCTGCCCGATCCTGTGGCGACGGCGAAAGTAGATCGCCGCAAGCAACGCCGCAGCCAAACCCGATGCTGCTCCCAAGGCCAGGGCCCAACGCGGGCCGAGGACGTCGGCGATCCAGCCCATCAACGGGGCGCCCAGCGGGGTGCATCCCAGAAAAATTCCCATATAGATCGCCATGACCCGTCCGCGCATCGCAGGTTCGGTCGACAGTTGCACCAGGCTGTTGGTCGATGTCGTGAAGGTTTGCGCAGCAGCACCCAGCGCCGCCAGCATCAAGCCGAGCCACCACACGTTGCGCATCACCGCAGCCATCAACCCAATCACGCCGAATGCGAGGGCGCTGAACGCAAGCACCCGCAAGCTGAGTTGCTTGCGCCCCGCGATGACCAGCGCGCCGAGCACAGAGCCCACCGCCATCGCCGAGGACAGAGTGCCGTAGACGTTTGCGCCCCCGTGGAATGTCGCGACCGACAGGGTCGAAATGAAGATCGGGAAATTCAACCCATAGGTGGCCACCAAGAACAGCATCGTCAAGGCAATGACGAGCTCGCGGTGGCGCCAGATATACCGCAACGTGTAGCCAAGGCCCAAGTCTGGTCCGCTGGCGCGGAGCAGGGGCTTGAACTCGGCAGTGCGCATTCGAAACAACGACGCCAGCACGGCGCCAAACGACAGCCCGTTGAGGACGAACACCCATCCAGTGCCGATGGCGGCGATCATCAGACCGGCAAGCGCAGGGCCGATCAACTGAGCACCATTGAACAACGTCGAGTTCAGCGCCACGGCATTGGGCAGGTCGTCATCGCCAACCAGTTCGGCGATGAAAGTCTGGCGCGCTGGGGCGTCGAACGCGCTGACACAGCCAGTGATCCCGGCAAGCAGATCAACCTGCCAGAGCGTCACGACGCCGCCCAAAACCAGAACCCCAAGCAGCAAGGCCGTCGCGCCCAGAGCAGCCTGCGTCACCATCAAAAGCCGACGCCGGTCGAGCCGATCGGCAGCCATCCCGGCAAGCGACATGAGCAAGATCGGCGGGCCGAATTGCAGTGACATGATCACACCCACTGCGAATCCGCTGTGGTGCGTCAGTTGGGTCAGCACCAGCCAATCCTGGGCGATGCGTTGCATCCAGGTGCCGATATTGGAGACTGTTGTGCCGAGAGCCCAGACGCGGTAGTTGTACGTTCGCAGCGAACGGAAGGTGCCACGCAGTCGGTCGCGGATTGTCAAGCCGAGCGCTGCAGCAAAGGGGAGTGGGTTCATCGACTTGGGCAAAAGGACAACCGATGGCGTCGCCAGGGCGCCGCATCGGGGTTTGGATCGAGTGCGGTCTGGCCTTGCCTAGAACCGCTCCACCCAGGGCCGAAGCTCCAGCTCCGAGGTCCAGGCGCTGCGCGGCTGCTGCACCAGTTGCAAGTAGCTGCGTGCAATGGCGTCTGGGTCGAGCAACGCATCGGGTGCGTCCGTTATGGTGTTCCGGTCAGCGGACCGAATGATGCCATCGATCACCACATGGGCGACATGAATGCCTTGTGGTGCCAACTCGCGAGCCAGACTTTGTGCCAGCCCCCGCAGCGCGAACTTGCCCATCGCGAACGCCGCAGATTGCGCAAACCCCTTCAGGCTGGCCGAAGCTCCCGTGAACAACAGCGTCCCGCTGCCGCGTGAAAGCATGCGCTGTGCAGCATGCTTCGCAACCAGAAAGCCCCCAAATGCGCTGACGGCCAGCGCCTGCGCCACCGCTTGGGGGTCAACCTCGGTGATTGCCCCCCGAACCCGGGCACTTGGGTTGTAAATGACCACATCCGGCGCGGCATCAAAGCTGCGATCAACCTGCTCGAACAGCGCCGCAACCTGGTTCGGATCGCTGGCATCACAACCGATTGCGACGGCCCCCAACTCCTGCGCCAGCGACTCCAGGCGCTGCGGGTGGCGCGCCGCCAGCGCCAGCCGGTAGCCTTCCGCCTTGAACACCCGCGCCAACGATGTACCGAGACCACCGCCGACGCCGACAATCAACACAGAGGCGATGGGACGCATGAGATCAGGTTGTGCGGAGACAGAATCCATCGTGGTGAGGCAGAGGAGGGCGTTGTTTTGACTTTAGCCGAACGGGGCGAAACCCACAGGCCTTGTGTCATCCAACACGGTCGGATTCCGGCTAATCCGGATCTACATGGCGGATCTGCATGGGCGCGCGGGATTTTTGGTCTGTCCACGAGATGCCTCACGGTAGCCATCTACGCCGACCATCAAGGGTGCATCCAGACCAACCGCCATGTCGTTTGCCGATTCATGTCACCTGCCGCAACATGGGGCTGCACGCGGCACTCTCCTGCGCTGCAATCAGGTCGTTCATTGGAAAAGTGGCCGAGGCATGCGCTGCTCGTGGAATCCTGCCCTTGGATGGCGCGCCGACAACGCATGGTCGCGTGGGTCTCCATCCCGCGCGCTTCTGGAAAGCCGACGCGCGCGGGATGGAGATGACCGCCGCGATTCGCCCGCACGGTGCAAATCGCTGGTCACCGCTGACGAGAATCTTCTCGGTGCTGTCCTCGTTTCGACGCGGCGCCGTTCGGGCTGTTTTGGTCACCTTCCCTGATTTTCAAGGCGTTGGTCGAGGCGATGCATGGCAAGTTCAACCTGCTGCAGATTGCCCAGGACGACATAGGCGACGAAGTGGTAAGGCCTTGCGGAGACCGGCGCGTAGCGATAGACGCAGTTCCACTTGGTCACGTCAGGAAACTCAAAGGATCCGTAACCCGCGTGGGGCCAATCAGACTGAGGCAGGCCGGGTGAATAAATGCCCATGGCGTACTGGTGATCAGGCGTGCTGCGGATCACGGGATACGGTTGCTCGCCTTGACGCCCATCCGCAGGCACGGCCCGCATCTCGCGGGGGTGAACATAAAACGCTTGCGAAAATGCCTTTGGCATGTAGCCAGTCAGCACTTCGAAAGTGCCGTTTTTGTAGGGTGCGGGCACATCGAACGTGATCGACTCGCGGATGACGTTGGGAAAATCGGGTAGTCCCACCGTCACATGTTTGCGCAGAACAACTTTGGACAAGATCGCTTTGTTTACGGCGCGGTGCAAATCCGGATGGTTGCCGCAGACTTGGGGGGCGGCGGACTGACCAGGTTGCAACCAGAATGCCATCTGGGTCGTCGACCACAACTGGTTACCTTGCACACGTAGTGCCAACAATCGACTGCTGCTTCGGTGACCCGCGCCATCGGTTCTAGATCCAGCCTCGGTCGGGTTGTAACAAACGCCGTCATTGTCAAAGAACACGTCGCTTTGCAACTCTCGGCCGTGATCCTTGCTGTCGATAAAGGCCTGGCCCTTCCAGTTCAGCGCACTGATGGCGCCCGCCATGCGATCACTGGTTTGCAAGACGAGGGTCGAACCGAACATGGACACCGAGATCGTCTGGTTGCCATCGGCGGCTTGCGCTGGAAGCGCGAGGGGAATCATCACCAGTGCAAAAGCCCAGAAGAAGACCTTGAACGGGGTTGTACGCATGGCCAATCGCCACATCGAGAGAATGTTTGGGGACGGTTCAGTTCAGCGCGCTGCTCGGATCTGTGCCGACCATTGTTGCAACTGCGCCAGTGTGACGGGTTCCAGTCCATCTGACGCGGCCGTCGCATTCCACATCTCGATCTCCGTCGGGTGATATGTGCTGATGACGAATTGCATGACGGTTGGCCAATCAACGGCCGGTCTCGCTGTCAGAAACTCCAGTTTGGGGTCGCCGGGTTCTGCGCGTTGTCAGCGACGATCTTCTGCAATGCTGCATCGATGACGTTGCCTGGATCGCGGCAGCGGCATACACGTCGGCATGGGCGTTGATTTCGAGCAGGCGGCTTTGCGAGAGCGCCCCCGAGCTGAGTCAGCCAGCTTTGAGTGCCCATCGTTACCAGACCGATCAGGTTTGGTTTGACTGCCCCGGCCGTCCGCGTCGGGTAACTGGACGGGGGTGTCCGGGCGGGTGTGCCGGTATTACCGCCAGCCCAAGCGCTCAACAACAGCGCGCCCGGCACCCCAATGTCACCGCTGGTAGCGCGTGCAGTGCCTCGTACGGACAGATAGAGTGACGGCATGCCGCAGCCCCTGTGGAATTGCAATACCGCGCACAACGGCGCATGTTGCACCGATGCCGACGGAGCGGGCGACATGCAAATGCAAGGGTTTGCAACCGCTTGGCTTTCCGGTGAGCACGGGTGCCGCGCTCTCCGGGTGAGAGTCTGGCGCCGTGAAGCAAACAAAACAGTCTATCGGTCGATGGCGTCACGCGAATGCACTTGCTCGCGCAGCGCATATTTCTGAATTTTTCCGGTCGAAGTTTTGGGGATTTCGCCGAACACCACCTTGCGCGGAATTTTGAACCCCGCGAGCTGTGTTTTGCAGAACGCGATGATCTCAGCCTCGCTGGCGTGCATTCCAGGCTTCAGTTCGAGGAAGGCGCAAGGCGTTTCGCCCCACTTCGGATCGGGCATGGCGACAACCGCAGCCACCAGAATGGCCGGATGGCGGTAGAGCACATCTTCGACTTCGATGCTCGAGATGTTCTCCCCGCCCGAGATGATCACATCCTTGCTGCGATCCTTGATCTTGATGTAGCCGTCGGGGTCGACGACGGCCAGATCGCCGCTGTGGAACCAGCCGCCAGCAAACGCTTGTCGCGTCGCAGCCGGATCGCCCAAATAGCCTTTCATCATGATGTTGCCGCGAAACATGATTTCACCCATGGTCTGGCCGTCATGGGGCACCTCCGCCAGTGTTTGCGGATCGCGCACCGTGGCCGCGTTTTGCAGGTGGTAACGCACGCCCTGACGGGCGTTGAGACGCGCGCGCTCGGCCAGCGGCAGGTTCTGCCAGGACGCTTGTTTGGCACACACCGTTGCTGGGCCGTAGACCTCGGTCAAGCCATAGGTGTGCGTCAGGTCGAAGCCCATGGCTTCGAGCCCCTCGATCACTGCTGCCGGTGGTGCGGCGCCCGCAACCATCGCGCGCACCGTGTGCGAAATGCCGGTTTTCATCGCGGCTGGCGCGTTCACCAGCATGTTGTGCACGATGGGCGCGCCGCAATAATGCGTTACACGCTCGTTACGGATGCGGTCGAAAATGGCCTGGGGATCGACCTTGCGCAAGCAAACGTGAACGCCGGCGCGCGCGGCCACCGTCCAGGGAAAGCACCAGCCGTTGCAATGAAACATCGGCAGCGTCCACAGATACACCGGGTACTTGGGCATGTCCCATTCAAGGATGTTGGATATGGCGTTGACGTAAGCCCCACGGTGCGAATACACCACGCCTTTGGGCTTGCCAGTGGTTCCCGAGGTGTAATTGAGCGACAACGCCTCCCACTCGTCAGTCACAGCGGGGAGTACGGCGGAGGCATCGCCCTCGGCGAGCAGGGTGCCGTAGTCGAGCGTCCCGATGCTCGTGCCATCTGGCGCGAATTCCGGGTCGGGCACGTCGACCACCAACGGCGGCGGCAAGCCTTGATCGACGGCCAGGGCAATGGCGCGTTGCATCACGGCGGCCAACTCCGGATCGACCAGTACCGCTTTGGCGCCACCATGCAGCAGCATGTAAGCCAGGGCATCGGCGTCGAGTCGGGTGTTGAGCGTGTTGAGCACCAGTCCAGCCAGCGGCACACCGAAATGCGCTTCGACCATCGCCGGGACGTTGGGCAGCATCACCGCGACCACGTCGCCCTTGCGTAACCCGCGCCCCAGCAAGGCGCTGGCCAGACGGCGGCAGCGCTCGCGTGTTTGCGCCCAGTTTCGGCGCAAGCTGCCATGAACAATGGCCGGGCGCAGAGGATTCACATCGGCGGCATGATCAAGAAAGATCAGCGGGGTGAGCGGCGCAAAGTTGGCCGGATTGGGGGTGAGATCGGTGTCATGCATGCGCGTGTCTCCTGAGCGATGGGTCATCGTGCCGCGTCGGGCTTGCACAGACCTTGCGTCAGGCCACGGCCTGCGCAGCGTTGCCCCGCACTGATCCTCGGCCGCCGCGAGCTTGCCCTGGCACCCATTGAAGCACCCGTTGCGGGAGCAGGCTTTGGATCCCGCGCGCCGTGCGGGCGCTAGATCGTTGGGTGAACCTGACTGCTGGCTCTCGGCATGCTGATTTTCGGGACGCCGATCCCAAAAGCCTACGGTGATGGTCAGCGCGCTGTCGCTGCAAGTGTCGAGCACGGGTCGAGCACGACGCTCGGGTGGGGATCACGGCAGCATGGCGTCGCGCACGATGAAATCGATATCGTCCGGGCCGCGCACGCCGCTCAGCCTCGCGGAGGAAAAAATCGCCCGCGACGTGTATCTGCGGCTGCACGAGCGTTGGGGCATCCGGCCGTTTGGCAACATCAGCGGCGCCGAGCAGATGCACATGGACGCGATGCTTGCGCTGCTCGACCACGACGGTCTGCCCGATCCGGCACGCAACCTGCCGGTGGGGCAGTTCCGCCGCACCGACTTGCAGGCGCTTTACGAGCGCCTTGTCGAGAAGGGGCTGCTGGTCGAGGAGCTCGACATCGCCGACTGCATGGTCCAGCCGCTCTGGACCACAGTGCTGAGAGTGACACAGCACAGGGCACTTCGGATTTTGGCGAACGGAAGTCGGCGGAATCTCACATCGCCGCATTCGGTTTTGCCGAAGCGCTTGCAGACGGTCAGCGCCTATCATTGCTCTGATGAATTGGGCATCACCTGAAAAGCACTGTGTGACTGACACCGGGCGACGGCATCAACGCGAAATCGAACGTGACCTGCACTTGGCCGCCGCGATACCGCGAGCGTCGCAGACCGCCTCTTGTCGCCCTTCTGCCCGCGCCACTGCCTGAGCCACGATGTGCGGCATTTGCGGTGAACTGCGTTTTGATGGCGCCGCTGCCGATCTGGCCGCGGTGCAGCGCATGCGCGACGCCCTGGCCGCGCGTGGCCCAGACCACGCCGCGCTCTGGCACGACGGCGGCGTGGCCTTCGGCCATACGCGGCTGGCCATCATCGACCTGAGCGCCGCCAGCGACCAGCCAATGGTCGACGCCGCCACCGGCTGCGTGCTGGTGTTCAACGGCGTGATCTACAACTACCGCGCATTGCGCGCCGAACTCGTCGCGCACGGCCACGGCTTCGTCTCGCAGGGCGACACCGAAGTGCTGCTCAAGGCCTACGCGCAGTGGGGGGAGGACTGCGTGCGGCGGCTCGACGGCATGTTCGCCTTCGCGTTGTGGGATCCGCGCCGCCACAGCCTGCTGCTGGCGCGCGACCGCTTCGGCATGAAGCCGCTGTACCTGGCGCAGGACGGGCAGCGGCTGCGCTTTGCCTCCAGCCTGCCCGCGCTGCTGGCTGGCGGCGGGGTCGATACCGCGATCGATCCGATGGCGCTGCACCACCTGTTTTCGCTGCACGCCGTGGTGCCTGCGCCGCGCACCATTCTGCGCGGCGTCCGCAAACTTCCGCCGGCGCACAGCCTGCGGCTGCAGCCCGACGGCCTGCGCTGGCTCAGGCGCTACTGGGACCTGCGCGCCACACGGCCGCAGCCGCAGCCCAGCGAGGCGGAGTGGATCGAGGCCACCGGCAGCGCGCTGCGTGCCGCGCTGGCCAGCCACGTGCACGCCGCCGACGTGCCGGTGGGCGTGCTGCTGTCGGGCGGGCTCGATTCCAGCCTGCTGGTCGGCCTGCTGGCCGACTCGGCGCGCGACCTGCGCACCTATTCCATCGGTTTCGAGACGCTGGACGCGCACACCGAGCAGGCCGACGAATTCGCCTACTCCGACCTGGTGGCGCAGACCTTCGGCACCCGCCACCACAAACTGTCGATCCCCAACAGCGCCGTGCTGCAGCGTCTGCCGCACACCGTGGCGCGCATGACCGAGCCGATGTTCAGCCACGACGTCGTCGCCTTCGACCTGCTGGCCGAGTGGGTCGGGCGCGACGTCAAGGCGGTGCTCGCCGGGCAGGGCGCTGACGAGGTGTTCGCCGGCTACTTCTGGTACGCGCGAATGAATGCTGCGCCGGGGCTGCCGGTGCAGCGCTTCGCCGCGCATTACGTCGACCGCGACCATGCCGAGTGGCGGCGTTTCATCGCGCCGGATTTCCATGTGCCCGACGTCACCGCCGAGTGGCTCGAAGCCGAGCTGCAGCGCCCGCACGCCGACGGCTTTCTCGACCAGGTGCTGCGGCTGGACGTCACCGCGCTGATCGTCGACGATCCGGTCAAGCGCGTGGACAACCTGCCGATGGCGCACGCGCTCGAACTGCGCGTGCCGTTTCTCGACCGCGCGCTGGTCGAGTTGGCCGCGTCGATGCCGCCCGAATTGCGCCTGCGCGACGGCGGCAAGTTCCCGCTCAAGGCGGTGGCTCGCGGCGTCATCCCCGACGCCGTGATCGATCGCCCCAAGGGCTACTTCCCGGTGCCCGCGCTCAAGCACGTGCGCGGCCCCTTCCTGGAGCACATGCGCGACCTGCTGCATTCGCGCGCCTGCCGCGAGCGCGGCGTGTACCAGCGCGACTTCATCGACGCGCTGCTGACCGCGCCCGAGGCGCCGCAGCACTTCACGCGCATCCAGGGCAGCAAGCTGTGGCACGCAGCGCTACTCGAATGGTGGCTGCAGACCCACGTGGATGGCGCCCCGCTGATCGCATGACCGAGCAGCTCAATCTCACCTGCGCCTGCGTCAGCCTCGACCGTGCCCGATTGGCGCAGGCGCTGCATGACGCGCTGGGCGAACCGGGGCTGGAGGCGCTGATTCGTGAGCGCAACCCGCACCTGTTTTCCGCCCAGCCGGTGTTCATCGATCAGGGCCAGGCGCAGCGCATGCGCGAGGTGGCGCTGGCGCTGGAGCGCGTGGCGGCGCTGCCGGCGTACCGCGCCGCCGTGCTCGCCCACGCGCCGCAGGCGGCGCAGCACCAGCCGCGCAACCCCGGCGTTTTTCTCGGCGTGGACTTTCACCTCGAAGCCGGGCGGCTGAGCGTGATCGAAGTCAACACCAATCCTGGCGGCGCGCTGCTGTCGGCGCTGCTGGCGCGGGCGCAGCGCGCCTGCTGCGACGCCATGCGCGACATGATGCCCGACGCCGCCGCGGTCGACGCCTTCGAGGCCGCGGTGCTGGCGATGTTCCAGCGCGAATGGCGCGATGCGGCCAAACCGCAGCCGCTGTGGCGCATCGCCATCGTCGACACCGCGCCGCAGCAGCAATACCTGTACGCCGAATTCCTGCTGTACCAGCGCCTGTTCGCCCGCGCCGGCATCGATGCCGTGATCTGCGACCCGGCCGAGCTGGATTGCGACGGCAGCGTGCTGCGCCGGCGCGCCGACGGCGTCCCCATCGACCTGGTGTACAACCGCCTGACCGATTTCTCGCTCGACGATCCGGCGCACGCCGTGCTGCGGCGCGCCTGGGAGGGTGACTGTGCCGTCATCACCCCGCATCCGCGGGCGCACGCGCTGTTTGCCGACAAGCGCAATCTGGCGCTGCTGTGCGACGCGCAGGCGCTGCGCGACCTGGGGGTCGACGCCGCCACGGCGCAACTGCTCGCCGCGCACGTGCCGCACACCGAAATCGTCCATCCCGGCAACGCCGAGCGCCTGTGGGCGCAGCGCCGCACGCTGTTTTTCAAGCCCTGGGCCGGATTTGGCAGCCGCGCGGCGTACCGCGGCAGCAAGCTCACCCGCAGCGTCTGGGAGTCGATCCTGCAGGGCGACTACGTGGCGCAGGAGTTGGCGCCGCCGGGTGAACGTCTGATCGGCGCCGCCGGGGCGCAGCGCGCGCTCAAATTCGATTTGCGCGCGTTTGCCGACCTTGGCCACGTGCTGTGGCTGTCGGCCCGGCTGTACCAGGGACAGACGACCAATTTCCGCACCCCAGGCGGCGGTTTTGCGCCGCTGTTTGAACATCCGGGCGGCAACGCATAATCTGATCGCGTTGCCCATGCCGCGCCATGCTGGATCAGCCCGCGCGTTCTTGCCCTATCGTTCCCTTGTCGCCATGCCCCACGACCACGCGCATCATCACTCGCACCACCATCATGCCCACCCGGCGCCCACCGACTTCGGCGGGCGCTTCGCGCTGGGCATCGCCCTGAACGTCGGCTTTGTCGTCATCGAAGCATTTTTCGGCTGGCGTGCCGACTCGCTGGCGCTGTTGGCTGACGCCGTGCACAACCTGGGCGACGTCGGCGCGCTGGCGCTGGCCTGGGCGGCGCTGGCGGCGACGCGGCTGCGCGCCAGCGACCGTCATACCTTCGGCTGGCAGCGGGCGTCGATTCTGGCGAGTTTCGTCAACGCCGTATTGCTGCTGGTGCTCATGGCGGCGCTGGCGTGGGAAGCGGCCTCGCGCCTGGTTCACCCACAGCCGGTGGACGAGTGGCCGGTGCTCGTCGTCGCGGCCGTGGGCATCGGTATCAACGGCGCCACCGCCTGGCTGTTCGCCTCCGGGGCCAGAGGCGACCTCAACATCCGCGGTGCGTTCATGCACATGGCCGCCGACGCGCTGGTGTCGCTGGGCGTGGTCGTCGGCGCGGTGGTCGTGCTCGCCACCGGCTGGATGTGGCTGGACCCGGCGATTTCGTTGGCGATCGCCGCGGTCGTGGTCTGGGGAACATGGTCGCTGCTGACGCAGTCGGTGCATCTGCTGTTCGACGGCGTGCCGCAGGCGGTTGAACTGGAGGCGGTGCGCCGCAGCCTCCTCGGACTGGGTGATGTGGTCGCGCTGCACGATTTGCACGTCTGGGCGCTGTCCACCTCCAAGACCAGCCTGACGGCGCATCTGGTGGTGCGCAGCGGGGTCGATACCGAGGCGGTGCTGCATCAAGCGGAGCACCTGCTGCACGACGAATTCGAGATCACCCACGTCACGCTGCAGCTCGAGTCGGAAGTGTTCGCCGCGCATTGTGCGCTGGCCGCGGGCGCCTCGGCGTGCCGCGGTGACGTGCCCCACGGCACAGCGGCAGCCGGTAGCGCTTGATGCGGATCAGCCGCGCGCTGCGATTGCGGGCAATGCGCAGCATCATCGCCGTGGCCGATACCGACAGCGGGGTGGGCGCGCCGGGGGTGGACGTCATCTCCCTCGATGCCGATCTCGCCGCCGCGGTGCTGGAACTCGTCGCCGGCGGGGATAGCACGCTGGCGCAGGGGGCGGCGCCATGATCCGCCTGTCGTGCCATGGTGCAGCCAAGCAGGTCACCGGCTCGTGCCACCTGATCGAAACCGAGCAGGCGCATGTGCTCGTCGACTGCGGGCTGTTCCAGGGCGGGCATGAACTCGCCGAGGAAAACGCGCAGGACTTCGGCTTCGATCCCGCCCGGATCGACGTGCTGCTGCTCACCCATGCCCACCTCGACCACTGTGGACGCATCCCGCTGCTGGTCAAGCGGGGCTTCCGCGGCCGCATTTTGTGCACCGCACCGACACGCGAGCTGGCCCGCCTGGTGTTGGTCGACGCCGCCGGGCTGCAGGAGGAAGACGCGCGCCGGGCCGCACGCCATATGCGCCACCGCGACGAACCGCCGCCGCAGCCGCTGTACACCCTGGCCGACGCCTTCCACAGTCTGGACTTTTTCGACAGCGCCGCCGCCTACGGCGAGCCGATCGACGTCGCCGCCGGCGTGCGCGCCACCTTTTGCAACGCCGGGCACATCCTCGGCTCGGCGTCCATCCTGCTCGAACTGCGCGATGGCGACGACAGGCGCACGGTGTACTTTTCCGGCGACATCGGCAACCCCGGCCGTCCGCTGCTCGACGATCCGCAGCCGCCGCCCGTGCCGCCCGATTACGTGGTGATGGAAACCACCTACGGCGACCGCGACCACCGGCCGTGGGCGGCCTCGGTTGACGAACTGATCGCCGCCATCGCCACCACCCATGCCCGTGGCGGCAACGTCATCATTCCCACCTTCGCGCTTGAACGCGCGCAGGAAGTGCTGTACACGCTGTCGCTGGGCATGGACCAGGGGCGGCTACCGCGGCACCTCACCACCTTTCTCGACTCGCCGATGGCGATTTCCGCCACCGAGATTTTCACCCGCTATCCCGACGCGCTGCGCCACAGTTTCGCGCAGCGCCTGCAGAGCAACGACCCGTTCGCCCTGCCCGGCCTGCACATGACACGCGATGCTGCCGACTCGATGGCGATCAACACCATCCGCGGCGGCGCGGTCATCATGGCCGGCTCGGGCATGGCCAGCGGCGGGCGGGTGCGGCACCACCTGCGGCACAATCTGTCGAACGCCGCAGCCAGCGTGATTTTCGTCGGTTACGCTGCCGAAGGCACGCTGGCGCGGCTGATCATCGACGGCGCCCGACATGTTCGTCTGTTCGACGAAGACATCCAGGTGCGTGCGCAAATCCACACCATCAACGGCTTTTCCGCCCACGCCGGGCAGAGCGAACTGCTGGCCTGGCTGGCGCGCTGCGGCAAACCGCGCAAGGTGTTTCTGGTCCACGGCGATGACGACCGCGGCATGCGCGTGTTCAGCGAGCAGTTGCAGCAGCGCGGCGTGCCGTGGCAGATCCCGGGAATGGGCGAGCCGATCCTGCTGCGCTGACATTTGGTTGCACATCCGCCGCGCGGCGGGCATAGGCGGGTGATCTGCGTCAAACGGTCGCTGCGCGCAGCGCAGCAGACTTTGCGCACCATCAACCCTTGCCGCGCTGACTGGAGAGCCATCGATGAGCCGCCGCCATCTTGCCGTCGTCGCCCCGCTTGCCGTGCTGCTGATCGCCGTCGCCGTGGTCTGGCTGTGGCCGCCGGCGCACCGCTGGGTGTTCGGCCCGGGGGCGGGGGCAAACCAGATCGTGGTCAGCGGCAATATCGAGGCGCATCAGAGCGTGCTGAGTTTCAGCAACGTGCAGGCGCCGATCACCGAACTGCCGTTCGACGAAGGCAAAACGGTCACCGCAGGCACGGTGCTGGCGCGGGTGGACGACCGTGTCTACGCGCAGCAGCTGGCGATCGACCAGGCGGCGTGGGTGGCGGCACAGCGGCAGGTCACCGTCGCCGAAAGCAATCTGGCCGCGGCGCGCAGCACCGTGGCCAGCGACCGGCTCGATCTGGCGGAAAAGCAGCGCGATCTGGCGCGCGACGAGGCCCAGATCGCCTCCGGCGCCGTGTCGCGCCAGACGGTCGATCTGGCCCGGACCGCGGCAGGCCAGTCGGCCGCCGTGCTGGCGCGCGATCAGGCGCTGGTCAGGGTGGCGGCCGACAACATCGCGCTGGCGCAGGCCAACCTCAAAACCGCGCAGTCGCGTGTCGCGCTCGACCGTGTGACCCTGTCGTACACCACGCTACGCGCGCCGTTCAGCGGGGTGCTCGCCGTGCGCCAGGCCGAGCTCGGTGAACTCGCCGGTCCGGGAGTGGCCATTTTCACCCTCGACGACCTCGACCATGTCTGGCTGCGCGCCTACGTCAACGAGCCCGACATCGGTCGCATCCGCCTGGGTGAGGATGCGCGGGTGACCACCGACGCCTTCCCCGGCCATGTGTTTCACGGGCGCATCGGTTTCATCGCCTCGCAGGCCGAGTTCACCCCCAAGACCGTGCAGACGCACGCCGAGCGCGTGACCCTGGTGTACCGCATCCGCATCGACATCGACAATCCGACGCATGCGTTGCTGCCGGGCATGCCCGCCGATGCCACCCTGGCGCTGCTGCCACCGGGCCGATGAACACCAGCAGCAATGAAACGGCCGTGCGGGTGCAGGCACTGGCCAAGCGCTTCGGCGCGGTGCAGGCCGTGCGCGATGTCTCGCTGAGCGTGCAGCGCGGGGAGATTTTCGGCCTGGTCGGGCCCGACGGCGCGGGCAAGACCACCACACTGCGCATGCTCGCCGGGGTGCTGCAGCCCGACGCCGGCAGCATCGAGCTCGACGGGGTGGACGTGCTGCGCAACGCCGAGGCAGCCAAGCTGCACCTGAGCTATATGCCGCAGCGCTTCGGGCTGTACGACGACTTGACCATTGCGGAGAACATTTTTTTCTACGCCGAACTGTTCGGCATTCCCCGCCGCCAGCGCCTGCAACGCAGCAAGGAACTGCTCGACGCCGCCGGCCTGGCCGGGTTCGAGCGCCGGCGTGCCGGCCAGCTCTCCGGCGGCATGAAGCAAAAGCTCGGTCTGGTCTGCGCCCTCATCCACACCCCTCGGGTGCTGCTGCTCGACGAGCCGACTACCGGGGTCGATCCGGTGTCGCGGCGCGATTTCTGGGCGATTCTTTACGGCTTGCGGGAACAGGGTGTGACCATCGTCATGGCCACGGCGTACATGGACGAAGCCGAGCGCTGCACCCGTCTGGCATTGTTTCACGCCGGCCAGGTGCCCTATTGCGATACCCCGGCACGCCTCAAGGCGGCGATGCCCGGCGCGCTGCTCGCCGTCAGCGCCGCACCGCCGGGCGCGCTGCGCGACGTGCTCGCGGCGCAGCCCGGCGTGCTCGGCGTGCTGCTCATGGGCGACCGCGTGCACGTGCGCGTGGACGACGCGGCACAGCGCACGCCGCAACTGCAGGCGGTTTTGCGCGCGCACGACCTGGGCAGCGCCCGTATCGATCCGGCCGAGCCGGGGATCGAGGACGTGTTCGTCGCCCTGCTGTCGGCGCCCGACACCACTGCCGCTGCAGGGTCTGCCCAGCCGGCAGGCGCGCAGGCCGGACGCGGCGCGGAGCACGCCGCCAGCGCAGAGCTCAAGCGATGAGCACCACCGCACCCTCGTCCATCGCCGTTGAAGCGCGCCGCCTGACCCGGCGTTTTGGCGAGTTCGTCGCGGTCGATCATCTCGATCTGTCGATCGACCGCGGCGAGGTCATGGGCTTCATCGGCCCCAACGGCGCGGGCAAGTCCACGACCATCCGCATGTTCTGCGGTCTGCTGCCGCCGAGCGAGGGGCAGGCGATGGTCGCCGGATTCGACGTCGCCATCCAGTCGCAGCAGGTGCGCGAACACATCGGCTACATGTCGCAGAAATTCTCGCTCTACGGCGACCTGACCGTGGCGGAGAATCTGCGGTTTTTCGGCGGGATTTACCGCGTGCCGCAGCGCGAGATGGCGCAGCGCCTGGCCTACGTGCTGGACATGGCCGGGCTGCAGGGACGCGACGATGCGCTGGTGGCCACGCTGGCCGGGGGCTGGAAGCAGCGGCTGGCGCTGGGGTGTGCCATTTTGCATCGCCCACCTGTGCTGTTTCTCGACGAACCGACCTCGGGGGTCGAACCGCAGGCGCGGCGGCAGTTCTGGGATTTGATCCACCAGCTGGCCGCAGACGGCGTGACCATTCTGGTGTCGACGCATTACATGGATGAGGCCGAGTATTGCAACCGCATCGCGCTGATCGACCGCGGCAGGCTGGTGGCCATCGGCACACCCGGAGAGCTACGCACCCGCGGGCTGGGTGGCCCGCTATGGGAGCTGCAGTGCGCCCCGCTGGGGACGGCGCTTGCCGTGCTGCAACAGGCGCAAGGCGTGGTCGATGCCGCCATTTTCGGTGACAGGCTCCACGTCGTCGCCGGCCCGGGCGGCCTGACGGCGCAGGCGCTGGGCGCGCTGCTGCAGGCGCACGGCGTGCAGTTCGTCTCGGCCCGCGCGGTGACGCCCAGCCTGGAAGACGTGTTCGTCCGCCTGGTGGCGCGCGGACAGGAAACGAGGCCGGCGACATGAAACTGCGACGGCTGCTGGCGATGGCGTACAAGGAGACGCTGCAGATCTGGCGCGATCCGCGCAGTCTGGCGATCGCGCTGATCATGCCGCTGATGCAAATGGGCCTGCTCGGCTACGGCGTGAGCCTGGACATCAAGCAGGTGCCGCTGTGCGTCTACGACCAGGAAAACAGCCAGCTCAGCCGCGCCATCGTCAGCCGCTTCGACGCCGGGGGCTGGTTTGCCACCACCCGCGTGCTGCACAGCCAAGCCGACGTGCGTGCGGCGATGGACGCGGGCACGTGCATCGGCGCCGTGGTCATCCCGGTGGACTTTTCGCGCCAGCTCGCCAGCACGGGCACGGCGTCGATCCAGGCGGTGTTTGACGCCACGGACGTCAATACGACGAATATCGCGCAAGGCTATCTGCAGGGCGTGGTGGCGCAGATCAACGCGCAAATCCAGGCGCAATGGCAGGCGGCGCACGGCGTGAGCGCGTCACAGCTCGGGCAGGTCGATCTGCAGCCCAGCACGTGGTTCAACCAGACGCTCGACAGCCGCAATTTCATCATCCCCGGCGTGGTCGCCGTCATCCTTGCACTGGTCGGCGCGCAGCTCACCTCGCTGACCGTGTCGCGCGAATGGGAGCGCGGCACGATGGAACAGCTCATCTCCACGCCGGTCACGGCCCTGGAAGTCATGCTCGGCAAGCTGCTGCCGTATTTCGTCATCGGCATGGCCGATGCCGTCATCTGCCTGGCGCTGGCGGTGTACTGGTTCGGCGTGCCGTTCCGCGGCAGCGTACTCACCTTGTTTGCCGCCACGGCGCTGTTCAGCCTGGTGATCCTGGGCATCGGCTACCTGATTTCGGTGCGCATCCGCAGCCAACTCGCCGCCAGCCAGGTGGCGCTGTACGTCACCCTGCTGCCGACCACGCTGCTGTCCGGCTATACCTTCCCCATCGACCAGATGCCCAAGCCGATCCAGGCGCTCACTCTCGTTGTCTACCCGCGCTACTACGTCACCATTTTGCGTGGCATTTTCCTCAAGGGCAGCACGCTGGCGGACCTGTGGCAACCGCTGCTCGGTCTAGTGATGTTTGCCGTGGTCATCGTCTGGCTGGCGGCGCGCGCGTTTCACAAACGCCTGGACTGAGCCATGTTCGAGCGCCTGCGCGTCATGCTGATGAAGGAGTTTTTGCAGATCCGCCGCGATCGCACTGCCGTCATGCGCATGATCGTGCCGCTGGTCATCCAGATGCTGGTGTTCGGATACGCCGCCACGTTCACCGTGCACCATGTGGCCACCGTCGTGCTCGACCTGGACCAGAGCCAGGCCAGCCGTAGCCTGGTGTCGCACTTCGTCGCCTCCGGGCGGTTCGACGTCGTGGCCACGGCACGCGACAGCGCCGAGGTCCAGCGGGACATCGACGCCGACGTCGCCGCGATTGCCGTGGTCATCCACGCCGGGTTCGAGCGCGACTTGAGCAACGGCCGCAGCGCACCGCTGCAGATCATCGTCGACGGCACCAATTCCAACACGGCGCTGATTGCGCTGGGCTACATCAACCAGATCGTCGCGCAGTTTTCCGCCGAGCAGGCCGCCCGCCTGCTGCCGCCGCACTCCAGCCTGGCGGCGCCGCAAATCGGCGTCAGCCTGCAGACGGTGCCGTGGTTCAACCCCGGGCTGGACGACACCTGGTTTTTCATCCCCGGGGTCATTGGCAGCCTGACGCTGCTGCAGGTCGTCAGCCTCACGGCGTTCGCCATCGTGCGCGAACGCGAAGTCGGCACGCTCGAACAGATCATGGTCAGCCCGATCCGGCCGGTGGAGTTCATTCTCGGCAAGACCGTGCCGTTTTTCCTCATCGGCCTGGGCGACATCGTGCTCGTCAGCACCATCGGCATCGGCTGGTTTCGCGTGCCGTTCGTCGGCGATCCGCTGGTCATGCTCGCCGGGTCGGCGCTGTTTCTGCTCGCTGCCGTCGGCATGGGACTGCTGCTGTCCACCTACTCGAAGACGCAGCAGCAGGCGTTCGCGCTGAATTTCTTTTTCGTCAACCCGTTTTTCATTCTGTCGGGGTTTGCCTTTCCGATCGCGGCCACGCCCAGGCTGCTGCAATGGTTCACGCTGATTAACCCGCTGCGGTATTTCCTGGTCATCATCCGTGCGGTGTTCCTCAAAGGCGTGGGGTTTGCCGTGCTCTGGCCCGATCTGGCGGCGCTGGCGGCGTTGGCTGCGGTCATGCTCACCATCAGCGTGCTGCGCTTCAGATCTTCGCTGCAGTCGTGAGCGCACGAACGTCTGCATACGGTTGTTGCAAAGCGTTGCGTCCGGCGCAAACAAACCACACACTGCAGCAAACTGCGCGGTTTACAACCGCAGCATCGTCCCTTTCCACGGTGTTGCCATGTCGATTTCCGCGCTCGTTTCTTCTGCTTCCGCGTCCACCGGATCGCAAACCGTCAACCCGTACCGGCAATTGCGCCAAGACTTCCAGGCGCTGGGCAGCGCGCTGCAGTCGGGCAATCTCGGCACGGCGCAAAGCGCCTACCAGCAGATCCAGTCGCAGATGCAGCAAGCGCAAAGTGCCGCGCATCACGGCGGGCATGGAGGGCACCACGGCGGGGGGCTTGGTGCCTTGCTCGGCGCCTCTGCCTCGTCGTCGACGGGCACGACTTCGAGTGGCAGCGCGCTTGACAGCCTGCTCGGCTCGCTGAGTGCGTCTTCCAGCACATCAGGGACAAGCTCGGGGGCGGTGACGTCCTCGCCGCTGCAGACGGCGCTGACGCAGTTGATCCAAAGCCTGCAAAACGTCGACAGCGTGCTGAGCGCAGGCGGCGCGGGGGTCAACCTCAGCGTATGAGGCGCTGCGCCGGCGAGGACGGCTCATGGCGTTCGATTTCGACCCCACGCAGCGCACGCTGCGCACACCGCGGTTGTTGCTGCGCCCGCTGACCGCTGCCGACGCACCCGCGCTGCTGCGGATTTACGGCGACGCCGACGTCACGCGGTTTTACGAACTCGACACCCTGAGCACGCTGGCGCAGGCCGAGGTGGTGCTGCAAATGTTCCTGCAGCACCACGACCGTTTCCTGCTCGTCGATCCGGCCAGCCAGGACGGCATCGGCACCTGCGGTCTGTTCATGTGGGAGCGGCAAAGCCGCATGGCGTCGTTGGGTTACGACCTGGCGCGGCCCTACTGGGGCCGCGGGCTGATGCGCGAGGCGGCGCTGGCCGTGCTGGCATACGGCTTCGCGGTCAAGGACCTCAACCGCATCAATGCCCTGGTGGCCGTGGGCAACGAGCGCTCGCGGCGGTTGTTGCGCGCGCTGTGCTTTCGCGAAGAGGCGCTGCTGCGCCAGTTTTCCTACTGGAAGGGCGAGTTTCACGACATGCACCTGCTCGGCCTGCTGCGCGGCGATGTCGCGCCGCAGGCCGGGGAGGGTGA
>JAKAFC010000029.1 GCA_021818065.1 Pseudomonadota bacterium
CGGTGCGCGTCTTCCGCCCGGACGAAGCGGCGCAAGCCTTTGCCTGCCGCGCCTGGATTCCACTGATCGTGGCGCCCGATCTGCCGCTCTGGTTGCGGCTACTCGACGCCCGCGCCCTGGTGGACGCAAGACTGCGCAAACACAGCGCCGTGCAGGATGATCTGCACGCCCTGTGCGGGCCGGAGACGACCACCATCGGAATCGGCCCTGGATATACGGCAGGCTATAACGTCGACATCGTCATCGAGTCCGCTTGGGGTGACGATCTGGGGCGGGTCATCCACCAGGGCGCGGCGCGCGAACTGGCCGGAGAGCCACGCCCCATTCTGGGTGTAGGGCGCGAGCGCTTGGTGTATGCGCCCCAGGCCGGGGTGTTTGTCTCCGACCGCCGCATTGCCGAGGCGGTGCAGGCTGGCGATGTCATCGGCCACCTCCTCACCCCGGAGGGCGAACGTGTACCACTGCACGCGCCGCTGGACGGCGTGCTGCGCGGCCTGACGCGGCCGGGCCTGACGGTGCAGCGCAAGACCAAGCTGGCCGAGGTCGATCCGCGCGGCAACCCCGCACTGTGCTTCGGCCTGGGCGAGCGACCGATGCGCATTGCCCAGGGCGTGGCGCGCGCGCTCGATCCGTGGCCCCGCGCCGCGTCGGCCGATCTGCCCGCTGCCCGGCCGCATGCCGCCTGAGGCATGTCCGCGCCCGAGGCAGGCGTTGAACTGTGGCTGCATCACGCTCGCGCAATCATCCACTGCAGTGCCCTGCTGTCCGCACGGCGTGCGCCATCCTGTACCGAGGGCACACGGCCCGACCCAGCAGTCTGGAACAGGCAATTTCTGCACCGCGCACTTTCTGCTTGACAACAAAAGCTCACTCTCAATATATTTTCAGAAATACATCGTTTTCCACGCACCGCCATATTTTGCGGCGGTCATGGCAAACGACCACCACCGTAAACTCATCATTTTTCAGAGGATTTTTTGTAAGATGGCCAAGGCGCGCTACTCTCCGCGCTCGGTCAGACCGATCTGACTGAATACATCGCCATCTTTTCCTACCTCTGGAGATTCCCCATGCAAACCAGCGCCCGCAACCACCTCAAAGGCCACGTCCATGCCGTGCATGACGGTGCCGTCAACACCGAAGTCGTGCTCGACCTGGGCGAAGGCCAGCATCTGGTGGCCATCGTCACCAAAGACAGCGCGCACCGCCTGGGGCTGGCTGCGGGCAAGGCGGCCTGGGCGCTGGTCAAGGCCTCCTGGCCCATCCTGGTGAAGGGCGCGGCACCCGCCACCTCGGCCCGCAACACCCTGTGCGGCACGGTCAAGGCGGTGACCACCGGCGCGGTGAATACCGAAGTGGTGCTCAGCCTCAAAGGCGGCGCCGACCTGGTGGTGATGATCACAGCCGGTAGCGAAAAATCCCTCGGCCTGAAGGTGGGTGACGCAGCGTGCGCGCTCATCAAGGCCACCCATGTCATCCTCGGGGTGGAGTGATCCATCTCTTTGCGTAGGCCCTGGGCGCCGCCCGGGGCCTTTTTTTCTGCGTCATGTAACGATTTCCTACCAACTCATCTAGCCGTCACACGCCCTCAGCCCCTGGCCGCCATCGCGGCGGTCGTCGTCCCGTTTCATTCTCCACTCGTCACCCAGGACCCTCCATGTTCCAACCCTTGAAGTCTCTCCTCGTCGGCCTCGCCGTCGCTGTGGGCATGTCGGCTGCACATGCCGAAAAAATGACCATCGCCGCGGCGGCCGATCTCAAGTTCGCCCTGACGGAGATCGTCACCGAGTACAAGACCAGCCACCCCAAGGACGACATCGAGGTGGTCTTCGGCTCCTCGGGCAAGTTCTCCTCGCAGATCCAGCAGAACGCGCCCTACGACCTGTTCTTCTCCGCCGACATCCTCTACCCGCGCGAACTGGTCAAGGCCGGTGACGCCATCGGCCCGGCGCACCCCTACGCCTACGGCCGCATCGTGCTGTGGAGCAACACCCTGGACGCCAGCAAGATGACCCTGGACAGCCTCACCGGCACCGACATCAAGCGCGTCGCCATCGCCAATCCCAAGCACGCCCCCTACGGCAAGCGCGCCGAGGAAGCCCTCAAGGCCGCGGGCGTGTGGGACAAGGTGGAACCCAAGCTGGTCTACGGCGAAAACATCTCGCACACCGCACAACTGGTGGAGACTGGCAATGCCCAGGTCGGCGTCATCGCCCTGTCGCTGGCGCTCAACCCCAAGCTGGCCGCGCAGGGCAAGTACTGGCTCATCCCCGACAAGCTGCACGAGCCGCTGGAGCAGGCCTTCGTCATCACCAAGCGCGGTGCCGACAATCCGGTGGCCAAGAGCTTTGCCGCCTACATGGAAGGCCCCCAGGCCCGCGCCGTGATGAAGCGCTACGGCTTCGTGCTGCCCGGCGAGTTGAAGTAACCCGCCATCCCCCTTGTTGGTGGCGGCAGCATCGCGGCACGCGCCGCCGTGCCGCCGCTGCGAACTGCCTCTGCATTCATGACATCCTGCAAACACCTCCTCGTGGGCTTCGCCCTGGCGCTGGGCATCACCTCGGCGCATGCCGAAAAAGTCACCATCGCCGCTGCGGCCGACCTCAAATACGCGCTGGCCGACGTCGAACAAGGGTTCGAGAAAACCCACCCCAACGACAAGCTCGACATCATCTACGGCTCGTCGGGCAAGGCGCTCACCCAGATTCAGCAGGGCGCACCGTACGACCTCTATCTCTCCGCCGACATCGACTATCCGCGCCAACTGGAGAAGGCCGGGCTGGTGGTGGGCAAGATCACGCCCTACGCCTTCGGCCGCATCGTGTTGTGGAGCACAACCATGGACGCGAGCAAGATGACGCTGGAAAGCCTGGCCAGCCCGGACATCAAGCACATCGCCATCGCCAACCCCAAGCACGCACCCTACGGCATGCGCGCGGTCGAAGCCATCAAGGCCGCCGGGGTCTGGGACAAGGTCGAGCCCAAGCTGGTGTACGCCGAAACCGTGCCGCATGCGGCGCAGTTGGTGGAATCGGGCAATGCGCAGGTGGCGGTGCTGTCGCTGTCGCTGGTGCTCAGCCCGCAAATCGCCAGCAAGGGCAAATCCTGGCTGATTCCCGACAAACTGCACCAGCCGCTGGAACAGGCCTACGCCATCACCAAACACGGCGAGCACAATGCCGCGGCCAAGGCGTTTGCGCAGTACCTGGCGCAGCCCGAGGCGCGCGCCATCATGCAGCGTTACGGCTTTGTGCTGCCGGGCGAAGTGAAGTGAGGGCGCAATGAACCTGCTGCTGACCGCTGAAGACTGGCAGACCATCGCCCTGACGGTCAAACTCGCCCTCACGGTGACGCTGTGCCTGTTTGTCATCGGCACACCCATCGCCTGGTGGCTGGGGCGCACGACGTCGCGCATGAAAGGCCCGATCGGCGCCGTGGTGGCATTGCCGCTGGTGCTGCCGCCGTCGGTGCTGGGCTTTTATCTGCTGCTGGCAATGGGGCCCTTTGGCTTCATCGGCCATTTCACCAACTGGCTGGGGGTGCATCCGCTGCCGTTCACCTTCTGGGGGCTGGTGGTGGCCTCGGTGTTCTATTCGCTGCCCTTCATGGTGCAGCCGCTGCAGAATGCCTTCGAGGCTGTCGGCGACAAACCGCTGGAAGCCGCGGCCACGCTGCGCGCCTCGCCATGGAATGCGTTTTTCACCGTGGCCCTGCCCATGGCCTTGCCGGGCTTTCTCACCGGCGGCATTCTCACCTTTGCGCATACCGTGGGCGAGTTCGGCGTGGTGCTGATGATCGGCGGCAACCTGCCGGGTGAAACCCGCGTGGCCTCGGTGCAGATTTACGACCATGTCGAGGCCATGGAATACGCCGGTGCCCACCGCCTGAGCGCGGTGATGCTGGTGTTTTCCTTCCTCGTGCTGCTCGGGCTGTACGCCTGGCGGCCCAACCCGAAAAAGGCGTGAGCAATGGCCGCAGACACCATCGATCTGGACCTCACGCTGCGCTGGCCCGAGTTCACGCTGCAGGTGGCGCAAAGCCTGCCCGGGCGCGGCGTCACCGCGCTGTTCGGTCACTCCGGCTCGGGCAAGACCACGCTGCTGCGCTGTGTGGCCGGGCTGGAGCGGCCGCAGGGCACGCTGCGCTTCAAGGGCCGCACCTGGCAGGACGCGGGCAGCTTTGTGCCGCCGCACCGCCGCCCGCTCGGCTATGTGTTCCAGGACGCCAATCTGTTTCCGCACCTGAGCGTGCTCGGCAACCTGCGCTACGGCATGAAGCGTGCCGGCCGCGGGGATGCCGACATCGGCGCCATCGTCGAGCTGCTGGGCATCGGCCATCTGCTCGAACGCAAACCGGCGCGGCTGTCGGGCGGCGAGCGCCAACGGGTGGGCATCGCCCGCGCGCTGGCGCTGCACCCCGAGCTGCTGCTCATGGACGAGCCGCTGTCGGCTCTGGACATCAAGCGCAAGCAGGAAATCTTGCCGTACCTGGAGCGGCTGCACAACGAGCTGGACATTCCCATCCTGTACGTCACCCACGCTCCCGCCGAGGTGCTGCGGCTGGCCGACCATGTGGTGATGATGGGCGGCGGCCAGGTGCAGGCCAGCCTGCCGCTGCGCGAGGCGGTGGCGTTGCCGGATACGCCGCTGTTCGCCGGGCAGAGCCACGTCGCGGTGATCCAGGCCCGGGCCGAAGACGCTGCGGACGGCCTGCGCGTGCTGCAGGTCGCCGGGCAGACGCTGCGCGTGCCGGAAGACGCCTGCAGCAGTTGCCAGCCGGGCAAGACCATGCGGCTGCAGCTGGCCGCACGCGATGTCAGCATCTCGCTGCTGCACCTGCCTGAAGTCTCGATCAACAACCAGCTGCAAGTGCGCGTGGTCGACATCGCCGCGGCGGCGCACCCGGTCAACGTGCTGGTGCGGCTCGAACTCGGCGACGGCCAGTTGCTGTTTGCCGAAATCACCCGCGCCTCGCGCGAACGGCTGGAGCTGCACCCGGGCATGCTGGTGTGGGCGCTGGTCAAGGCCGTGGCGCTGGCCGGCGATCTGGACCACTGAGGCCCTGCCATGCCCTCCCTGCCTGCCTCTGCCCGGCCGTGCGGCAGCGCCTGCGCCGCGAAGGGCTTTGCCGTGGCCTTCGCCGTCGGCGTGCTCGGCGGGCTGGTCGGCCTGGGCGGGGCGGAATTCCGGCTGCCGGTTCTGGTCGGGCTGTTCGGCCTGGCCACGCTGGAGGCGGTGATTGCCAACAAGGCGCTGTCGCTGCTGGTGGTGACCATCGCCATCGTCGCCCGTCTGCACGCCGTGCCGCTGCCCGTGCTGCTGCCGCACTGGGCGGTGGTGGCCAATCTGCTCGCCGGCAGTCTGCTCGGCGCCTGGTGGGCCGCAGGCTGGGCCATGCGGCTGGAGCGCAAGACGCTGGACACGCTGCTGCTGGTGCCGCTCATCGCCCTAGCCTGCGCCATGGCCGCCGAGCAGGTGTTCGGCCTCAAAGCCCTGCCCGATCTGCACCAGACCATGCCGCCGCTGGCGCACGCCGTGCTGGGCGTGGCTGCGGGGCTGGTGATCGGCATGTTCGCCGCCGTCATGGGCGTGGCGGGTGGCGAATTGCTCATCCCCACCATCGTGCTGCTGTGGGGAGTGGACGTGAAGCTGGCGGGCAGCCTGTCGCTGCTCATCTCGCTGCCGACCATGATCGTCGGCTTTGCCCGCTACCGCGAAAGCGCGGCGTTTGCCGTGCTGCGCCAGCAACGCGCGCTGCTGCTGGCCATGGCCGTGGGTTCGCTGCTGGGGGCGGCTGCGGGCGGGCTGCTGGTCGGTCTGGTGCCAACCGAGGGCCTGGGGCTGCTGCTCGCCGCCATTCTGGCGCTGTCGGCGTGGAAGGTGTTCCGCCACCGCCAGGCCCATGGATTTTGAGGACAGTTCGACCATGCAGTGCATCAACCCATCGCGCCGCCTCTTCACCCAAGGTCTGGCGCTTGCGGCAGGCGCAGCCGCTTTCCCCCGCGCCTTCGCCGCCGACGGCACACCGCTGCTGGTGATGGCCGGTGCGGGCTATCGCCGCCCGGTCGAGGCGCTGTGCGCGGCGTTTTCGGCACAGACTGGCGCCTCGGTGGAGCGCAGTTATGGCAACCTGCAGCAGCTCTTCGCCCAGATCCGCGCCAGTGGCCGCGTCGATGCCCTGATCGGCGACGAGGAGCTGATTGCGCAAAACAAAGACCTCGACCTGCCGCAACGCGTGGTGCTGGGCCAGAGCACCATGGTGCTCGCCTGGCGGCGCAAGCTGCTCGGCCGCTATAGCCCGCAACCCATCACCGACCCGGTGCGCGATCTGCCGAGCATGCAAACCCTGTGCATGACCAACCCGCAGACCATCTTCGGCCGTGCCGGGAAAGCCTGGTTGCAGGCCAAGGGGCTGTGGGAGCCGCTGCAGGACAAGCTCAAGATCGTGCAGACCCTGCCGCAGGTCAGCGCCTACCTCACCTCCGGACAGATCGACGCCGGGTTCCTCAACCTCACCGAGGCCCTGGCGGTCAAAGGACAACTCGGCGGCTATATCGCGCTGCAACCCGGCCCCGGCAGCTACGCCCCCATCGACATCATCGCCGCCATGCCCGCGGCGAGCGCGGGCGACCCGGCGACGGCCAGCGCTCGCGCCGCCTTCGCGCGCTTTTTGCAAACCGACCCGGCCCGCGCCACGCTGCGCGACAACGGGCTGTAAGTCGGCGGCGTGCGATGGGGCTGTCGCCCGACGCCTGGCATGCCATTGGGCTGAGCGCCAAGATCGCCGTGCTCGTGTTGCCCGCCTATGTGCTTGGGGCGGTGGCCATCGCCTACGCCTTGCAGTTCGGCCTGAAGCGCGCGGCGTGGCTGGACGCGCTGGTCACCGTGCCGCTGGTGTTCCCGCCGGTGGTCATCGGCTTTGCGCTGCTCTGGCTGCTGGGGCGCGGAAGCCCTTTGGGACAAGCCCTGAAGGCGGTTGGGGTGAACTTCATCTTCACGCTGCCCGGGCTGTGGCTGGCGGCGTTCCTCGCCGGCCTGCCGCTGGCCGTCAAGACGCTGCAGACCGCGCTGCAGACGCATCCGCGCGTCTGGCACGACATCGCCCTCACCCTGGGGCGCAGCCCGCACAACGTCTACCTCACCCTGCACCTGCCCATCGCCCTGCCCGCGCTGCTCGGCGGCCTGCTGCTGGCGCTGACGCGCGGCATGGGCGAAGTCGGCATGTCGCTGATGCTCGGCGGCAACATCCTCGGCCGCACCGAAACGCTGTCGCTGGCGATTTTCAACACCGTGACCAACGGTGACACGGCGCAGGCGGCGGTGCTCAGCGCGCTGCTCGGCGCGTTCAGCCTGCTGCTGTTTGCCGCCGTGCGTGTTCTGCAAAACCGGGAGCTGTCCAAACATGATGTATTTCACGCAAGCTGAGATCGACCACTTCATCACCGAAGACGTGCCGCTGCACGACGAAACCACCCGCGCCCTCGGCCTGCCCGACGCGCCCGGCCGCCTGACCTACACCGCGCGGCAGCCGGGGGTGCTCGCCGGCATGGCGCCGCTGCTGCGCCTGGCGCAGTCGCTGGGCCTGCGCGCCGAACCGCTGGCCGCCGACGGCGACACCACCGCGCCGGGGCAGCCGGTGCTGCGGTTGCACGGCAACGCCCACGCGCTGCACGTCGCCTGGAAGCAGGGCATGAACCTGCTCGAATACCTCGGCGGCATCGCCAGCGCGACGCGGCAGATGGTCATTGCGGCGCGCGCCGGCAATCCGCGCATCCAGGTTGCCGGCACGCGCAAGGCGTTTCCCGGCGCGCGGCGGCTGCAGCATTACGCCGTGATGTGCGGCGGCGGCATGGTGCACCGCGCCGGGCTGTCCGAGACCATTCTGGTGTTCGCCCAGCACCGCGCGTTTCTCCCCGGGCTGGACGCGGCGCAGCTCGTCTAGCGCGCCAAGGCGCACAGCCCGGAAAAGTTCGTGCTCATCGAGGCCGAGGATGCCGCCGACGCCCTGGCCGCGGCGCGCGCCGGGGCCGACGGCGTGCAGCTGGACAAAATGACCGTGGAGCAACTCGCCGCGCTGGTGCCGCAGCTGCGCGCGCTGCAGCCGCGCCTGACCATCAACGCCGCGGGCGGCATCCGCCCGGACAACGCCGCGCAATTCGCCGCCAGCGGCGTGGACGTGCTCGTGACCTCCAGCCTGTACAACGCCAAGGCGGCCGACTTCGGCGCGGTGATGCAACGCGATTGACCTGGCGTTGGCCGTGGTCAGGCCCGCAACAGCCAAGCCTGCAGCCGCGGCCACAGCCAGGGCAGCACGGCCAAGCCGACGACGGCCGCGGACAGGTTGAACAGCGTGTGCACCAACGCCACCTGGCGTGCCGCCGATAGGGGCAGCGTCATCACCTCGGCAATCACCGGCTGCAACACGCTGGCAAACAGCAGCACGCCCAGCAGGTTGAACGCGGTGTTGGTCAGGCTCAGCCGCCGCGCCAGCGCGCCCATGCCGCTGCTGGCCAGCAGCGCGGTGGACGTGGTGCCCAGGTTGGCCCCGGCCACCATCCACACCGCCACCGACGGCTGCAGAATGCCCTGCGACGCCGCCACCACGGCAAATCCGCTGACCACCGACGACGACTGCACGAACGCGGTGAGCAGCGTGCCGAACAGCAGCGCCATCACCGGCGACTGCAGCAAGGGATGCCAAGCCGCCAGCTGCGGGCCGCGCGCCAACGGCGCCAGCGATTGCGCCACCAGATCGAGCGCCAGAAAGATCAGCCCGAAATAGAACACCGCCTTGCCGTAGGCCCGCCACGGCCGCGGCGCAAACAGCGACCACAGCCCGCCCAGGGTGACAAAAATCGGCCCCAAACCTTCGATCTTGCTCGCCACCAGCCAGGCCGTCAGCGTTGTACCGACATTGGCCCCGATCATCAGCCCCACCGCAGCCCTGGTACTCAGCGTGCGCTTTTGCGCCAGCCCCACCACCATCGACGTCACGGCGGACGACGACTGCACCACCGCCGTGACCACGCCACCCACCAGCGCGGCGCGCCAGTCGCTGCGTGTCAGGCGCTGCAGTCCCAGGCGCAGGCGCTCGCCCCCGAGGCGGGTGACCTCGTCGGAAAACGCCTCCAGGCCGTGGAGAAACAGAAAAATGGCCGCGAGGACGGAAAAGCCCCCCAGCAGCAAGTCGTTCATTCGCCTCCCGCCAGCATGTCTGCGCCGCGACGGCCTTGGTGGCACGCAAAACAAGCCGCGCGCCTGCGGGCCGCCGACGCTGCCCGTAGTACCAGAGCCGTGGCCCGCTGCCCAGCCACCGCAGTGGGCCATAGCGCGGCCACACCCTGCAACATCTGCACGCATCTTCTCACCGCCGCGCCCGGCCGCACGCAGCACAATCGAGCGCACAGGATTCGCCCAACCCACAGAGGAGACAGACCATGCACCGCCCGCTTGCCGCATCCGTCCTCGTTCCTGCGCTGCTTGTCGCGCTGCTGCCCGGCGCGGCAAGCGCCCTGGCCGGCACCGCGCCCGCAGGCAAGTTCACCGCCACGGCCAAGGTGTCGTCCATCGACGAAGCTGCGGCGCAGGGCGCGCAGATCTTCGCCAACGACACCTTCGGCTCCAAACAGACCTGGGTGCCGCCCAACGCCTTCAGCAGCCATGTGATGACCTGCGCCGCCTGCCACACCGATGGCGGCAAGACCGAAGGCACCACCCCGGCCGGGGCGCATCTGCCCAGCCTGATCGGCGCCGCGGCCAAATATCCCAAGTTCAAGGCCAAGAAGCAGGCGGTTTACACCCTGGAGCGGCAGATCGTGCACTGCGTGCGAGCCGGCATCATGGGCAAGCCGCCGGGGTACAACAGCCCGGAGATGATTGACCTGGTGGCCTACCTGACCCAGCTCTCCAAGGGCGCGACCATGGGCCAGCAGTTCAAGTGATCCCGCGTTTGCCCAAGGCGCTGCTGGCAGCGCTGCTGCTCGCTGGCCTGCCCGCCGCAGCGCAGGCGGCGTCGGATGCGGCGATGCACAAGCTGGCGGCGTCGGAAGGCTGCTTCGCCTGCCATGCCCTGCATCACCGCAAGGTGGGGCCAGCCTACAGCGCCATTGCGCAGCGCTACGCCCACAACCCGCAGGCTGCCGCCATCTTGCAGGACGCCATCCTCAACGGCCACCAGGGAACCTGGGGGGTGATTCCCATGCCGGCCTACGCGCCCGATGGCGACCTCAACCCGCAGCAGGCGCTCGATCTGGCGCAGTGGATCCTGCGGCTCAAACCCAAACCCTGAGCCGCACCGCTTACGCAGGGCATAAAAAAACCGCAGCCGAGGCTGCGGTTTTTTCGTTCGGCCGTGGTGTCAGAGCGGCGTGACGTTGGAAGCCTGCAGGCCCTTGGGGCCTTGCTTGACCTCGAACTGCACACGCTGGTTTTCGGCCAGAGTCTTGAAGCCGTTGCCCTGGATTTCGCTGAAGTGCACGAACAGATCGTCGGCACCGCCGTCTTGCGCAATGAAGCCGAAGCCCTTGCTGTCGTTGAACCATTTGACCGAACCGGTTTGCATCGTCATGGAGATGTCCTCTCAAAGTGAATGAAGCGCGCGGCACTGCGCCGCGTCATGCAGAAACACGCCAGAAATCACTTGGGGAATTCAATCGGTCCGCTGCCGGGCACGAGGCTGGCAGGGCGCGGATGAGGTTCAACAAAACGACCTGCTTTTGCGTTACTACGTTGCCCATTTTACTGACATTTGCCCAAAGAGGTACGACGGGCATGGCTTATGCTCTGTCGACCTCCATCCACCCTCTGCCCCACGTCCGCCTCGCCTCGATGACCGGCCTCGAACTCACCCTGCTCTACCTCGTTGCCGCCGTCATCGGCGTGGCCCTGTTCCGCGCCCTGTCCATGCCGCCGATGCTGGGCTATCTGGCGGTGGGCGTGGTCATCGGCCCCAACGCGCTGGCGCTGGCCGGCGACACCGCCGGGCTGCAGCATCTGGCCGAGTTCGGCGTGGTGTTCCTGATGTTCTCCATCGGCCTGGAGTTCAGCCTGGGCCAGCTCAAGGCCATGCGCTCGCTGGTGTTCGGCCTGGGCGCGGCGCAGGTGGCGGGGTCCATCGTGCTGACGTTGCTGGCCAGCCTGGGGGTGGCGTTGCTGCTGCCGACGGTGTGGAACCAGCCGGTCAGCGCCGGGCTGGCCATTGGCGGCGCGTTCGCCATGTCGTCCACCGCCATCGTGGTCAAGCTGCTGGCCGAACGCATCGAACTCGACTCCGAGCACGGCCGCCACATCATCGGCGTGCTGCTGTTCCAAGATCTGGCGGTGGTGCCGCTGCTCATTCTCATCCCGGCGCTGGCGTCGCACAGCGGTGAGCTGCCGCGACTGCTGCTGTTCGCCGCGCTCAAGGCGCTGCTGGTGCTGGCGGTCATTTTGCTGGCGGGCGGGCGACTGCTCAAGCCGTGGCTGCGCATCGTCGTCAAGCGCAAGTCGGACGAGCTGTTCATGCTCAACCTGTTGCTGCTGACCCTGGGCCTGGCGTGGATCACCGAGCTGGCCGGGCTGTCGCTGGCGCTGGGTGCGTTTCTCGCCGGCATGCTGATTGCCGAAACGCCCTACAAGGCGCAGGTGGAAGCCGACATCCGCCCGTTCCGCGACGTGCTGCTCGGGCTGTTTTTCATCACCATCGGCATGCTGCTGGACTGGCGGCTGGTGCTGGCGCAGTGGTGGCTGGTGCTGCTGCTGGCGCTGCTGCCGCCGCTGGTCAAGGCGGCACTGGTGTTCGGCATCGAGCGGTTGCGCAAGACGCCGCCGGGCCTGAGCCTGCGCGTCGGGCTGTGGCTGGCGCCGGCCGGGGAGTTCGGCATCGTGCTGCTGAACATTGCCTCGGGCAGCAAGCTCATCGCCCCGGAGGTGCTGAACCCGGTGCTGGCGGCGATGGTGCTCTCCATGCTCTACACCCCGCTGCTGGGGCAATACATCGACCGCATCGTGCTGAAGATCTCGTCGGCCGACTGGATGCTGGCGTCGCTGCAGCTCACCAACATCGCGCGCAGCACCCTCAAGGCGCAGAACCACGTCATCATCTGCGGCTTCGGCCGCTGCGGGCAGAACCTGGCGCGACTGCTCGACACCGAGCACATCGCCCACATCGCCCTCGACCTCGACCCCGACCGCGTGGCCCAGACCAAGGCCGCGGGGCAGAACGTGGTGTACGGCGACTCCACCCGGCTGGCGACGCTGCAAGCCGCCGGTCTGCAGCGCGCCAGCGCCGTGGTCATCACCTATGTGGAGACGCAATCGGCGTTGCGCATCCTGCAACTCATGCGCGAACACGCGCCGCATGTGCCGGTGGTGGTGCGCACCATGGACGACGGCCCGCTGGAAGAACTGCGCCAGGCCGGGGCCGCCGAGGTGGTACCGGAGATTCTCGAAGGCTCGCTGATGCTGGCCTCGCACACCCTGGCGCTGGTGGGCGTGCCGCTGCCGCGGGTGCTCAAGCGCGTGCGCCACGCCCGGGCGGCGCGCTACGGTTTGCTGCGTGATTGGTTCCACGGCAGCGACGACGCCTCGCTGGAAGACGCCGAGCAGCCACGCCTGCTGTCGGTGACCTTGCCCGCCGAGGCCGCCGCCGTGGGGCAGACGCTGCGCGCCGTCGGCCGCGACGGCGCCCGCGTCACCCAGGTGCGGCGCAGCAACGGTCAGGTGATCAAGCCCGCGCCCACCCTGCTGCTGCAGGAAGGCGACACGGTGGTGCTGTCGGGTCTGCCCGACGCGCTGGCGCTGGCCGAGGAGGCGTTGCTGCGGGGTTGAACCGCGCGTCGGGGGCGCAGCGGGTTTCCCGCGCCGCGCCGCAGGCTGGCGACGGCGATGCTCTATGCTGTGCAGATTCCCAGTTCCTCGTCCGCCCGCCGTGCCCATTGAACCCGATGCCTTTGCCGCCAGCCCCGCGCGGGTGATTGCCGCCACGGCGGCATCGCCGCAGGAAACCGTGGCCGAGCGCGCGCTGCGCCCGCACAAGCTCGACGAGTATGTGGGCCAGACGCGGGTGCGCGAACAGCTCGATATTTTCATCGGCGCCGCGCGTGCCCGCGCCGAGGCGCTCGACCATGTGCTGCTGTTCGGCCCGCCGGGGCTGGGCAAGACCACGCTGGCGCACATCGTCGCCCGCGAAATGGGGGTGAACCTGCGCTCCACCTCCGGCCCGGTGCTGGAGCGCGCCGGTGATCTGGCTGCGTTGCTGACCAACCTGGAGCGCAACGATGTGCTGTTCATCGACGAAATCCACCGCCTGTCGCCGGTGGTCGAGGAGATTCTGTACCCGGCGCTCGAGGATTATCAGATCGACATTCTGATCGGCGAGGGGCCGGGGGCGCGCAGCGTCAAGATCGACCTGCAGCCCTTCACCCTGGTGGGCGCCACCACCCGTGCGGGCATGCTGACCAACCCGCTGCGCGACCGCTTCGGCATCGTCGCCCGGCTGGAGTTCTACACCGCCGAAGAGTTGCGCCGCATCGTGCAGCGCTCGGCCGGCTTGCTGGGGGCCGACATCGAGGCCGATGGCGCCGACGAAATCGCCCGCCGCGCGCGCGGCACGCCGCGGATCGCCAACCGCCTGCTGCGCCGTGTGCGCGACTACGCCGAAGTCAAGGCGCGCGGCCAAATCAGCGCCGCCGTGGCCGACGCCGCGCTGCGCATGCTCGATGTCGATCCGCTGGGCTTCGACGTGATGGACCGCAAGCTGCTCGAAGCCGTGGTGCACCGCTTCGACGGCGGCCCGGTGGGCCTGGACAACCTGGCCGCCGCCATCGGCGAAGAGCGCGACACCATCGAAGACGTGATCGAGCCCTATCTCATCCAGCAAGGCTACCTGCAGCGCACCCCGCGCGGTCGCATCGCCACCGCCGCGACCTATGCCCACCTGGGTCTGACCGCCCCGCAACGCCCGGGCGGCGACCTGTTCGGCGGCTGAGCGACGCCACGCCGCAGCGGTCAGTAGACGAGGTAGCCGTTGGGCGCCGTGGTGCTGGTGCCTTCGATGCCGGTGGCAATCGACCGGCCGTAGAAAAACGGCAGACCCAGGTCGACAAAATTCGCCACCGCCGCCGTGCCGCCCAGACTGGGCAAGGCGGCGTTCTGCGTGTTGAACAGCGTTTGCGCATTGCCGATGACCAGGGTCTGCGCCGTGCCGTAGGTCTGGTTCGCCAGTTGCAGGCTGGCCGCCAGGCTGAATGGCGTCGTCGGGCAGTAAAAACCGGAATAACAGGTGGGCACGCCGCTGAGCGCCAGGTAATAGCCGTTGGAGCCGCTGTCCACGAAGCCCGACTGCGCCGCGCCGTTGATGGTGAGGTTGAGGTTGCCCGAGCTGTCGAGCGGATAGGTCTGGCCGCTGCTCGGGGTGTTGTTGGCCTGCGTGCCGATGCCGAAGATCAGCGCCCCCGTGGCGCTGGGCGCGCCATTGGGCAGCGGCACGCCGGGCAGCGCCAGGATGCTGCCGTTGTTGTTGCTGGGGAACGCGGCAATCGGGTTGATACCCTGCTGCGACGTCGCCGCGGTGGCGCCGGTGCAACTGCTGCCGGAGCAGGCGAAGTACACGCCATTGCTGGCCGAGCGGGCGCAGGCTGCGCCGCAGTCGTACTTCAGGTTGCTCACCCCCAGGATGCCGTTGGCCACCCCGGCAAAGCTGCGGGAAAAGTCGGTACCGCCCAGATTGGTGCAGGCGCTGGGCGCGGCGGGCAGGGTGGAGTCGCCCATCACCTGCACGGGAATGGCGGTGGCGGTGGTCATGCCACCAACCTGCACCGTGGCCTGCCGCATGCCGCCCCACATATAGCCCGAGGCAAACTGGGCGCAGGCCGCCAGCGTGCCCCCGCCTGCGGCGATGGTGGGCAAGGCTGCGGGCGACGTCAAGGCGCTGGCGAATACCCTCAGACCGGCCGAGCCGGTATCGACCAACACATCGGGAATGGTCTGGCAGGCGCTGCCGCCGGGCGCGCACACCGTGACGCTGACGTAAGGCGTGTTGGCGGTCAACGTGGTGGTGTTGCTGGCAAGCTGGCGAATGGTGACTTGCGCGACATTGGCGCCGGTAGCGGTTGGCAGGCCAACGCCTGCGCCCAGATTGCTGGCACTGGCGGGTGGGCTGACCGTCGGCGCGCTCGCTTCCGGAGTGGTTGTCGCCGTGCCACTGCCGCCGCCGCCACCGCAAGCGGCGAGAAGCAGGGCAGTGGTGGCAGCAACAGCTGCGTGCAGCAAGCGCGAGGATGGCGGCGTGAGTCGGGAGCGCATGGTGACGGACGTCAGTCGGTTGGTGGCAGAACAGGGCGCACTTCAAATCGAGCATTCAAACCGGTCAGCATGACAACATTCAGAACGCCCAATAGCCGTAGGGCGCATTGGCGTTGCTGCCTTCGAGCCCGGTCGCGATGGGGCGACCGTAAAAAAAAGGCAGGCCGAGGTCGGCGAAGTTGGCAATGGCTGCGGTGCCGCCCAGCGCGGGCAGCGCGGTGTACCCAGTGTTGAACATGGTCTGCGCGTTGCCGATGACGATGCTCTGCGCCGTGTTCGTGCCCGCGATCTGCACGGTGAGCGAGACCGGAGTGCTCGGGCAATACCAACTGGCGTCCGCAGTGGGCGCACAGCGCGGCACACTGGGCTGCAGGTCGAGAAAGTAGCCGTTGGAGCCGCTGTCGATGAAGCCGCGTCCTGCAACGCCGTCGATCAGTCCATCGACATAGGCGTCCTGATCGATGGGAACGATCTGGGCCCCGGCGGGCAGGGCGTTGTTGCTCTGGGTGCCGATGCCGAAGGTCAGCGTGCCGGTGGCACTGCTGGCACCACCGGGCACGGGCACCGCGGGCAGCGACAGAATGCTGCCGTTGTTGTCCACAGGAAACGCCGCGATGGGGTTGGTGCCCTGCTGCGTCAGGTCGGCGGCAGTGGCGGTGCAAGTGCCGCCACTGCAGGCGTAATACATCGCCGGGCGCTGATCCACAGGGGTGGCAGCGGTGCAGCCTGTGCCGCAATCGTGGACGAAGTTGCTGATTCCCAGGATGCCGTTGGCCGTTGGCGCGAAACGCGCGGCGAAATCCACGCCCTGCGCCGCGCAGGTGGCGGGCGCGGCGGGCAGCGACGGGTCGTTCATCAGCTGCACGGCAATGGGCTGGGCGGTGCTTTCGCCCGCAATCTGCACCGTCGCCAGGTGCATGCTGCCCCAGGCGTAGCCCGAGGCGAACTGGGCGCAAGCCGCCAGCGCGCCTGCACCTGAACCGGCCGAGATGGCGGGCAAATTGAGCCCGAGTTTGTTGGCAAACAGCCGCAAGCCCGCCGAGCCGGTGTCCACCATGACATCGGGAATGGTCTGGCAGTTGCCCGCAACGTCGCACACCTTCACGCTGACGTAAGGAGTGTTGGCGGTGAGGCTGGTGGTATTGCCCGCCAGTTGCCGGATGTTGACCACCGCGACATTGGCCCCGGACGCGGCGTTCGGTAGCGACACCGCAAGGGCCGCGTTGGGCGTGCCTCCGCCGCCGCCGCAAGCCGTCAGCAACAGGCTGACGCACAGAGCCAAGGTGAGGCTGAAAAACAGCGAGGCTCTGGCCACGGGCGAAGCGGACGTGGGCATGGACATGCCAGGCGAGGGCCTAGGGCTGGAGCTGCGACGGATCGAACCCGGCCGGCACCAGGGTGGGCACCCAGGCCACACCGACAAAGCCGCGCATGCGGCCGGCCACATGCACCACGATGGCGTCGGTCTTGACCATGGACAGGTTGAGCTGCTGCGTTTGCGCGTTGGCGGCCTTGACGTACGGCGCGAAGTAGCTGCCCAGAAGCTGCTGCAGATCGGGTTTGAACGGCCCTTTCCAGGTGAGCGCAAACACGGTACCCGCGGCGTTGGCGTATTCGGTGATGGTCACGCCCTGCGGCGTTTGCACCGTCTGCATGCTGACGGCCGCAGCGGCACCGCTGGCCGCGCCAGCGGTGGCCTGGGCGCTGAAACGCTGCACCTGGGCGACGGGCTTGCCATCCTGCGCCGCATCCGCCAGCGGCCGCCCCAGCCCTGCCTGCGCCGACGCGCCCAGCAGCGCCAGGACCAGCCCGAGAGGAATTGCCAAGCCTTGCGCGCGCGAATTGCTCATGACCGTCGGAGGAAAGGAAAACCGCCACAGTCTAGCGAAGCGACCGGGCATGGGCGGGCCAAACCCGAGCACGATGGCGCTGCTGTGGGGATTACTCCACACCCTCGTTCAGGCTGCGGTCGAGATGCGCAGTGTCGCCCCAGCCGACCAAGGTGAGCTGGCCCTGGGCATAGAGCAGGCGATTGAGCGCGGCGTTGCGCAGTTCAAAGCTGCGCGGCGCCTGCAACTCCTGGCCTGTGGCAGCGCGGTAAAACGCATCGAGCACGCCACCGTGCACGGCCACCACGATGAGCTGACCGGGATGCGCGGCCGCAATGCGCAGCAGTGCGGTCTGCGCGCGCTGGGCGAAGGCGCGCAGGGTTTCGCCCCCGGGCGCGGCAAATTCAGGGTCGCGGCGACGCCAGCGGTCGCAGAGTTCCGGATGCAGCGGCTCCAACGCGGCGAAGCTGTGGCCTTCGAACTGGCCAAAACAGCGCTCACGCAGCGCCGGGTCGCGCACCACGCGCAGGCCATGCGGCCGGGCGATGGCCTCGGCCGTCTGCCAGGCGCGCTGCAGGTCGCTGGCATAGACCGCATCCAGGGCTTCGTCCGCCAAGGCCTCGGCAGCGAGTTGCGCTTGCTCCAAACCGCGGGCGTTGAGCGGAATGTCCGTATGGCCCTGAATGCGCGCCGCGGCGTTCCAGTCGGTCTCGCCGTGGCGGATGGCAATGATGCGGGTGGGCTCGTGGGCGCTGTCGGTCATGGTGGCGGCATTGTGCCGCAGGCCACCGCCCCCGCCGTGTCAGCGGAAGGTATAGGCCACGCGCAGCTGCATGTAGTCCTGCCCGGGATTGGGGCGCTTGATGTCGGCGTTGGAGTAGTGGGTGAAGCGCGCGCCGACAGTCCAGGGCGTGCCGGCAAAGCGGTGCAGCAGGCCGATGGAGTCGCCGAACTGGTACGCGGTGGAAATGGTCTTGCTGCCCAGCGTGGTGCCGGAGAACAGGTTGGCGCCGATGCCGAACTCCAGCGCGGTCTGCGGGGCGAACCACCAGTGCAGGAAGGGCGTCAGCCCGACGTGGGCCAGATGCCGTTGCCCGGTGCCGGAAGCCGGCCCGGTGACCTGCCCGGCCGAGGCTTCGAGCACCAGATCGAGGCTGCTGTGCGCCAGTTGGTGCGTCCACAGCGGCCCGGTCTGCACGGCCAGGGTGGCGTTGCTGTAGCCGTAGCGACCGGCTCCCCACAGCGCGCTGACTTCAGCAGCCTGGGCGCTGCCACAGGCCAGGGCCGCCAGCACGCTGACAGCAGCGAGCGCCCGCGTGGCGCGGGAGGAAAGACGGGGGAAGACGGAAGTTGGATGCTGCATCGTGACCTCTTGTCGGGTTCTGCTGGGAAAATACGCTCAGTGTGCACCGGCCGCGGCGTCGCCGCCGGCACTGTTTCGGCTCGGCTTGATCAACCAGACCAGCGCCACCATGGCGACGAACAGCCAGGCGCTGAGGCGGAACATGTCGTCCACGGCCAGGGTGTAGGCCTGCTGGTCGATCAGGCGGTTGATCACCGTCAGCGCCTGCTCTTGGCTGAAGCCCTGCGCCTGCATGCCGTGCAGGATGGGGCTGGCTACCGGGCTGCCGGCATAGATGTGGCCGACCAGTTGCTCATGGTGCAGATCGGCGCGGTCGGTCCACCAGGTGGTGTAGATGGACGTGCCGAAGGAACCGGCGGTGATGCGCGCGAAGTTCGACAGCCCCGAGGCCGCCGGTATGCGATGCGCGGGCAGGCCCGCCAAGATGATGCCCAGCAGCGGGATGAAGAAGGTCGCCGTGGCGATGCCCTGGATCACCGTGGGAATGGAGTATTCCCAATAGCTGTCGCCGGTGGTGAACTGCGAGCGCATGTAGAACACCAGCGCGAACACCAGGAAGGAGAAGGTGGTGACCCAGCGCGTGTCCACCAGGCTGAGATAGCGCCCCAGCACCGGCGAGAGCATGAGCGCGAACAATCCCACCCAGGCCAGCACCTCGCCAGCGTCGGTGGCGGTGTAGCCGACGATCTCCTGCAGCCACAGCGGCAGCAGCACCAGACTGCCGAAAAACATGCCGTAGGCCAGGGCCAGCAACACGGTGCCGATGGTGAAGGTGGGAATCTTGAACAGGCTGAGATCGACCACCGGATGGTCGTCATACAGCTCCCAGATCAGGAACAGCACGAAGCCCACCACCGCGGCGGCAGCCAGGGCGATGATCACCGGGCTGGAAAACCAGTCGAGTTCCTGCCCCTTGTCGAGCATGATCTGCAGCGAGCCGACCCAGACCACCAGCAACCCCAGCCCGGTCCAGTCGATGGGCAGCTTGCGGATAGGTGTCTCGCGGCGGATGTAGATCGAGGCCGTGACCGCCGCAGCCAACAACCCGACGGGCACGTTGATGTAAAAAATCCACGGCCAGGAGATGTTGTCGGTGATCCAGCCGCCCAGCAGCGGGCCCATGATGGGTGCGACCAGCGTGGTCATGGACCACATGGCGATGGCCATGCCCGCACGCTGCGGCTTGTAGCTGGAGAGCAGCAGGGTTTGCGACAGCGGAATCATCGGCCCCGCCGACGCGCCCTGCAGCACGCGGAACAGAATGAGGATTTCGAGATTCGGCGCCTGGCCGCACAGAAACGAGAACAGGGTGAACAGCAGGATGCTGGCGAGGAACACCTTGACCGCACCGAAGCGCTGGGTGACGAACCCGGTGAGCGGCACGGCGATGGCATTGGCCACGCCGAAGGAGGTGATGACCCAGGTGCCTTGCGACGAACTCACGCCGAGGTCACCGGCGATGGCCGGGATCGACACGTTGGCGATCGAGGTGTCGAGCACGTTCATGAAGGTCGCCAACGACAGCGCGATGGTGCCCAGCACCAGGGTGCCGCCGGTCAGCGGTGTCATGTGCGCCGGGGTCTTGGGCGCCTGCTGCTCCAGCCCCGTGGCACCGGCAGCGCTTTCTTCGATGGATGGGGTGCTTGCCATGGCCTTGCCTTATCGGCCCCCGGCGTTGGCCGCGATGATGGCGTTGACCAGGGCATCGGCCTTCTGCCAGTCGGCGGCGTACAGATCGGTGCGCGCCGCCGGGCCGGTGGGCGGCATGTCGGTGACCAGTGCGCCCTTGTGGTCGGCAATGTCGATGGTCACCTCGGTGGACATGCCCACGCGCAGCGGGTGGCTGGCGAGCTGCTTGGGATCGAGGGCGATGCGCACCGGCAGGCGCTGCACCACCTTGATCCAGTTGCCCGTGGCGTTCTGCGCGGGCAGCAGCGAGAACGCGGCGCCGGTGCCGGCCGACAGGCCGACCACGCGGCCGTCGTAAGTCACGCTGCTGCCGTAGGTGTCGGCCACCACGGTGGCCTTCTGGCCGATGCGCACGTTGCGCAGCTGCGTTTCCTTGAGGTTGGCGTCGATCCAGACGTTGTCCAGCGGCACCACCCACATCAGCGGCACGCCCGGGCCCACACGCTGGCCGAGCTGCACGGTGCGCCGCGCCACCACGCCGCTGACCGGCGCCGGGATGGTGGTGCGTTCATACGCCAGATAGGCCTCGCGCACCTTGGCCGCCGCCAGCTTCACCGACGGATTGTTGGCCAACACCGTGCCCGCGGTGAGCGCCTCGCCGCTGGCGAGCTGCTGCTCGGCGGCGGTGACACCGGCGCGCGCCGTCTGCAACTGCGCCTGCGCCGTGGCAACCTGCGCCTGCGCCGCCTGCACCGCGATCTGCGCCTGGCGGATTTCCTCGGCGCCGACCGCGCCGGTGCCGGCAAGCGCCTGGCGCCGACGCAGCGCGTCCTCGGCCTTGGCGACGTTGGCCTGCGCGGTGGCGAGGTTGCCCTCGGCGCTGGCGACATCGGTCTTGCGCACCGCGACCTGCGCTGCCAGCGTGCCGTTGTTGGCGAAACTCACC